>DASSZI010000072.1:0-13992 GCA_035713565.1 Acidobacteriaceae bacterium | reverse complement strand
CAGACACATACGGCTGCGAGCCATCTTCTGGTGTCGACATTTTCTTTCAGAATCCACTTAGCTGCAAAGGCATTGGTGACGAAGGTGAGCGCAGCGGAAGCGGGCGCGACCAAGCTGACGTCTGCCCAGCTCAGCGCAAAGAGCAGAGAGAAGAAGCTGAGGGCCATGCATGCAACTCCGAGCAGAAAGCGCGCGTTGCCCAGGACTGCCGCGATTGCGCCGGACAACCCGGACCGAGCGCGTATTTGATCGAAGTCGCCGATCTGACGCATTGCGCCGGCGAGAAGAACATCTCCTGCCGTAGCCATGAGGACAATGGCTCCGATCATCAGCCAAACGGAAGCATGCAACCCGGAGATCATGTGGAACGCTCCTTGGTCTCGACGGCTACTGCCGCTGGATGCAATTCGTTCGATTCCAGGGGAGCTTGGCCGTGGTCGGTGTACGAGGGGCCCTGGGTAACGAAGCCTACCCCCAGGGTGATCAAAATGATTCCGGCCCATCGCGCAGGACTGATGTGTTCATGCAGCCAGAATTTGGCAAGCAGTGCGACAACAACGTTTCCAAACGAAGTAGCGGGCAGAACAAACGAGAGATCGGCCCATGACAGTGCCGTCAGATACGAGGCGAAAAAACCGATCAGCAGCACAATGCCAGCATCCACCCAGGGTAGGCGGAGCGCAAGCAACAGAGATGCAAGGTGGTGGATTGAAACGGGTCCCATGCGCTTCATCCCGATCCCAAGACACGTGTCGCCGAGGGATGCTCCGAGCATCACCGCGACCAGCACCATATACCGCCGGAAGGTCATTGTGGATTGCACCAAAGCGATGGCCCGACTCCTGAGAAAGCTGCTCCAGAACAGATTTAGAAATGCTCGTTACGGGATACGCCGGTGGTACTTTGCCATCGATTCCCAGTACTATGGGCCCTATTCCGATTTGCCCATCAAAAGAAACGCGGTCAGCTTGTAACGCTGACCGCGTCGAGTTCCTTTGCTGCCGCTTCGCGGCTTCTTAGGCCCCAACTTGCTGCGTCTTGGGAGCGGCCGCCTTCTCCAGCTTGCTTTTCGCCACCACGCGATTCCGCTGTGCGCGCAGTTTCATGAAGGCTTTGGCTTCTACGTACAAACGAGGCAGGTCGCGGTTCATGATAGCTTTGCTGACCACGCGCCAGGCCGCCTTTGGGCGGAAATAATATTCGTCGTAAAAGCGGTGGACCATCTCCAGGACGTATTCCACCGGCAGACCCGGATATTCAATATGGGCCAACTGGTGGCCTTCCTCATCCACCATAGCGCCATTGTTGATGATGAAGCCGTTGGCTTTGGCGAAATCGTAAAACTCCGTTCCCGGATAGGCGTGAGCGATTGAGACCTGGATGGTTTCGACGTCAAGCGATTTGGCAAAGTTGATCGTGTTGCGGATCGACTCTTTCGTTTCACCAGGCAGCCCTAGAATGAAATCCCCGTGGATGGTCAGGCCGAGATCGTGACAATCGCGGGCGAAGTCGCGTGCCCGCTCGACGGTCGCACCTTTTTTGATGTTCTTCAAAATCTGCGGATCTCCGGATTCGAATCCGACGATCAGCAAACGGCATCCAGCGTCACGCATGGCCTTCAGCGTTTCCCGGTCAGTGGTGACACGCGATGTGCAAGACCAGGTGAGATTTAAAGGCTTAAGCTTTGCACAGAGTTCCACGGTGCGTGCCTTCTGGATATTAAAGGTGTCATCGTCGAAAAAGAATTCCTTCACATGCGGGAAAATTTCCTTGGCATGCGCCATTTCAGCGGCGACATCGTCGGTGGAGCGCTTGCGCCATGCGTGCCCGCTCAACGTTTGCGGCCAGAGGCAGAAGGTGCATTGCGCGGGGCATCCGCGCGTGGAATAAAGCGAGACATAGGGATGAAGAAGAAATGGAACGTTGTATTTCGTTACGTCCATATCCCGCTTGTAAACGTCCGTCACCCACGGCATGGCATCCAGGTCTTCCACCTGCGGGCGATCCGGATTGTGCACGATCTGACCATTTCTCCGATAGCTGATGCCGAGAATCTCGTCCATAGGCTTGCCATTGGCGTATTCGACGACGGAAAAATCGAATTCACGCCGGCACACGAAATCCAGTGCAGGGCACTCATTCAGCGCGCGGTCCGGCGAAGTAGTCACTGGAGGACCAACAAATGCTATGCGAATCGAAGGATTCGCCGCTTTGATGGCCTCGGCGAGTTTCTGGTCCCCCTGCCAGCCTGGAGTGCTGGTGAACAGCACAAGAAATTCGTACTCCTTGCAAATTTCGATTGTCTCCGTCGCCGAAACGTGATGCGGTGGAGCATCAAGCAAACGTGAACCTTCCAGCATTCCTGCCGGATAGGCCAGCCAGACCGGGTACCAATACGATTCGATCTCGCGTGTCGCGGGCCAGCGAGAGCTGGCACCACCGTCGAAGTTCTCAAAGGAGGGCGGGTTAAGGAAAAGTGTCTTAAGGGGCATAAGATTCCACCTTGATTTTAGCATTTTTGCAGAGCATCGGGCGTAGATTGGGGCATTGGCGGGATCTATACCCATTGCGCGGCGGATTCGCGACGGCTTAGCTTTTTTCGTTCAGCACGGCAGACAAGGTCTGTAGGATTTCCGGGTTGGTCCAGTCCTGGGCGCTGACATACTTGCGAACTATATGACCCGACTTGTCAATTACGTAGCTCTCCGGAATCTGAACCGTGCCGTAGAGGTTCTGGGTCGCTCGCGAAGGTTCGCGAATGGTAGGGAAGTCGATATTATTTTGCAGAAGGAAATTGTGATAGGCCTGCGCGTCTTCATCAATGCTGACGCCCAGAATAACGAGTTGCGGCATCCGACGGTGCAGCGCCATCAGAGATGGCAGTTCCTCAATGCACGGTGGGCACCAACTCGCCCAGAAGTTCAGTAGCACCACCTGTCCGCGATACTGTCTCAGCGTAACCGCTTCGCTGCCGTCATGGATCGTGAACGGAGGAGCCACCCGTCCAATCTGGCGCGGAGCGCGGCCGCGGTCGCAGCCGCTGAACAGAAACATAGTTGCGAAAAGCAGAACTGGGGCTGCTGCAAAACGATCAAGTCTGGCGATTTTTGGGAGAATTCTCATTTCCTGATGCTTGTATGATACGAATTTGTTCTATGGATCGGGAAATCGCAACGAAAGCCAACGCCGAGTCCCTCCTTCTATCCGTTATTATCCCGGCGCGGAATGAAGCGGAATCCATCCGCAGCTGTCTTGATTCTTTGGTGAAGCAGAGCGAGGAAACATTTCTGCTCGGTCAGCAGTGGGAGCTGATTGTGGTGGACGATGATTCCATCGACGAAACCCAAGCGATCTCAGAAGAGGTTGCCGGGGTGACGGTGTTGAATGCTCCGCCGCTCCAGACCGGATGGACGGGCAAGGCGAATGCATTGTGGTCTGCTGCGCAGCAGGCCCGCGGCAAATGGCTGCTGTTCACCGACGCTGACACGGTGCATGAGCCCGGCAGTCTGCGCCGCGCCATACACGAGGCCGACAGATATCATGTGGCGCTGCTCTCATATTCTCCGCGTCAGTCCGTCCATGGCTTTGTGCAGAGGGCGCTCATGCCCTTAATTTTTGGTGATCTTGTGCAGAAGTATCCGCCGCGCCTTGTAAACGCGCCGGAGTCGCCCGTAGCAGCAGCCAACGGCCAATTTCTGATGATGGAGCGTGGCGTGTACAGGAGGATAGGCGGTCACGCCGCGGTGCACGCATCGATCATTGAAGATTTGGATCTTGCGCACCGGTGCAAGCAGGCCAAGGAGGGGATTCGACTTCGCTATGCTCCCGATGCGGTGAGCGCCAGGATGTATCGCTCATTCGCGACTCTTTATGAGGGTTGGGTCAAGAACTTGGCAGCGTTGTTCCCAGATGCGCTGGTCCGCGGGTTAGGCAAAGTGCTGATGAGTCTTCTGCTGTTTGGGTTGCCGCTGGTCGCGATTTGGATGTACCTGAACGTCGCGCGAACGCCGGTGATCTGGGCCATCGTCCTGTGGTGGGCCTGGAGACTTCGCATTCACTACAGCCGTGTGGCCAAAGCGCATTTCTCCGCTGTGGATTCAATCATGTCTCCGCTGGCGCTCCCTCTGTTCGCGTGGATGCTGCTGGCCAGCTGGCTGCAGACAAATGTCAAGCGGCAGGTCACCTGGAAAGGGCGCAGCTATGCTGCCAGACGTTGAAAGATCTCAACACCAGAAAATGCCAATTAACACGCCGGGTTCTAAATCCAATATGCTGACACTATGGTGCTGTTGACGCGAAAGGCAGAGTTTTCGGCCGCTCACTACTACCACAATGAGGCCTGGACGCAGCAGGAGAACGAACGTGTCTTCGGCAAATGCGCCAACCTCAATGGACACGGCCACAATTACACGCTGGAAGTGACGGTTTCGGGTGAGGTCGATCCGGTATCGGGCTTTGTCGTCGATTTGAAAGAACTGAAAGATATTATTGAGCGCGAGGTGATCCAGGTCTACGACCACAGACATTTGAACCTGGAAGTGCCGGAGTTTCGTACGACTGTTCCGACGACGGAAAACATCGCTATCGCGATCTGGACCAGGCTAAGGCCGAAGATTAAGTCGGCGCGCCTGCAGCGGGTCCGAGTGTATGAAACGACTGACCTTTTCGCCGATTATTGCGGGGAAGAATGAAAGCCTGCATTTCTCGTCGATACCGGCTCAGCGCATCGCATCGCCTGCATACGGAGAGTTATACCCCGGAGCGCAATCTCCAGGTGTACGGCAAGTGTAATCATCCGCATGGGCATGGCCACAATTACGTGGTGGAAGTGACAGTCGGCGGCCAGGTGGACCCTCCGACGGGAATGGTATGCGATCTGGCGCAGTTGGACGATCTGGTGCAGCGCGAAATCGTGGAACGTTTCGATCATATGAATCTTAACCATGATCAAGCCTTTGCAAAGGATGTTCCTACTACGGAAAACTTGTGTCTGGAAATTTATAGAATTCTTCAGTCGAAATTGACGCACGGCAAGCTCGAAAAAGTCCGCGTGGAAGAGACCAATAAAAATTTCTTTGAATGTGCCGGAACTTAGGCAACTGAGCGGTCGTCGCACTAGATAAGAACACCGCCTGAGAAGGGAACTGATGGTACAACCAGCTTTGGGGAACAAGCCCGCAGAGGACATGTTATCGGGCATATCGACGGAAGATATTTACCGGGAGTTGATCGGACGGCTTGGCGAGGACATTGCGCGCGACGGCCTCGTCCGCACTCCGGAACGCGTAAGACGCTCCATGGAATTTCTTACTCGAGGCTATTTGCAGAACCCCGGCGAGATCCTGCAGGGGGCATTGTTTGATGTCGATTACGACGAGATGGTAATCGTCAAAGACATCGAGATGTACTCGCTATGTGAGCACCACATGCTTCCGTTCTTCGGGCGTGTTCATGTTGCGTACATTCCAAACGGTAAGGTGATTGGACTCAGCAAAATCCCTCGTTTGATTGACGTCTTCTCGCGCCGCCTGCAGGTGCAGGAGCGAATGACCCGCGAAATTGCCGATGCCATCCAGGAAACCATCGAACCACAGGGGGTAGGCGTTGTGGTCGAAGCTAGACATTTGTGCATGATGATGCGTGGCGTCGAGGTGCAACACTCCTCAACGGTCACTTCGGCAATGCTCGGCGCGTTCCGAGATAATCAGCAGACACGTCATGAATTTCTTTCCCTGGTCCGCGGCCGCAACACAGAAGTTCTTTAGGACAACTGGCCTCCGCAATCCTCCCATGAATGGGCTGCTTGTTGTTAACAAATCCGCCGGAATGACATCGCACGATGTAGTATCGCGCGTTCGCAAGATGACCGGAGAATCCTCAATCGGCCATCTGGGAACATTGGATCCAATGGCAACTGGTGTCCTCCCGCTGCTGCTGGGACGCTACACCAGGCTGGCGCAGTTCTTCCGGCAAGACAGCAAGCGGTACACGGGAATTATCCGCTTCGGCTTCGCCACCGATACGTACGATGCCGAAGGATCTCCAGTGAATGCCGGGGTGACGCCTGATCTGACATTAGCTGGCATTCGGCATCTTGCGGAAGAGTTTGAAGGAATGATCCAGCAGATGCCGCCACCGTTTTCCGCAAAAAAGCTGCAGGGGGTTCCTGCCTACAAGCTGGCGCGCGCTGGCAAGCCTGTCGAACTTCGGGCTGTTTCTATTGCAATCCGGCGATTCGATATCTTAGACTATCGAGCGCCCGACGCATGGTTTTCGGTCGAGGTTTCCTCTGGAGGCTATATTCGCTCCATTGCCCATGAACTTGGCGTGCGAGCGGGGTGCGGGGCGCATCTGGCAGCCCTGTGCCGCGAAGAAGCCGGTGCATTCACTTTGAACCAAGCGGCCACACTGGAGCAGGTTGCCGAGTGGATGAAGGAAGATTCGTTAGGACGGCGTTTGCCGCATCCTCGGCTTCTGCTACCGGAAATGCCATCGGTGACGGTAAATGATGGGACAGCAATGCGGTTGCGTAACGGGATGGCATGCAATCTCCCGGAATACTCCGCCGCACCCACGGTAAAAATCTTTACCAGCCAAATCGACTTATTTGGAGTTGGGCGGCGTCTGGCAGGCACGCTGATTCAGCCTATGGCTGTGCTGGCGGCATAGCTGCTACGCTGCGGTGTCCAGCGGCAGAACCTGAGCGGTGCGAATTGGGCATCCCCTTGGCTGCGCCAGACTTTTGCAGCACGGGCAGCAGCAATGGCAGAAAATTTTCGGCCACCTGCCGGTTCCCCTGCGCCGTCGCATGGATACCATCTCGCTGCATGGACCCGGGCACACCATAAACGCCCTTTAGCATGAATGGCAAAAGAGGGACGTGGTAATCTCGGGCCTGGCGGGCGTACATCTGATTGAATTTTTGTATGTAGTCTTTGCCGTAGTTGGGCGGCAGGGTTATCCCGCCCAGAATCACTTTCGCATGCGCCGTTTTCAACGCAGAGATAATCGTCTCCAGATTCATCTCCGAGTCCAGGATCGGAACTCCGCGCAAACCATCATTGCCGCCAAACGCGACGATTACGACCGCCGGGTGCAGTTTCACGATGCTGCGCACACGCAGCACACCATCTTTCGATGTATTGCCGCTGACGCCCTCGTTGATCACACGATATCGATATCCGCGCGCATCCAGGTCTTGTTGGAGATAATCAGGGTAGCTCTGGCCGGGTTGCGTACCGTACCCTGCAGTCAGGCTGTCGCCAAAAGCGACAATGGTGGGCCGGGTGTCCACAACTGCTGGAGCCGTTGCTACGGGAGCTGCGATGGCATCAGTAGCGGACTGGGATTGCGGCGGTGGTGGAGACGGAGTTCTATGGCAACCGCTGACCGGCGCAATCAATACAAATGCGAAACAAACACGCGTCCAATTCGACTTCAGCATCGTCACTCCATAGAATGCAGACCAAATCTCTTCCTATCATAGAAGTTCGCGGGCTGAAAAAAAGCCTGGGCAGCGGATCGACGACTCTCGAAATCCTGAAAGGCATCGATCTCCTCATTCCGGCGCGTCAGTTTGCGGTAATCATGGGCGCATCCGGCAGCGGAAAAAGTACGCTCCTCGGTTTGTTGGCGGGGCTGGATTCACCCACCAGCGGCAGCATAGCCATTGACGGGGAAGAGATCAGTCGCTTGAAGGAAGATGCTCTGGCCCACATTCGCGCAACAAAACTTGGATTCGTCTTTCAATCCTACCAATTGATCCCTACGCTCACAGCGATGGAAAACGTACTGCTTCCGCACGAGCTGCACGCGAAAAACGATGGTCGCGATCGTGCGACAGAACTGCTGGTGAGTGTCGGCCTTGGCGAGCGGCTCCATCACTATCCCGTGCAACTCTCGGGCGGCGAGCAGCAGCGTGTCGCATTGGCACGCGCATTTATGCTGCGGCCCCCTGTGATTCTGGCTGATGAGCCGACCGGCAATCTTGACTCGGCGACCGGAGCTCGCGTCATGGAGTTGCTGCTGAAGTTGAATCGGCGCGAAGGCACAACGCTGGTGCTGGTCACGCATGATCCTGCGCTGGCGGCTCATGCGGAACGGAAGATTCTGCTACGCGACGGCCATATTGATGCGGACGAAACCATGAGCACAACCCAATCTGCGGTTCTCGGCGCACACGCATGAATGCTCGGATGAGCGAACTGGCCTGGAAAACCGCATGGAAGATTGCATGGCGCGATCTTCACGCATCTTTGGGGAAGTTTGCATTTGTCATTGTTGCCGTCGCGCTCGGCGTGGGTTCTCTGACAGGCACGCGCAGTTTCAGCGTAATGTTCCAACG
Source organism: Acidobacteriaceae bacterium (assembly GCA_035713565.1). GTDB lineage: Bacteria > Acidobacteriota > Terriglobia > Terriglobales > Acidobacteriaceae > JAKAAZ01. Next base: position 5,648 of record DASSZI010000072.1, on the reverse strand, counting down.
CACGCTGCTGCAACAGGCCCGCAGCCTCATGTCGGCTGATCTTTCCGCGCGACAGTTTCACGATTTTACAGGTGCGCAGATTGCAAAACTCGATGAGCTCCGATCCCAGGGAGTGCAGCACACTCAGGTCATCGAAACTGTCTCTATGGCATCTACTTCAGTTGCGCCCGATCCGCTGCTGGTCTCGCTGAAAGTTGTCAATCCGGCGAAGTATCCGTACTACGGAGACGTGCAACTGGCGTCCGGACGCAAGCTGCGCCAGGTGCTGACCGGCCAGACAGCGATTGTCAGTCAGGAGTTCCTGCTGCGCATGCGGAGCCATCTTGGCGAGGTTCTGCACCTGGGCAACTCGCGTTTTCGAATCGTCGATGTGGTCCGCTCGGAACCAGATCGTATCTCGTCCTCCTTTGCGATTGGTCCCCGAGTGATGATCACAGAAAATGCCCTCTCCGCGACTGGTCTGGTGCGTCCCGGCAGTCGCGCCAGCCGACGGATGCTGTTCCGCCTTGCGCCGGTTGACCACGGGCATTTGGCAATGAGCGTCGATGTTCTGCGTAAACGAGTGGAGACCATTCTGCCGGAGGCGCAGGTCACCGACTTCCGTGAGGCGAATCCCTCATTGGTTGATGGTCTGCACCGCGCCACAGCCATGCTCACGCTGGTCAGTCTAGTCACCATGGTGCTAAGTGCGATAGGCGTCGCGATGGCAATGCACGCCCACTTGCAGCAGCGGCTGGAAACCATCGCAATCATGAAAGCGCTGGGTGCTCGCTCGTCGCATGTCATGCGCATCTATTTTCTGCAGACACTATTTCTTGGCGTTGCTGGCGCATTGCTGGGGATTGGTGCCGGATCGCTGGTTGCACGCGCGTTTCCCCTCCTGCTGCAGCGGCTGATCTCGTTGCCGGTCGAAGCTCGCCTTACCCTCAACCCCGTGTTGACGGGGCTGCTGACGGGCGTGCTGACGACCCTGTTGTTCACGCTGCCCCCGCTGCTCGAGATTCGTGATTTCCGCCCGCTCCGCATCTTGCGCCGGAATATGGAGCAAGACCAGAAACCGGGCATTGGCCGTATCGTTCCTCGCGACCGTGTGCAGATCGCGGTGATTGTGCTCATCCTCTTAGCGCTCGCAGGGATCGCCAGTACGCTGACCGCGTCTGCAGTCGTGGGCCGATGGTTCGCCGGCTCGTTGCTTGCCGTCTTGGTCTTTCTGCTGCTTGCGTCTTCCGTAGCCATGGCCGGAGTGCGTTGGCTGCTCCAGCAGAATCGTGCGGTTCGCTCGCCGATGCTGCGGCAGGGTCTGGCCAACCTTTACCGACCGGGCAATCAGTCGGCCGCCGTGCTCACTGCACTTGGAGTGGGCGTCATGCTCATTATGTCCGTCTATTTTGTGCAACAGGCAATTGTGCGCGACTTGAATGACACTGGCTCAAGAAAAATTCCAAACATTTTCCTTGTGGATATCAGCCTGGAGGAATTGCCGGGCGTGCAGAAATTGCTCTCCACGCTGCCTGCCGTTCACGGTGCATTGGAGACAATCCCGGTCGTGTCTGCACAAATTGCGTCGATCAATGGCGTTCCCACTAGCCAACTTCAACTCGAACATTATCCACGACGCATGCTGCGTTCCACATCGCTCACCTGGGCGGACACGCTGCCGGTTGGAGAAAAGGTTGTGAGCGGCCGATGGTGGACGAAGAACAGCAGTGCGCCAGACCTGGCGGTTACCGACCGCACTGCAAAGCTGCTGCACCTGAAGCCTGGATCTCATCTGGTCTTTCACGTAGGCGACCAAAGCATCGACACTAAAGTTACAGCTATCTACCATTCCGACGGGCAGCATGTCTTTGCGCGGAGTCAGTTTGTTTTGCCTTCTCGCGTACTCGTGGGACAATCCGCAATCTGGTACGGAGCTTTCCACGCCGATCCTGCGCGTGTCGGCGATGTGGAGCGAACTTTATTTGCCGCGTATCCCACCGTGACGATCATCAATGTGGCCGACGTGCTGGAGACGGTTCGCAAAATAGTTGCGCAGATTGCACTCATTATCCGGTTCCTGGCGGCTTTCGCCATGCTTTCTGGCGGGATTATTCTGGCCTCGAGCGTGACGGCGACACGCTTTCAGCGGGTTAGGGAAGTCGCCATTCTGAAGTCTCTCGGTGCCCTGCGGAGGCAGATCATCTCGATGCTCAGCGTCGAATTTCTGATGCTTGGAGTTATCGCCGGCGCTGCCGGTGTCCTTTTCTCGCTGGTCCTCTCGAGCATCCTGCTGCACAAATTGGACGCAGGTTTCCATCCCAGTAGTCTCATTTCGATCGCAGCCATGTTGATTACGGCGGTCCTCGCCAGCATTACCGGATGGCTGGCTTGCTGGAGTATTCTGCAACAGAAACCCCTGGAAGTGTTGCGTGAAGAATAATGCAGAAGCTATTGATTCTACGGACAGTTGAGGTGCGCCCGCAGTTTTGCAATAGGAAAAATCTGAACGGACAGAGTGCGGCGGAATCGGCTCAAATGTATTCGCGTTCTTCGTTGCGGATTCGTTTGTACCGGGTAAAGGCTTGCCGGTCGTTTTCCAGATGGAGCATCGTGCGCAGGGTTGAGCCGCGATACGTATGCGCAGCCATCGCCAATGCATTGCGCGCTACGAACCACGGATCATGCCAGAACACGGTGGGCAGGTGACGCGTTTTCATCCCTCGCTCGGCCTTCCAGCGCAGATACTCGATCTCGTCCGCGGACATAGATTCATTGCGCACGACGGAAGTCGTCCCATCGTACTCTTCAAATCGCTCGTGCTCGATCAAACCCTTGCGGCGGAAGTCGTCCGTCATCGGTGTCCGAGGATAGGGCGTCGGATGCTGAATATAGGGCCAGTCCACATACTTGCGTGCGAAGGCAAGGTTCGCCTCAATGGACTCGACCGTATCGTTTGGACTGCCGACGATAAGCCCTCCTACAACATACATGCCGTTACGATGCAAATGTTCGATAGCTTGCAGCGTTGCATTGCCGGTACTGCGTCCATTTGTGCGTGCAGTATTCTTCGCGCTCGCCTGCAGAAGCTTCAAATCACTCTCCAGAATGTTCTCGATTCCCAGAAAGACATAGCGAAATCCCGCGCGCTTCATCAGGGGGGCCAACTCCTCTCCATGGTTGGCGATTGCTGAGGTCATGCCTTGCAGAAAATAGTCCAGCGAATGCAGACCGGAGTCAATGATCGCCTGACACAGAGCCTTGAACCGGGGTACGTTCAAGGTGACATTGTCATCGACCAGGAAAAGTGTGCGCGCGCCGTGATCCCTTGCGTCTCGAATGTCCGCGATCACCCGGTCGAAGGCGTAGGTGTGGAAATTGCGTCCGCGCATTTCGATAATCGAGCAGAAACTGCAATCGTAGGTACAGCCGCGCGATGTTTCGATTACATCTACCTGTCGTCCCAGCATTGTGTACCCCTGCAGCACCCGGGCGTTCCGGTTGGGAAGCCGAATTTCCTGGCTCTCCAGCCGGCTCGGCGCGCGCAGTTGGTTATGGATCCAGCGTCCTTCATGGCGATGCGACAGTCCACTGATAAAGTGCATGTCGCTGTGGCTTTCCAGCGCGCGTGTCAGTTCTCGAAATGTGACCTCTCCTTCTCCCCGCACGATGAAGTCGATGGGCATCGTGACGTATGCCTCGGTCGCGAGACTAGGGTCATAGCCACCGACCACGATTCTGGCATCCGGTTTCAGCCGACGGACCATCTGAATAATGCGTTCGGCAGTCCGGCGCTGGAACGTCATCACGGACAGCCCTATGAGATCAGGATCGAGTTCCTCGACCAGACGCGTCACCGTCTCACGCACGCTCCGCTGACACAAAATCAGGTCGGCGACCGCCATTTTATGATGCTCATCGACATTCCCAGCCAGGGAGCTGAGCGCTCCGTTCGGCATGCGGATCACCATCGAGGGCATATGTTCGAAGGAATCCGGCATCGACAATAGCAAAATACGCATCGGCTTTCCCTGCAATTCAGGAATGCGCAATATTTTACCGCCGAATCCAGCTCTTGGTCCGTAGGAGTGTAAATTTCAGGAATGGATCTATGGGGGTCGGAACATTCGCAGGCCTCCAAACGGAGCCTAATGTAAGGGGCGATGCGTTCCAGGAGAAAGAGCTAAACGAAGCCAGGGTGTGGAGGTGAAACTTGTTTACAACCTGGCCATTGTGGCTGGCGACGAGACGGCTGGCGTCGCATGCTGCGGAACAGTCTGTTTGTGTGCAGAGGGGTCGTGGTGGACTCGCAGATTGTCCACCGCATAATTAACAAACCGCGGTTCGAAATGCGGCGGTTGTCCCATGAAGCGGCAGGTCGCGACCACCTGATCCACGATGAATCTGGCATGATACGCGGCGAGTTCGAGCCCTCTTTCTTCCCGCACTTTGTGCACAATTGAATGGAATATCTCATCGGTGAGCGTTAAGCCGCTGGCTTCACATTCCTGCTGAAGAATCTGCCTGTATCGTTCCATACTCGGCGCACCTACCTCGATTTTGTAAGGAATGCGCCGCAGGAAAGCAGGATCCATCAGGTCTTCAGGATCGAGATTGGTCGAGAAGATGACCATTTCCTCGAAAGGCACAGTAAAGCTTTTTCCGGTATGAAGTTTCAGGTAATCCATGCGGCTTTCGAGCGGCATAATCCAGCGGTTGAGCAGGTTCGTGGGACTTACCAACTGACGGCCAAAGTCGTCGATCACGAAACATCCGCCCAGAGCCTTCACATGCAGGGGCGCTTCGTAGAACTTCGCCGTAGCGTCATACCGCAGATCGAGCATTTCCAGCGTCAGTTCGCCTCCGGTGACGACGAATGGGCGGCGGCAGGGAACCCAGCGCGCATCACTCTCGTCGCCTCGAACAAAGGAGACGCTCTCATCGGGAGGCAGCAAAGAAGCGCCGAGAGATGCGTGCAGGCTGGAATCGTGGACACGGATGATTTGGCCTTCAACCATAAAGGCGTAAGGTACGTAAATCACGTCATGGAACACGTTGGCAAAGCTGAGCGCGACTGACGTTTTTCCATTGCCTGGCGGCCCGTAAAGGAGCATGGCGCGACCTGATGTTAAGGCGGGCCCGCTCTGTTCGATAATGCTGTCGGGGAATACCATCTTACCGAATGCCGACCGAATGCGGTCAAAGGTGACAAGCTCGTCGACAATCTTCTGCCGGTTGACTTGTCTGGCGAAAGCCTCGAGGGTTACTGGAGCAGGTCCGGCATACCGGGACTGATCGAAAGCATCCATCGTGAATTTTCGGCCTTGCTCGGTAAAGGCGTAACCCAAGTCGAGAAAACTTGCCGAGTTGCTGGTTCCCAGCGACCGAAGCAGTTGCCGGTCAATCCCCATCTGCACCAGATCATGGACGATTTGATATGGAAGCTTGATCGCGTCGACAAACTCACGCGGAGTCTTTAGATGGCCCGTGTAGATGAGCTTCATCAGCAGGTTGAGGAGTTCAGTTTCGTCGATCCCAGTCGCCGCAATATCCAAGGGTTCCGCTGGTACGCGATCTAGAAAAGCTTTCAGATCTTCTCTGGAAATTGCGCCACTTGCCACGAGAGAGTCCGCCAGGCGCCCACCGCGGTCCGCCGTGTGCGAACGTGCTCT
>DASSZI010000071.1:0-12257 GCA_035713565.1 Acidobacteriaceae bacterium | reverse complement strand
TCCAGCTCCGCCATCAAATTGTTTTTGGTGTGCAGACGTCCGGCCGTATCCACAAGGAGCACATCCGTCTTTCGTGCCTGGGCAGCCATCAGCGCGTCGTAGAGGGCGGCTGAAGGATCGCCGCCCTGCCGGGTGCGAATTATCTCCACACCGGCGCGTTGTCCCCAAACTTCCAGTTGTTCGATTGCCGCCGCGCGGAAGGTATCGGCCGCACAAAGCAGCACGGACTTATTCTGCTCCCTGAAGTATGCCGCCAGCTTTCCTGTGGTCGTGGTTTTCCCTGTACCGTTCACGCCCACCATCAAAATCACCTCCGTCTGGGCTGCGGCTCGGATCGGGGGCTGCGGGACCGAGTTCAGAATTCGCAACAGCTCCTCCTTGAGCAGTCGCCGCAATTCTGCGCCGTCCCGGATCTGTTGGCGCGAGGCCGCCTGCCGCAAGCTGTCAATGATCTCCTGGGCAGTGGTCACACCTAAATCGGAGGCAATCAGGGTTGCCTCCAGATCATCCAGAGCCGTCTCATCAATCGGACGGGCCAGCGTCAGCAGGTCATCCATCCGCTCCTGCAGTGTGTCGCGCGTGCGCGCCACTGCAGTCTTCATACGATCAAAAAGACCGGGCTTTTGTTCTGGAGTGTTGAAGAGGGAAATCATCAGGTCGGGGGCAAGTCTCCAGGCTCCAGTGTATCAATCGGGGCCGCGTTCAAATTGCCTCGGTGCAGCTCCGGAGTTCCTGCAGTTCCCCAGAAAAGGAGCAAACAGCGTGATCTAAGCGCCCAGCGCAGGGCTCTTCACCCAGGAGTCTTCCGAATTTTCCTCCCGCTGCGGCAGGACAACAAGTCCGGCAGCATAGGCCCGGCAAAAGGCGTCCACCGTAGGTTCATCGAACTTGACGCCGATCATGCTGCGCAGGATGCGCAACGCATATTGACCATCCATCGCATCCTGATACGTACGGTTGTGGGTCATCGCGTCGAATGTGTCGGCAACGGCAATGACGCGCGCCATGACCGGAATCTGATCGCCCGCCAGCCCGTGGGGATATCCGCTGCCATCCAGCGACTCATGATGAAGCTCCACGCCGGGCAGCAAATCGGCCAGCTGCGGAACCGGACGGAGCATTTCCACTCCGCGGGCCGGGTGTGTTTTCAGCACCTCAAACTCCTCGGGTGTCAGCCCTCCTGGCTTGGTCAGGATGTTCTGGTCCATCCCGATTTTGCCAATGTCGTGCAGCAAGGCGGAAAGGCGAATGCGCGCGCTTTCCTGCGGAGGCAAACCAAGCTCGCAACAAATCAGCGTGGAGTATTCCGCGACTCGGCCGGAGTGTCCGCGTGCATAGAAGCTTTTGGTCTCAATGGACGCGGAAATCGCCTCAACGAGTCTTACAAAAATTGCCTGATGGTCGCGTGAAAGCAGGATCCATTTCGCTAGGGCAGTATCGGGGCTCTCGTTTGTATTGCCGAGTTCCTTGGCAAGTTCCTCGATCTCCGGCAGGCCCGCGCGGTCAGACGGCAGCACATACTCTCCACGCTTGATTGCCTGGGTAATCTCGATGAACTGACGCATGTTTCTGGCAAATTCCAGCGTCACAAACCAGGTCTTTATGGAAAAACCACCGGCAAGCGTAGCCAGCACGATTTCGATAATGCGATCGCTCCAGGCAGCCTCATAGATGGCATGTCTTGCCAGCGACATCGACATGATTCCCGCCGTTAACGGCAGCAGCAAGGTCAGGTACAGCAGGCGTAATGTTGGATTACGTTTGATCTGCATGAAGGGCCCGCCAACTGACCATCACCAGCAAAGGTGACCTATGCTGGCATCCATATTACATTGGGAGAGAAGTTTCGCACGAGAATACTGGCGAACAGCCCGCGCTGCTTTGCAGCTCAGTCATCCGCGGAATGGGTATTCATTCGTCGCGTCCAGGCCGCGCCATCAGCTCCCGCACCGCCCGTTCTGCGGAAATTCGCTCCTCCAGCAAGCATGCAACCTGCTCCGTAATCGGCATTTCCACATGCAAGCTGCGCGCCAGGCCCAAAGCAGCGTGGGTAGTCCGCACGCCTTCCGCCACCTTTCCATGCATCCCATCCAGAATCTGGCGCAGTCCGCGCCCGCGTCCAAGCTCCACGCCCACATAGCGATTGCGCGACAAGGTTCCGGTGCAGGTAAGCACCAGGTCCCCAAGCCCGGCCAGCCCAGCCAGCGTTTCCGGCTGCCCTCCGCAGGCAATCGCCAGCCGGGTCATCTCGGCGATTCCACGGGTGATCAATGCGGCCACCGTATTGTGGCCCAGACCCAGGCCATGGGTCGCGCCCGCGGCAATCGCGATCACATTCTTCAGCGCGCCACCCACTTCTACCCCGATGACGTCATCATTGGTGTAAAGGCGAAGCGTGGGACCGGAGAACTCCTCCTGAATACGAACAGCAAAGCGGGCATCCTGCGCCGCGACGGTGATCGCCGTCGGACTTCCAGAGGCGACTTCCTGTGCGAAAGACGGGCCGCCAAGCACAGCGTGGGGGATTTGTCTGCGATGTTGCGCGAAGACGTCCGCGATGACCTGACTCATGCGGAGGCAGCTGGCGTCCTCAATGCCCTTGGTGGCATTCACAATCACGTGATTCGAACTTATCGAGGGAGCCAAAGATTGACAGACGCTGCGCAGGTGTTCCGAAGGCACCACGAGGACCAGGATTTCCGCGTCTCCGACGGCAGCGTCCAACCCGGTCGTCACAGTGATGGAGTCTGGGATGCGAAACCCCGGCAAGTAGGCGCGGTTCTCACGCTCCCGTTCAATTGAATCGGCCACGTGCTGAGTATGGGACCACAGGCGAATTGAGTGACCTCCGTGGCGTTCTAAAGCGAGAGCGAGAGCGGTTCCCCACGAGCCGGCGCCAATTACGGCAATGCGGCTCATGCCGCGCTGCTCACTTTCTCTTTGCTTCCGAAGCGATACTCCGTCCCGTTCAACAGGCGCTGCACATTTTTATAATGCTTGATCAGGATGACCGCTGGCACCAGCAGGGTACAGGCGAGGAAGATCGGCCCGTGCCCATAGTTCATTCGCATCAGCCGGTCCGCCACCCAGACCCAGATTGGAAAGGACGCCGCAGCCAGTATGGAGGCGAGCGAGACATACCTCGTGAGCACGGTGGCCACGATGAACACAGCCAGCGCGGCAAGTGCGGCCAGAGGTGCGAGAGCAAGAAAAACGCCGAGCGCGGTCGCGACTCCCTTGCCGCCCTTGCCACCCAGCCAGATCGGAAACACATGGCCAATCACGGCGAACAAGGCTCCGATGGACGCGGTGGCCACGGAGTGCGAACCTGCCGCCAGGTTACGCGCAAGAACAACTGCCAGAAAGCCTTTGGCCATATCGAGCAACAGCGTAAGAATGCCGAGCCAGCGGGAGCCGGAACGGAGAACATTTGTCGCCCCTATGTTGCCGCTGCCCGTTTTGCGGATGTCCTGCTTTTGAAAAGTCCGCACCAGCAGGTATCCGAACGGAATGGAACCGAGCACGTACGCGATCGCTGCTGCAATCCAATCCATCTTCATTGGGAGCACGTTTCGAGTGTAGCAGCGCAACGTGGAAAATCAGTCCCGTTGAGCGGCTCTTACATTAGCTTGCGACGCAGCATGTCGAGTGCCTGCTGGCTGGCAAGTCCACGCACACGGTCTCTGTCGCCGCGGAAATTCTTCTGCGTCACACTGATCTCCTTGCCGTCGTCAAGAGCAATGTAGACCAGCCCCACCGGCTTTTCGGGAGTACCGCCGGACGGCCCTGCGATTCCGGTAATGGCGAGCCCGATCGTCGCTTGCGTTCGCCGGCGAATGCCGCGCGCAAGCGCCTCCGCGACTTCCCTGCTCACCGCACCCTTTTCCTCGATCAACTCCTCTGGAACTTCCGCCAGACCCGTCTTGACCCCGTCGGAATACACAATCGCGCCTCCCAGAAAGGAACGGGAACTGCCGCTGATACTGGTGAGCCGCTGCGATACCATGCCGCCCGTGCAGCTCTCGGCGATCGCCACCGTTGCTCCCCGGATTTCAAGGTAATAGAGCACAATTTGCTCCAGTGTCTCGCCCTGTGAAGAGAAAATTGCGTCTTCCATCTCTTCTTCCACCCGTGCAACCAATTCGTTCACTCTCCCCTGGGCAAGTTCCAGAAATGGTTTCGAGCAGAGCATGTGCAACTGCACCTCTCCCGCGTGCGCCAGAATGGTGGTTTCCACATCAGCGAATCGCGTATAAATCGGCGCCAGCTTTGCATCGACTTCGGATTCCGGCAGCATGGCCATCTTGAGCACACGACGGGCAATGAAACGTGGCGGCAGAACTGCCTGTAGGCGAGGCAGGCATTCGGAGGTGAACATCGGCTTCAATTCCGATGGAGGCCCCGGCAGCAGAACGATCAGCTTGCGATGTTCCCCGACGACCGTGTCCAGCCACTGCCCGGGAGCTGTCCCGTGGGGGTTGGGGAGCACGGCGGCGCTTTCGATTACGTCTGCCTGCTTGGAGTTGTTCCCGGGCATAATGGCCCTGCGTGCCGCAAAGCGCTTGTAGAGGGCCGCCAGCAGATCTCCATCCCGGCGAAGACGGACACCCAGGGCATCAGCCACGGCTTCCCTTGTCAGATCGTCCTGCGTAGGCCCCAGGCCACCCATGACGAGAAGAATGTCAGCTCGGCTCACCGCGATGGAAACGGCCTCGGTCAGGTGCGATTTGCGGTCCCCAACGATCGTTTTGAACGCCACGGTGACACCCAGTCCGTTGAGCTCTTCCGTTAGAAAAAGCGAATTGGTGTCCTGGCGGTAAGGAGTGAGCAGTTCCGAGCCGACGGCGATGATCTCTGCGAGCATGGATGGAGTAGGGGAAAACGTGAGGCGGTTACGGAACCTTGCAAGTCCGGCAGTATTTGATTGTGTGACTTATCCCAAAGGGTAGCCAGCGACATCCAACCCCACATGATAAACGGTATCTCGGGTGGCCAGCACAGCATCGCCTTCCGGCAGAAAAGCCATGCCCACAATGCCGGAGCCCGAAACGACCAGAGAAGCCACCCTCTCCGGGGTAATCCTCACGACGCCGCGACGCCCATGCAGCGAAGCGGCCACATACACATTGTCTGCTGCATCCATCGCAATGCCCTGCGGACGCCCCAGTCCGGTGTAAAAGCTGGAAATACTACCCGCCGGTTCAATCGCATAGATCGTCTCGTTGGCAGAAGTCGTCGGCCCACTGACCAGGAGGGTACCTTGTCGAGTGAACGCCAGGTGATAAGCCGCCACGCTCGGCTCCAGGGTCGCGAAAACAAAAACCTGCCGGTCGTGTGCGATTTTGAAAATGGTGCCGCTCCGGTCTCCGACGTACAGCAGCCCGTCTTTGTCGAAGGCCAGCCCCGTTGCGACTCCCATGCCTTCCGCAAAAATTGACTTTGCACCACTCGGAGTGATCCGGTACACCGTCCCTTCGTGACGCGAGGAGACGTACAGGTTGCCTTCTGGATCCAGCGCCAAGCCGGTTGCATTCAAAATCCCGGTCGCGAATGGGCGCACCTGATATTCGGGATCGATGTGGTAAACCGATACAGGTGCGGGCTGTCCTCGTTCTCCGGAAAAAGCGACGTAAACATTCCCGTCCGGATCCACCACAGGATTCGCTACCGGATGCATATCTTCCGCCACGGCGATTCCGACCGATAGAGGAACGGAGTTGCTGGAGTGCCCCTCGACCCGCAATTGCACGTTTCCGGAGATGGTACCCGGCGGCACATGGAGCAGTACACGCGATGGACGGCTCATACGGACGTAAGCCCGATGTTCCCCAATGGTTGCTGTAGGCTGGCGACAGCCGGATGGCGCGAGCCCTCGGCCGTGCAGTTCCACTTCGCCTCCCGGCAGCGCGGCGCGTGGATTCACGGACGCGATATGGGGCGTATGGTCCGTCGAGTGGAGGCCCAGTTTCATAAGCAGACTCCCTCCGCTTTTGTCTGAATTCGCGTTCTACAGCCACTGACTGGCGAACCAAACGAGTGCCATGGCATAAATGCCGGCGGCAACATCATCCATCATAATGCCGAAGCCGCCATGCATTCTGTCCAGCTGGCGCGCCGGCGGAGGCTTGACGATATCGAAAAACCGGAAAAGAACGAAAGCAAGCAACCAGCTCCAGGGATGAACGCTGGCTGGAATCAGCGCGATCCATTGGCCAACCACCTCATCGAGCACGACAAAGGAGGGGTCTTCCGCTCCGGATTCGTTCACGATGACGTTGCAGGCGGGGATGCCGACCAGCAAGGTTGCCAACGCTGCAACTGCGGTGGTGACTGCCAGCTGAGGTGGGCTGAGATGTGCCCAGTGCGCGGCCGCAAGCCAGAGAAGCAATCCAGCCGCCGAACCCCAGGTGCCCGGCCCCGGGCGCAAGAAACCGGCTCCGAAGTAGGTTCCCAGTACCCACGCCCAACTCGTTCTCTCCCGGGTCACGCCACGCCTGAGTTATTCATCGTCGCCAGTGCTGTGCCCGCTGCGGTGTCTCTCGTCCAATCCTTCCAGCACTTCCGGATCCAGAATCGGGGAGGAGATACGATAGGCGCCGCTGGCCCACTTACCCAGATCGACTACGCGGCACCGGTCGCTGCAGAAGGGCATATCTGGATCGTCCCGCAGGACGATTGCCCCGCATGTGGGACAACGAAGTGATTGGAACTCTGTTCTTTTTTTTTGGGGCATAGCAACTGTGATCGTGACCCGTTTCGTGTTAGAAAGCTTCCATCTCCTATGGAAATCTCAGGCGACAACCCTGACCACTAAGTCGTAATCGTGCGCTTCTGTCACCTGGCAAAGGTGGAAGCTTCCCGGGCGGAGAGATTCATGCGGGCCGAAATCGTTGATCAAGATTTTGCCGTCAATTTCAGGCGCGTGCATGGCCGCTCTGCCTTGCCATAGCAGCGGCGTCTCTTCACTTTCTCCTTCAACCAGCACCTCTAGGAATTGTCCGATCTGCGCGCGACGCCGGGCACGGCTGATCTGCAACTGGGTCCGCATGAGCCGGCGCTGGCGTGCGGCAATGGAACGCTTCGGCACCTTTGCATCCAAGTGATACGCGGCGGAACCTTCTTCGTCGGAATATTCAAAGACTCCAAGCCAGTCAAAGCGTGCCGCTTGCACAAAATCCTGCAAAAGATCGAAGTCCGCCTCAGTCTCACCAGGAAAGCCCGTAATGAATGATGTCCGCAGCGCAATATCCGGCATCGCGCGACGCGCCTTTTCAATGAGCTTCAGGAAAATCTCCGCTCCGCCGCCGCGCTTCATCCGCTTAAGCACATTCGGCGATGCGTGCTGCAATGGCACATCGAGATATTTGCAGATGTTTTCGTGGCGGCCCATCGTATCAAGAAGCCGCTGCGTTACCTTGTTGGGATACGCATACAGAAATCGAATCCAGCGCAGTCCGTCAATCTGCGCCAGCCGATCCAGCAACTGCGCCAGACCGTCTCTCATGCCAAAATCCTCGCCATAACAGGTGGTGTCCTGCCCGATCAGCGTAATCTCCTGGACTCCCTCGTTGACCAGCCGCTGTGCCTCCGCAACAACCGATTCGAATCGGCGGGAGCGGAACTTACCGCGCAATTGCGGGATGATACAGAATCCGCAAGGATGGTCGCACCCTTCCGCGATTTTGATGTACGCCGAAGTGCGCGCCGTGGTCCGCAACCGCGGCGTGTGCTCATCGTAAAGATAGTTCGGCAGACTGGAAATTGCGCCATCCCAGCTCTCGCGTGAGAAGCGCCCCTGTGCTTCACGATGGATCCCCTCCGGGCGATGCGCGGTTGTCCCTTCAGAACCGGACAAGATATGGAATGGAGATTCTTTTGGGGTCACCTTCTGCGGCGGAATCAGGATGCCCGCCGCGGCCACGATATCTTCAAGTTCCCCGGTGCCGACTACAGCATCCACCTCGGGAAGGTTCTTCTGGATCTCCTGGCGATAACGTTCGACCATGCAGCCGGCAACAACCAGACGGGTCGCTCTGCCCTCGTTCTTCAGGCGCGCCATTTCCAGGATCGTATCCACCGACTCCTGCTTCGCCTTTTCAATAAAGGAACATGTGTTGACGACAAGCACGTCGGCGTCTTCAGCGTTGGGGGTGATTGTGGCACCACTCCGCGCCAAAAGTCCCATCATGACTTCACTATCGATCAGGTTCTTTGGACATCCCAGGCTGACAAACCCCACGGAGACGGAAGGAGTACCGCCAGATTGTGGTTGAAAAGAATCGTCCTCGGAGACTGCTGCCGTGGCGGAATCCGGCAGGATGGATGGCTGAAGAGTCACACGTCTATTTTACCAATCCCGGTCTTTCCGCCCATCCAACAGTTCCGATGCGCTGACTACTTCTCGATTTCCACGCCCCGCCAGAAAGCTATGTGGTTTTTGATCGCGCGTGCTGCCGGCTTGGGATCCGGGTAGTACCAGGCAGCATCGGAGTTTTCCTGCCCCTCAACAAAGATTGTGTAGAAGCGGGCTTGCCCTTTCCAGGGACAGGTGGAGATCGTGGAGCTCGACCGGAAGAATTCACGATCGATGGAATCATGCGGGAAATACACATTGCCCTCAACCAGCTGAGTATTCTCACTTTCAGCGAGTACTTTTCCATTCCAGACCGCTTTCGCCATAGCTTCGCCCACACTCCTTCATTTATAAAGATATCAGACTTCATCCACGGGACGCTTTACCCCGCCTGTCTGTATGGCGGACAAGACAAAGAGGACGAGCGATTCGCTTCGTCCTCTTTGTCGATCGCCCGGTAGAAACGATTGCCAAAAATTACATCTTGTCCATCATCATGCCTTTGGCCTTGGCTACTTTGTTGACATGGATGGTCTGGTTAGAAGCGTCTTCGGTAGCGACCAGCTTGACGTGATCTCCGTAGTAGTTCTGGACGGCATCCGTGTTGTCAATCGCCCAGACCTTTTTGTTGGCGTCCACGAAGACTGGCTTTGCGCCGGCATTGATGCACTTGGTCACGCATGCACTTGCATGGTTGGAGGCACCACATTTCGAGTCGCTGATATAGCCGGTCAGTTTGTGAGTTTTGCCTGTTTGAGCACCTGCAAAGGCCGTGATGCTGCCCAGAGCTAATACGAACGCTAAACGCTTCATTGCTGACTCTCCTGAAAAACGGTTTCGTCCCGGTAGGGACGTGGAACATAACCAGATGTACTTAGCTCGACGGAAGTTGGCAAGTGCCACCGAGCAACCTGTTGTGACCCTGTCCAAAGCTGAAGGCCACCAACGACACTCTTTCTCACTCCGAAAGGCTAGGATGCCGTTGTTCCGGAGTGGGATGCCTCCTATAGCAGGACAGGCGGAGGAGTTCGCCAAAGACCGCCCCAAACTTAGGCACTTCAAATAAGTCAGACTGCGGCCGGTTCTGCCACCCCGGCGGAAACTCCGTTTTCCTCCGCCTCGGGAACGTCACCGATCCGCTCCTCATAATGGCAGACAACTGTTGGGGCAGGTACGTGCTCCTCGGTAGCCTTCGCGCCCTTTCTGCGCGCCTTGCGTGCCCGTTCTTCCGCGTTCTGCTTCTCATTGTTGGGACAAACGAGATAAATACCGGATTTCAGGGTTTTCTCCAGCAGATAGGCGCTTCCGCACTCCGGGCACTTCTGCGGCACCGGCTTGTAATTAGAAGTAAAGTCGCACTTCGGGTAATTGGTGCAACCGTAGAAGATGTTCCCGCGCCTTGCCTTGCGCTCCGCAATATCTCCCTTTCCACACGTGGGACAGGTAACTCCGGTAAGGTTCTGCTTGATGTACTTGCAGTTGGGATAGCCGCTACAGGAAATAAACTCGCCATACTGTCCAGTACGCAAAACCAGCTGCAGGCCGCATTTGGGACAGTTTTCATCCAGCGGAACAGCAGGCTTTTGTTGCTGCTTTTGTGTCAGCTTTCGAATGGTTTTGCAGGGTGGATCCTCATTGTAGCCAGGGCACGCCATGAATTGTCCAAACGGGCCATTGCGCAACACCATCACACGTCCGCAGTTCTCGCAGAACTCCTCCTCAGCCTCCGCTCCCTGGGCATCCGGCGTATTTAGATTCGGTTTGGCTTCGAAGTTCTCTCGCGTGAACTTGCAGCTTACCTGCTCGACTGCGAGCTTGCGCTCTGGCCCAGCCGCTGCTTTCATGGCATTTTGTAATTCTTTTGCATTCGACACCGTCGCCCCGGCCGACGCAGCGGCAGTCCCGCCGGTCGCTTTCACGATCATGGGGTAATCGAGCTTTTCTTCGATCTTCTTGACTGCTTTTTTCGGGTCCTTCTCCCATGCGGCGCTGGTGATCATGACCGGCTTCTTTTTGTCATAAGCCGTGCAGGCGTAAAAAGAACCGAACTTACCCCACTTCAGCACAAGCGGCGCTCCACACTCCGGACATTTCTCCGAGGTGGACTGCTCCATCCGCTTGATGTCTTCCATATTCTTGTCGGCGACCTTCAGTTCCTTCTGAAAGTACCCATAGAACCCCCGCAGCAATTCGGTCCACTTCTCAGTACCGTCCTCCACCGCATCGAGTTCTACTTCCAGCTTGGCGGTATACGCCGGGTCGAAAATGTAAGGGAAATTTTTGACTAGCAGGTCGTTTACCACCATCCCTATCTCCGTGGGGTAAAACTTGCCAGATCCTTTCGGAGGAACTTTCGCGACATATTCACGATCCTGAATGGTGTTGATGATTGAGGCATAGGTCGAAGGCCGGCCAATCCCGCGCTCCTCAAGTTCCTTCACAAGAGAAGCCTCATTGAACCGCGGCGGCGGCTCGGTAAAGTGCTGTTCCGGTTGCAACTGGTTCAGCTTGAGCGGCTGTCCGTCGGTCAGCTCCGGAAGCCGGTTGCCCAGCGCTTCATCATCGGCGTCCTTAGAGTCTTTTGCCTCCTCATACACCTTGAGGAAGCCATCAAATTTCAGCACAGATCCTGTCACGCGATAGTCATAGCCGCGATCCGCTCGCGCGACGATGTCCACCGTCGTCTGGTCGAATAACGCGGGCGTCATCTGGGATGCGACAAAGCGCTGCCAGATCAATTTGTAAAGCCTGTACTGCTCCTCGCTCAGGTATCGCTTGATCTCTTCCGGCGACAAGTCGACATTGGTCGGACGGATTGCCTCATGCGCATCCTGCGCGTCCTTCTTGCCTTTGAAGATATTCGCGGTTTGCGGCAGGTACTTCGCTCCGAGCTTTTGCGCAATGTAGTTCCGTGCGCCCTCAATCGCATCGGGCGATACACGGGTGGAATCCGTTCGCATGTACGTGATCAGACCCACGGTTCCCTGACTGCCGACCTCCACGCCCTCATACAGTCGCTGCGCCACGCCCATCGTGCGGCGCACATTAAAGCCCAGCTTCCGCGAAGCGTCCTGCTGCAGTTTGCTGGTCGTAAATGGCGCGGTCGGATTCTGCCTCCGCTCCTTTTTCTCCACCTGGCGAACTTTCCAGTCCGCTGTTTTCAACGCGCTCGCAATGGCTTCGGTTTCGGTCTGGTTCGGAAGCGAAGGAGCGTTGACCGTCTCGACTGTCGCGCGCTTTCCATCAATGCCGATAAACCTGGCCGTAAACTCCTGCTGCTGTCCGGTAGCTGGCCTGAGCAAGGCGTCCAGCGTCCAGTACTCCACCGGCTGAAATGCCTTGATCAGCCGTTCGCGTTCAACAATCAGCCGCACGGCTACGGTCTGCACCCGTCCCGCCGATAATCCGCGCCGGACCTTGTCCCATAGCAGAGGCGAAATCTGATAGCCGACGATCCGGTCCAGCACGCGCCGGGTCTGCTGCGCGTCGACCAGATTTGCATCGACCTTGCCGGCGTGCTGAAAGGCGGCCTTGACCGCGTTTTGCGTAATCTCATTGAACGTCACCCGCTGGATCGTGGTCTTATTGCGCAGGTGTGGTCTCAGCTGCAGCTCCAGATGCGAGGCGATGGCTTCGCCCTCGCGGTCAGGATCGGGGGCAAGATAGACGGCATCCGCTGACCCGGCCAGCTTCTTCAATCTGTCGACGACCTTCTCCTTGCCCGGCATCACGATCAACTCGGGCTCGAAGGTACCGCCTTCCAGATCCACACCAATCTTATTTTTTGGCAGGTCCATGATGTGGCCTATCGAGGCCTCCACGACGAAGTCCTTGCCGAGATATTTATTGATCGTCTTTGCCTTTGCGGGGGACTCGACGATAACCAGAGATTTTGCCATCTATA
>DASSZI010000070.1:0-3328 GCA_035713565.1 Acidobacteriaceae bacterium | reverse complement strand
ACGCTGAAGGAAATTAACAAGGTTACATTCATCGAGGCGGCAAGGTAAGCTAAAGCAAGATGCGCCTTTTTCCAACTTCACTGCACACAGCGGTGCGTCCACGACGGGCCTGCGAAATCGCGCCGGACGGAATCCTCGCCGGCAGTTCGGCGGCTATGGATGCTCCCCTGACCACGGCTGTGTTCACGCCGCTCCGTAACTCCATTACGGCTGGGCTGACGTCCCCGGTATTCAGCAGCCCAGAGGCTGTGTTGTCCGCTTTGAAGAGTGCGCTTGATACCGTGGACCCTAAAGGGCGCGACTGGACCGTGGTGTTGCCCGATGCCTGCACACGGGTGCTCCTGTTGGATTTCGATACGTTGCCGGCCAGGCCGCAGGAAGTGCTGCCTCTGGTCCGCTTCCGTTTGAGGCGTCTGGTACCTTTCGATGTGGATACAGCGGCGGTGTCTTACCAGTTGCTGCGGCCCGCAACCGCAGGCACCACCACAGGTCCCGTGCAGGTGATTGCCGCGGCAATGCCGGCGGAAGTCAGGGCGGAAATCGAAAGCCTGGTGCGCAGCACAGAACGCGAACCCGGCATTCTGCTGCCTGCAACTCTCGCCGCGCTGGCTGCATTGCCTGAAACCGGATCGCATCTGCTGGTACATACAGGTGCTTTCTCCATGACAACCGCGATCACACGGGACGGAGAACTTGTGCTTTATCGCCGCGCGGAACATACAGAAATCGAGCCGGGAGAGATGGCGCAGGCGGTCCTGGTCGCGGCAGCATATTTTGAGGACACGCTTCACACGCCCCTGCAGGAGGTGTGGGTGGCAGGTCTGGAAACCCCAGAGGTGTTGCGGCGCCACCTGGAAGTGGATGGCGCGTGGGAAATCCCGTTACGCAGCCTGGTCACTTCCGACTCCTTTGCCGCAGGGGGCATGCCCGCGCAGATGACGGCCAGCCGGTTCACCAGCATTGTGGGGGCACTGCGCGGCTGATGCGGATTACACTCAATCTCGCGTCCCGGCCATTTTTCGAACTGCGCCCGCTGTTCATCCGCCTGCGGCTGATCGCGGCGGCTCTGATGTTTTTAGCGATCGTTCTGTTTCTGATGCTGCGGGGTGCGGAAGACAAGGCCGCGCGGGCTGAAGCCGCTGTGCACGCCTGGACTCTGAAAACCGAGGCGCTGCAGCGCGAATGGCAGTACGACCAGGCATTGATGCGGGAACCGGTGAACGCCGCGACTCTGGACCGGTCGGACTTTCTCAATCAGGAATTTGCTCGCAAGTCTTTTTCCTGGACAACCGCTTTGATGGACCTTGAGCTCGTCTTGCCCCAGGGCGTGCAGGTGATCAGCATTGACCCGCAAATGACCAAGGGAGGACAGGTCATGGTGCGGCTGCGCGTCAATGGACCGCGCGACAAGGCGGTGCAACTTGTGTCTAATCTGGAAAAATCGCCTCACTTTCTCAACCCCCGTGTCGCTGCTGAAAGTTCTCAGGTGCAGGGACAGAACCGGGTGGGTTTCCGGCCTACGATGTCGCCCACAACTGAGGTGAACGTCGACATTCTGGCCGAATTCAATGCAGGAAATCTAGCGGCTACGGATGTTAAGGCGGAACAGAAAAAGTCTGGCACGCAGGGCACCCGCATGGCACCGGGCAAAGCGAACACTTCGGCGTCTTCCCAGCAAAGGTTGGGCAACCAGCCAACTGTTGCCCATGCTTCGCACGCCGCAGGGTCTTCGACGGCGGGTGGGAGCAAGCGATGAAGCTGAAAACAACCGCATTCGCCCGGCCGGGATGGACTCACGTCCGAATTACGGCGCGTCAGTGGCATTACGCTGCGCTCGTGCTGCTGTGTCTGCTCAACCTTGCGCTCGGTGTGCGTCTGCTGTATGCATGGAAGCGGGCCCAGGCTGGAGACGCGGCTCGTCTGCAGGAGCGCGAAGCCGAGTATCGAATGATGCAATTGAAGACTCGTCCGCTGCGGGGGCTTGCCAAAAAAATTGCTCGAGCCAATGCCGACCAGACCGCCTTTTACCACAAGCGTTTCCCCAATTCGTACTCTGAGGTATTGACGGAGCTGGGGTCATTGGCCGTAAAGAACAACGTGCTGCTCGGCAGGGTGCAATACGCTCCGGGCAAACTTGATGAGGGGACCTACCGTGTGCAAATGGATGCGAGTCTAAGCGGAGATTATGCTCCCGTCGTTCGCTTCATCAACGGGCTGGAACGCGATCATATTTTCTTTCTCATCAACGGAATTGCCCTTAGCGGGCAGCAAAATGGTATTGTCAGTCTTCGCATGAGGCTTACCACATTCTTACGGTCGGATGGAAACCCGGCAGCCGCTCCCGTTGCGACCGCCAGTGCACCCAATCCTCGGAACCTTGCTACGGAGCAGCGCTGACCCATGGCCATTCGTCTCGGTACTGAGGATAAGAAGAAACGTCTGATTGCTGGCGTTCTCGTCTCCGTTGCACTGACGGCGATCGGGCATCTGGTATGGACGATGGCTGGCGGCCCTTCATCGCCGGATATTCCGGCAGCGGTGGCTAATCTGCCCGCCATCAGTGGCGCTCCGCGTACGACGACCGCAGTGAATGGAGAAGCCGGACCTGCGGCGCAGCGTCTGGATAGCGCAGCGGAGCTCGACCCTACGTTGCACCCGGAGCGGATGGCCCTGGCGGAGAATACCCGGTACACCGGAACCAGCCGCAATATCTTTTCCAAAAACTCTCTGCCGCCCGTACCAATTGCGGCGATCGAGAAACCCGTTGCTCCAGTTCGCACCGGGCCGGGCAGCGCAGGGAATACAGGTCCGCCGCCACCACCGCCGATCAATCTTAAGTTCTACGGATTTGCGACCCAGCAGAATGGCCGAAAGCTCGTCTTTCTGCTGAACGGTGAAGATGTATTCGTTGCTGGAGAGGGAGACATTGTGGATCGCCGCTACAAAGTGCTGCAGGTGAGAAACAACGATGTCCTCGTTGAGGATCTCTCCTACAATAATCAGCAGACTTTACCGTTGCTGACGAACTGAGCCGCCATCGGCTGATAGCTGGCCAGGATTGCAGCCGGTGCCGGTTCCTCGAGAAAAAGACCACGGTCGCTTGACGACCGTGGGTCCACGCAGTGGTGCAATCTTAAATAGTCTTAAAAAACTCTGGTGCGGGTCGTTGACCGTGCCCTCTCGGAGCTAACCGGTTCCAGTGGATCCAGCGGGTCTGGCCCTGCGGCAGTGGGCACCGGGACAAGAGGTTCCAGAGTGCTATCGTTCGATACCTCCCGGTCGCGATCCACAATCAGGTCGCGATTGCGCCCGTTCGCGACCTCTACAT
>DASSZI010000069.1:0-13896 GCA_035713565.1 Acidobacteriaceae bacterium | reverse complement strand
CGACATGATTGCCGACTATGCCTCTTGTGTACATGCCTTTCTTCTCGACTCCGGCCGATCTGTGTTCTGGAGTGCGGACAAACGGGCACCTGGACAGGGAGAAGCTTGCGGAATTTGTTGCGCAGGTTCGAAAAGCCGACGGGGGCTGAATCCGCAAGTAGCACGTGCAACCGAGCCGAGGACGACGGAAAATGACGGAACAGTATTCTGCCACTGACGCGGGGTCGAAAATTCGAGACCCACGCGTGTATTTCGCCGCCGAGCGTACCTTTCTGGCGTGGATCCGCACCGGACTTGCACTGATGGGGTTCGGCTTTGTGGTGGCTCGTTTTGGATTGTTTCTGCGCGAGTTGAGCATGCGCCAGCCGCATGGGCCGCAGGAAGCCGGGTTGATGTCGTCCCAATCGACTGGCCCCTCGCTCTGGCTGGGCACTGCTCTCGTAGTTCTGGGCGTGGTGGTGAACGTCAGCGCGGTGCTGACCCACGTTCGCGAAGTGAAGGCTTTAGCTGCGGGTACGTGGGTCGCGGGCAAACCTTCCAAGGTGGCGATTGGGGTTGCCCTGGTTTTGGCCGCCGCTGGGGTGGGGCTGGCAATTTACCTGATCTGGGTGCGCTGAAACGGGCGGCTTCCCGCTGCTATGCTTGAAAGTAGACCGCAAACGCATTTCACTCAGTCAGGACGTACTCCACGCTTGCCACCCATTCTGAATGGACAATCCCTCCGCAAAGCTTACGGAGCTGTGCCGCTGTTCGACAATATCTCCTTCACAGTTTCGGAAGGCGATCAGATCGGAGTAGTGGGGCCGAACGGATCTGGTAAATCTACGCTGCTGGAGATTCTGGCCGGGCGCATTGAGACCGATGCCGGCGAACTTTCGCGCCGCAAGCTCGCCCGCGTGGGATACATCGCCCAGAACTCCGAATTTGGCCCGCAAGACACGATCCGGTCGGTCCTGGAGTCCGCGCTGATTCGCGTTGGAACGCCCGAGGGCGATCGCGAATCACGCCTTGCGGAAACTCTGGGGCGAGCCGGGTTTGACGACTTCCATGTGCCTGCTGCCGCACTCTCCGGCGGTTGGCGCAAGCGTCTCGCCATTGCGGAGGCGCTGGTGCAGCAACCGGACGTGTTGCTGCTCGATGAGCCGACCAACCATCTGGACCTGGCCGGAATCGAGTGGCTGGAAAAGCTGCTGCTCGGGGCGCCTTTCGCCTATGTCGTGGTGAGCCATGACCGGTATTTTCTGGAGAATGTCGCCCGCACCATGATCGAGCTGAATCGCATGTACGCGGAAGGCATTCTGCGCGTACAGGGAAACTACAGCACGTTCCTGGAAAAGAAAGACGAATATCTGCAGGCGCAGACCAGACGGCAGGATGCTCTGGCCAACCGGGTGCGTACCGAAATCGAGTGGCTGCGGCGCGGCCCGAAGGCGCGCACCACCAAATCCAAGGCGCGGATCGACAGCGCCAATAGCATGATCGGCGATCTGGCGGAGATGAAGTCCCGTGGCCGAGCCGGGACGGCAAACATCGACTTTTCTGCTACCGACCGCAAGACCAAGCGGCTGGTCGAATTGGAAGGCGTGTCCTGCAAAATGGGCGAGCAGGTCTTGTTCGACAAATTGGACTTCATCTTGACGGCAGGTATGCGGCTGGGGCTGGTGGGGCCGAACGGGAGCGGCAAGACGACGCTGCTGCGTCTGCTGCGTGGAGAACTCGCGCCGGATTCGGGCGAGATCAGGCCGGCGCAAAACCTGCGGATCGTCTACTTCGACCAGAATCGCCAATTGGACAACAACCTGACGCTGCGCCGTGCACTCGCGCCGGACAGCGATTCCGTAATCTATCAGGATCGCGTGCAGCACGTAGCTTCCTGGGCGGAGCGGTTCCTTTTTACCAGCCAACAACTGAATCAGCCCGTCGAGCGTCTCTCCGGCGGTGAGCGCGCGCGCGTACTGATTGCCAAGCTGATGCTGCAACCTGCGGACCTGCTGCTGCTGGATGAGCCGACCAACGACCTGGACATTCCCACACTGGAAATTCTTGAAGAAAGTCTGCTGGAATTTCGTGGCGCACTGGTGCTGGTGACGCATGACCGGTTCATGCTTGATCGGGTGTCCACGACGGTGCTGGGGCTGGATGGGCGCGGCGGCGCGGAGCGGTTCGCGGATTACTCCCAATGGAATGCGTGGAAGAATGAGCGCGGGCAAAAGAAGGTAAAAGAACTTACGCCGCGTTCCACGGGTCCTGCTGCCTCGGAGCCTAACGGCACTTCCAATTCCTCGAGTCAGATCAAAAAGAAGCTTTCTTATATCGAAGCCCGCGAGTACTCGACCATTGAGCAGGACATTGCCGCCGCGGAAGAGCAACTGGAACACTGCCGGGAGGCTCTGGAAAATCCGGCCATTGCCCGAGATGCCGGAGCCCTGGAGAATGCTGCGCAAGCTGTGGCGGAGGCCGAAAACCGGGTGGATGCTCTGTATCTGCGCTGGACGGAACTGGAAGCCAAGCTGAAATGAGTACGGCCGGCAATTTAAACCAGCGCACGTGAGACGCAGGCTCCGCGGTAGAGTACTTCGATCGAAATTCTTCGCGAGCACTGATCGGCCGCAGGTGATGTCATTTTGACGAAGGCATATCGGGAGTAGAATCGACTTCGCTTCAACAGGAGGATGGAACTCGCAATGAAATTTTGCTTGCAGGGCAGGTTCGCGATGGCTGGATTGGTTGGCGTTCTTCTGTTTGCCAGCGTCTCGCCCGGAAAGGCACAGAACACCGCCGCTCCAGTTCGAGTTGCAATCGTCGGCCTGGTGCATGGCCATGTGGCGGGCTTTCTGCCGCAACTCTCAAGTCATCCGGAAATCCAGCTTGTCGGGATTGAAGAGCCAGACATGGCGCTGGCGAAGAGATATGGCGAGAAATACCACCTGGATCCCAAGATTTTTTACACGCACATTGGCACCATGCTGGATCGCACCCATCCGCAGGCGATTCTGGTCTACACAGCGATCAGCGACCATCGTCATGCAATTGAGGTCGCCGCAGCGCATCACGTGGATGTGATAGTGGAGAAGCCGCTGACCACTTCGTTGGCGGACGCTTTGGCGATTCGGCAGACGGCGCGCGCGCACCACATCCAGGTGCTCGTGAACTATGAAACGACATGGTATGCGAGCAACCGCGAGGCGTACGAATTGCTGCAGCAGGGAAAGCTCGGGGAGCTGCGTAAGGTTTTGGTGCGGGACGGGCATCAGGGCCCGAAAGAGATCGGGGTTGGACCGGAGTTTCTGGGCTGGCTGACGGATCCGAAAAAGAATGGCGCAGGCGCACTGTTCGACTTTGGCTGCTACGGCGTGGATTTGATGACTTGGATGATGCACGGCGAGACGCCGCTCAGTGTCACTGCGGTTACGCAGACCGACAAGCCAAACATTTATCCGCACGTCGACGATGATGCGACGATCATCTTGCGTTATTCGAAGGTGCAGGCAGTCGTCATGGGATCCTGGGACTGGAGCTTTGCCGTCAAAGACATGGAAGTGTACGGGACGAAGGGGACGGCGTTCACCCAGGGTACAAACCATCTGTTTGTGCGGTACGCCGAAAATGAACCGTCGCTTCCAGTGACTGCGCCGCCCATCCCTGCGCCGAACGATTCATCCATTCATTATCTGGAAGCGGTGCTTGCGGGCAAGTTGACGCCGAAAGGCGACCTGAGCGCTCTCGATACGAATGTAATCGTGATGCAGATTCTGGATGCAGCGCGGGAGTCGGCGCGAACAGGCCGCACGGTCACACTCAAGGCATTGCCAGACTAGCTGTCGTTTGGTCAAGGCGAGTGCGAAGCCAAACAGAGAATGGAGGGCCATTCGTCGGCTGGCTGCGCACGCTCGGGCACCCACCCATGTGGGTGCCCGAGCGTTTGGATGCTTAAGCGCTTTTGCGCGGCATCTGCATGCCGGCTGAGAACTGCTCGATAATCCGTTGATTGAACGCGGGGATATCATCGGGATTGCGGCTGGTGGTCAGGTTCCTGTCTGTCACGACGGTTTCATCTACCCAGTTGGCACCGGCGTTCTTCAAGTCAGTCTTGAGCGATGGCCAGGAAGTCATCTTCAGCCCTTGTACAACGCCTGCTTCGACCAGAGTCCACGGGCCATGGCAGATGGCCGCGACGGGCTTTCCAGACTCGAAAAACCTTTTCACGAAGGACACTGCCTCGGGATCCATGCGGAGCTTGTCTGGACTCATGACTCCGCCGGGAAGCAGAAGGGCATCGTAATCCTCGGGTCTGGCTGAACTCAGTTGCTTATCGACCTTTACTTTTTCGCCCCAGTCGGTCAACTGCCAGCCTTTGATTTCGCCGCTCTGCGGGGAAACCACGTCTGTTTTCGCGCCAGCTTGCTGCAGCGCTTTCCTGGGTTCCGTCAACTCCACCTGTTCGAACCCGTTCGTAGCCAGGATTGCGATTCTTGCATTTGCGAGACTTTGACTCATATTTGTCCTCTCTTCTACGTAGTAGGAGGACGAAAGGGGCGCGATCGTTGCCGCTCTCCCCTCGTTCAGCTCTGCCACCAGAAGGAATGCAGGCTGGCACCTGTCACTTCTGTGGGGACCCCGGGCTCCGGTAACAGGAGATGAATCTTATTTTGCTCCGCCTCGCGGATCAGCCACTCCACCGGTTCCCGCCAGGGGTGGAATGCGAGGTTGAAGAGCCCCCAGTGGATGGGCAGCAACAGCTTACCGTTGAGCGCGAGGTGAGCGCGCGCGGCATTCGCTGGCCCCATGTGGATCTCGGGCCAGTCGGCGTCATAGGCGCCGATCTCCAGCATGGTGAGATCGAAAGGGCCGTACGCATCGCCGATCTGTTGAAAACCGGGGAACATTCCGGAGTCCGCGCCAAAGAACACGCTGTGCAGGTTCCCCCTGATGACGAAAGAGGACCACAAGGTCTCATTTCTGTTCCATAAGCTGCGACCGGAGAAGTGCCGGGAGGGCGTGGCCGTGATTTGAAGAGTGGCAGCAGGCGTCGCCGTCTCGCCCCAGTTCAATTCCCGAATTCGCGAGCGCGCGATGCCCCATGCTTCCAGGTAGCGGCCCACTCCGACGGAACACACGATGGGCACGCTCGCACAGGATGGGAGGGCCGCAAGCCTGGTAACGGTGGCACGATCCAGGTGATCGTAGTGATCGTGGGAAAATAGAATCGCATCGAGCCGCGGCAGATACTGCAATGCAAGCGGTGGAGCATAGAAGCGCTTGGGACCCGCAAACTGGACGAAGGATGCCCGCTCGCTCCATACCGGATCGGTAAGGATGCGATGGCCGTCAATCTCCAGCAAAGTGGTGGAGTGGCCAAGCCACGTAACTCGCAAACCGCTCGCGGGATCGTGCGAGTAGCGGCTCCTATCCGTGCGGAATGGACCGAGCGGATGATCCGGCTCGCCTTTTCGCTTTTCGGTCAGAAGCCTGCGCAGCGCTCGCCTGGTTCCTCCGGGCCGCGTGATTACGGTGGGCACCGGGTTTCGGAATTTGTCGGAAATTTTTTCCGCGGGTGCAAACGGATGGATTGCAGAAGGCGAAGAATTCATAAGGCTCAACCTGAGATCAACTCGCAGCAAGTCATTGGACGGATATAAAGATGGAATGGATTGATTGCCGCCGGTCTGCTACCACTGGACGCCGGGGTACAAGCTTGGAATGCGGACCACTCGATATTGGTTGTAGCCGGGCGTATGCGCCTGCCATACGGTGGCGGCAGGTTTTTGTGTGGTATCGAGCTCGAAAATCGTAGCCCCGCCTTTGGAGGCGCAGAAGTCCGTCTCAACATCATTGTTCTGAAGGAGGTCCGTCTGGCCGCCGAAGTAGCTGTAAAGCGGAGGGTTCGGCTTGTAATTGAGCAATATAGTAGCGGTTTTGGCGGGTTCATCCACCTGCATGACCTCCGCGGTGGAGTAGCAGGCCGGAGCACCCGGCGTGCCGCAGATGACGTTCCCCGGAAACAGTCTGTCGTTGCCGTTGTCCATCACGCCGAGCTTAAACACGCCGGTGGTGTTGGCGCTAAAGAAGTTCATCCCGTGCTGCGCATAGAACCAATCCGTGGGATCGGTGCCCCCCAGCAGCTTGAAATCGCCGCCTTGACCTAACCGCCAAAGAATGTTGCCGGAACCTGTACCATCCTGATAATCAATTTTGACCACCCAGCTCTGCTGACGTATGGACAAGAGCAGGTTGTGATCGTCCGACGAGTAAAGCAGGGCATTGGCATGGGTAAAGTCAGGAAACTGATAAGGGTGGCGGTTAATGTCGAGATGCCGGAAAGCGTTCCACACCCAGGTGGGCTGAAGGTTCTGGTCCAGATCGACCACAACATTTCCAAGCACGTTGCAGGGGCTGGTGGGGCACCCCGGCAGGCTGGGATACGGCTTGACCATCCAGGCGATCGCTAACAGATGCCCGTTGGGCTGCTGGAGCACGTCGGTAGAAAAAGTCAGCAGGCTGTTTGCAGGCGCGCCATCGCCGCGCACGGATCTGTTTCCGGCCAACTCTTTGTTCAACTGGTCGATGGATATTTCGCGGATGGTGTTACCGATCAGATCAACCTCACGGATGACGCTCAATGTTCCAGGTGGGTTGGTTTGCGTGGCAGCCGGCTTCCCAACAAAACCAATCACCATAATGAAATGACCATTAGGCAGTTGCTTGATGGGGAAAATGACGTTGGCTGCTGAACCGGTGTAGTTATACGTCCAGATCGTGTTACCGGCCAGGTCTGTGGCGAACGCCTGGGCAAGGTTCGGAATGGGCGTGCTGCCAAATGTGACCGTGTCGAACAGTTCAATGCCGGGCTGCGGGGTTTGGCCGCTGGGCGTGGAGATCTGCACAGGCACGGTGGGGGGTGCTGTTCCGGTGGTGAAGGGATGATCGACGTCCTGAAATGTGACTCCATTGGCCAGCGTGATGGTAGCGCGAAGATGATACGTTGAGTTTCCGCGCATTCCGCCAACTTCCATATTGATTTCGCCACCGTAGTTGTGGGGCTGGACCGGCGTGGGCTGGGGCCAGGTGTCCAGCCCGGAACCGGGGCTCGCGCCAAACTGCACGGCCATATTGCCGGGCTGCGGCAGATAAATGGAATACTCGGCGACCAGGGGATTGGTTGTCGCGGTCACCACTCCAGGCTGGATGATGGCCACGGGCGCGCTCGCAAAATTGGTGGGCGCACTGGTAAGCACGGCCTTAACCACAACGTTCTCGCTTTGTCCCACAGTGGCCGGTGCGGTGTAGTTGCCCCTTTCGTCTATGGTGCCTACGGTCGTATTTCCGCCGGAAACCCCGTTGACCGACCATGTGACCGCACCGCCTCCGCTCACCGCGGCCGTAAAGTGAACGGACTGGCCTGGAGCTGCGGCCGCATTCTGCGGACTTATGGTAACGGAGCCGGCCTGCTGCGGAACAGGAGGCGGTTGCGTGGGACTGGACGGACTGGGCGGCACCACAGGTTTGCTGGTGACAGCCATGTTAGGCGCGCCCCCAGCGCAGCCGGCCACCAGCAAGAGGATGAGCGACCAGACACCCAGCAATGCCGCTGCGGTATAGCCCCTCATGTTCTCTATTCCTGGCATTCTGCCCCCGACCTGAACCAAGTGGCCGACTGATAGACGTAAATCGCGTCCTTTTGTCGTGCTCTTTGTTCGGGATGCGCCTTAGCGAGATATGGCAGTACGGCCCTGCAAAAATTCGGCATACGGACCTTTGAAGTCATGAATCTTATGGTCCTCGAAGTTCCAGATGCGGGTGGCGACCTCATCGATCAGGTCCTGATCGTGGGTGACCAGCAGCACAGTACCTTCATACTTCTGCAGTGCCTGATTCAGCGCGTTAATTGCTTCCAGGTCCAGATGGTTGGTCGGCTCATCGAGCACAAGGAAGTTGGGCTTCTGCATCATAAGGCGGCAGAATAGCAGCCGGGCCGCCTCTCCCCCGGAGAGTGCTTCTGTAGGTTTCAGGCCTTCTTCTCCGCTGAACAACATTTGCCCCAGCACTCCGCGAATATCTTCCTTGGTCGCTTTGGGGTCGAATTGATGCAGCCAGTCCGCCGCAGTCATGCCTTTTTGGATGGTGGAGGTGTGGTCCTGTGCAAAGTAGCCGATCTGCGCCTCATGTCCCCACTTGACATTGCCGCTGTCGATGTCCTGTGCAGGATCGTCTCCGCTCGAGCGCTCGAGGTTAGGAGCGTTGGCCAGGATGGCCTTCAGCAGGGTTGTTTTGCCTTGTCCGTTCCTACCGATCAGGAGGATCTTCTCCCCGCGCGCGATGGAAGCGGTAAAACCTTTGATGACGACGTGCTCGCCGTAGGCTTTCCGAACGCCCTCCAGCTCCAGCACGTGCTTGCCGGAGGGGCGCAATTGATCGAAGCGGATGTAGGGGCGGGCGATGTTGGATCGCGCAAGCTCACTCGTCTGCAGTCGCTCCACTTCTTTTTTGCGGGAGGTGACCTGGCTGGAGCGCGTACCGGCGGAAAAGCGGGCAATAAACTCATTGAGTTGCGCGATCTTCTTTTCGCGCTCCTGGTTCTGCGCCTCCAGCCGTGTGCGCACCTGTGTTTTCGCGAGCACCATGTCGTCATACCCGCCGGTGTAGGTGATGATCGTCTGGTAATCAATGTCGGCGGTGTGGGTGCAGACGTTGTTCAGAAAATACCGGTCGTGAGAAATGGTGATCAGCGTGCCTTCCCGCCGGTTCAGAAAATCCTCCAGCCAGTGGATGGAGTCCAGATCGAGGTAATTGGTAGGTTCATCGAGCAGCAGAGCCTGCGGATTGCCAAAGAGCGCCTGCGCCAGCAGGACGCGGAATTTCTGGCCGCCCTGCAGTTCGTTCATTTTGCGCTCATGCACTTCATTCGGAATATCGAGGCCCTGCAGCAGGATGGCCGCATCGCTTTCGGCGGTATAGCCGTCTTCTTCCCCGACAATGCCTTCCAGTTCCCCCAGGCGCATCCCGTCGGCGTCATCCAGTTCGGCCTTCTCGTAGATACGATCGCGTTCTTCAAGCGCGGCCCACAGCGCCTTGTTCCCCATGATGACGGTGTCGATGACGCGGTACGCATCAAACGCAAACTGGTCCTGGCGCAGAACGCCCAGCTTTTTGGGGCGAACGACAACGCCCTTTTGCGGCTCCAGATCGCCGCTCAGGACCTTCATGAAAGTGGTTTTGCCCGCTCCGTTGGGGCCGGTCAAGCCGTAGCGGCGGCCGGGTGTAAATGTGGTGGAGACATCTTCAAACAGGATCTTCGATCCATAGCGCATGCTTACATTGCTGACAGAAATCATAACTCCTTTAATTTTTTCACAGTTGTGGCCCTGAGCGCTTGTTTCCGGAGGAAGTTGTCGCAATGTTGTTGCAGGTTGTCGCAGAATCCTCGCTGCCCATTGAGATCTCAGCGGAATGACGATCTATCAGCATTTAGATAATCCGCTTTGCTACATAGCCGGTATTATGCTGATCTTGGAAAGTTTGATCTCTCGACCGTAACTGCTGGATGCCGAGGACCTGCCCGGAACAGGACAGGCTCCACATTGCGAATCAATGAGTACTTTGGCCTGTACGCAACAAATGACGTTCCTTCCATGCCTCCTTCGCGGCTGCCCGAACAGGTGAATTAGTCAAAACCAGTGAAGTTCGCTCGGATAAACTCTCTAGCAGATACACATTCCCCTGGGAGGCCTTGTGCTCCGAAGCAGACCCCTTCATACCGCGATTTTCGTCGTGCTACTAACCGCATTGCCTTGGTCCGCCCTCGCACAAAGCCCCGCCATCACCGCCGCCGAAGTCATGCAGCGAGTCATCGCGGCCACCGGAGCCACTCCGCCCGCCGATACTGTCGATACGCTCAAAGCCGGCGATCCCAAGACCGTGGTCACCGGCATCGTGACAACGTTCATGGACACCTACCCTGTCCTGGAACAGGCGGTTGCTACCGGCAAGAACCTGATCATTACGCACGAGCCGACCTTCTACAACCACCGCGACGATCAGTCGCTGCTCGCCGCCGATCCTGTCCTGCAGCAAAAGCTAGCCTACATTCGCGAGCACCACCTCGTAGTCTGGCGCTTCCACGACACCTGGCACATGCGCCAGCCCGATGGCATCCTTGCCGGCATGGTCGATCAGTTCGGATGGAAGCGCTATCAGAACGCTTCGAACCCTCAGCTGTTCAGGTTGCCGCCTAGCACCGTCGGCCAGATTGCGGCCTCGCTGCAGGCTCGCACCGGAGCTCGCGCCATCCGCATCGTAGGCGACCCCGCCATGCCCGTAACCGAGGTTGCGCTCTTCCCCGGAGCCGCGGGATCCGACAGGCAGATCAAAGTTCTGGAGCAGGACAACGTCCAACTCCTCATCGCCGGCGAATCCCGCGAATGGGAGACAGTTCCCTACGTCCAGGACGCCGCCGCCGAAGGCCGTCACAAAGCCCTCATCCTGCTCGGCCACGCAATCTCTGAAGAAGCTGGCATGGAGGAATGCGCCCGCTGGCTCCGCACACTCTTTCCCGGAATGCCAATCGCCTTCATCCCTGCCGGTGAGCCGTTTCAGACTGTCCAGGCCTCAGCCGCTCCGCGACCTTGAATATCCCCCTCACCCCAGAGCCTGCCATCGAAGATCCTCGATTGCCCGCGGATCATCGCCAAGAATTCGAGCGCAGCCTAGCCTGGAAACGCGCATTGGCCTGGAGGCAACGCTTCAATCATTCAGCTTATGACGGAGAAGTTAGCAGGGGCCCTCAACCAATTCGCGGCGCACTCATCCACGAATGGGAAGAAAGCTCGTGCCTCAACGCAGCGTGTGAATGGGTAACGCCTGCCGCGCAACGCGAGCAACACGCTCCAAGATGGGGACGTGCGGCCCGGCAGACCGAAACTCTCGGCTATCCAGGAAGTCAATTGACGCTTCATCGCCAACGCGCTCCTCTAGCACCTAAGAAGACTTGATCGATGGCCAGGGAGATATAGCGGCCAATCCGGAGGTATCCTGTCTTGCTTGAGGGCGCAGGGGCAGCCCCGCGATTCGCCGGTAATTTCGTTTTTTGCGGCCGCTCCACTATGATGCGTGGGAACAGCGAAACCCATCTTTTCGGGCGGTGTAGTGGACGCAGCCGGACATCCAGCGCAACCATCAGAAGAAGGAACAGGAGAGGCGCTGCCGCTGCGTGCGGTCGGCCATGCGCGCTGGGTGGTGTGCGCGATGCTGTTCTACGCCACCACCAAAAACTACATGGACCGCCAGGTGCTCGGCATTCTGGCCCCCGATCTGCAGTCGAAGCTGCACTGGACCGAATCCGAGTACGGCTACATGATCAGCGCGTTTCAAGTGGCCTACTCGATAGGGATGGTTGCTGCCGGCCGTTTTCTGGATCGCGCGGGTACGCGCGTGGCCTATGCGGTGATGATGCTGGTGTGGAGCGTGGCGAGCGCGGCCCATGCCTTGGTGAGCACAGCGCTTGGGTTCGGCATCTGTCGTTTTTTTCTTGGTCTGGGCGAGGGTGGAAACTTTCCGGCTGCAATCAAGACGACCACGGAATGGTTCCCGCAGAAGGAACGTTCGTTCGCCACGGGAATCTTCAATGCCGGCACCAGTGTGGGCGCGGTTCTGGCTCCCCTGCTGGTGCCGTGGATCGCCATCCATTATGGATGGCGCGCCGTATTTGTATTTACCGGCGCACTTGGCCTGCTGTGGCTCGCGTGGTGGTGGACCAGCTACCAGCCGCCGGAGCAAAATTTACAGCTCTCAGCCGAGGAATACGCCTACATCCGCAGCGGGCAAGTGGCGGACGATGTGGAGACGGGCGAAGTGGCACCAGGCTGGCGGCAATTGCTCGCGCGGCGGCAGGCGTGGGGGTACATGCTGGGCAAGTTTCTCACCGATCCGGTGTGGTGGTTTTACCTGTTCTGGCTGCCCAAGTTTCTGGACGCGCATTATCACATCGGTCTGAGCCATTTGGGACCGCCGCTGATTGCGGTGTATCTGGTTTCCGACATTGGCAGTGTGGGGGGAGGCGGGCTGCCCGCATTTCTGATGCGGCGTGGGATGGTGGCTTCTCGTGCGCGACTGACTCCCATGCTGCTGAGTGCCTTTTGTGTGCTGCCGGTGCTGCTGGCGGCGCATGCCAAGCATGAATGGCTCGCGGTAGCTGTGGTGAGTCTAGCGGCAGCGGCGCACCAGGCCTGGTCCTGCAATTTGTACACGACTGCATCCGACATGTTCCCTGCCAGCGCCATTGGGACGCTAACCGGCCTCGGCGGGATGGCCGGTTCCGTGGGTGGCGTCCTGATGTCCGCGGCTGCCGGCCTGACGCTGCAATGGACGGGCAGTTATACGCCGCTGTTTGTGTATTCCGCCTTCGCCTACCTGCTGGCGTTTGGCACCCTGCAGTTGCTTGCGCCGGGACTGCCGCGGGTCAACATGACGAGCCGGAGAAGCTAGGATTGAAAGAGCGCAGAGCACAGAGTGAGGGAGGCGTTCGGGTGGACGACACGGGAAAATTGAAGATTCGATCACGCGAGGAATGTCGTTGGGACGAGATCAGCCTGGGCGAGGTGATGCTGCGGCTGGATCCAGGTGAGGAACGCATTGCGACCGCACGCACGTTTCGTGCATGGGAAGGTGGCGGAGAATACAACGTGGCGCGGGGTTTGCGGCGCTGCTTCCATCTGCGCACCTCGGTCGTTACGGCGCTGGCGGACAATCCTGTGGGACGGCTGGTTGAGGATTTGATGCTGCAAGGTGGCGTCGATCTGTCGCACCTGCATTGGGTGCCGTATGACGGCGTGGGACGCACGGTCCGCAATGGCTTGAATTTTACCGAGCGAGGCTTTGGGGTGCGTGCGGCGCTTGGCTGCTCCGACCGTGGGCACACCGCCATTGCGCAGCTCAAGCCGGGCATGATCGATTGGGAAGAAATTTTTGGGCAGGAAGGTGCTCGCTGGTTCCATACCGGCGGCATTTTCTGCGCACTGTCGGAAACGGCGCCGCTGGTTGCCCGGGAAGCGATGGAAGCCGCGCGCAAACACGGCACCGTCATCTCCTATGACCTGAACTATCGCGACTCGCTATGGAAGTCGATCGGCGGCAAAAAGAGGGCATGCGAAGTGAACCGCGAACTGGCCGGGCTGGTGGATGTGATGCTTGGCAATGAAGAGGACTTTTCTGCGGCGCTCGGCTTCGAGATCAAGGGTGTGGATGAAAACATCGCGGAACTCGACACCGCGCAGTTTCGCGATATGATCCAGCGCGCCGTGGCCGAGTACCCGAATTTCCGCGTGATCGGGACGACACTGCGCCATGCCAAAACGGCAACCCGCAACGACTGGGGAGCGATCTGCTATTACGACGGAGAGTTTTTCGAGGCTCGCCCGATGCCCGATCTGGAAATTTTTGATCGCGTGGGTGG
Source organism: Acidobacteriaceae bacterium (assembly GCA_035713565.1). GTDB lineage: Bacteria > Acidobacteriota > Terriglobia > Terriglobales > Acidobacteriaceae > JAKAAZ01. The sequence goes on along the minus strand of DASSZI010000069.1, from coordinate 449 downwards.
AGGAGACTCGTTCGCGTCCGGCTTGATTTATGGCCTGCTGAGCGGCAAAGGCCCGCAGTGGGCTGTGGATTGCGGCTGCGCGCATGGCGCGCTGGCCATGACTACACCCGGCGATACCACGATGGCGACGCTGGGTGAGGTCGAGCGGCTGATGCGCGGGTCCGGTGCGCGCGTGGTTCGATGAACAGCAACAGCTCCGGAGGAAGGCATAGATGAACAAGACCGAAATTCTCGAACGTACTCGCGCAATCGGCCTGGTGCCTGTGTTGCGCGCCACGTCCGCCAAAGAGGCCATCACGATTGCAGACGCAATCCTGGCCGGTGGTGTGACGGTGCTTGAAGTCACCATGACCGTCCCCGGCGCGATCCAGGTGATGCAGCAGTTGGCGGACCATCACGGGGAAAAATTGCTGATTGGCGCGGGCACGGTTCTCGACGCGGAAACAGCC
>DASSZI010000068.1:0-9604 GCA_035713565.1 Acidobacteriaceae bacterium | reverse complement strand
GCCCATTACGGCATTCAGCACTGTGACAGGATTAACAAACTTGAGCAGCAGCAGAAGGACGAGCGCCGCCGTTGCCGTGAGCAGGTTGCTTGCCGGACCGGCAAGGGTGGTCAGGATGTCGTCCCGACGGATGTTTTTGAAATTGCGCGTTGTCACAGGCGTGGGCTTGGCCCAGCCGATCAGCGGAAAGCCCGTGTAGACGCAAATCAGGGGCACCAAGATCGTTCCAAACGGATCAATATGCGCGATCGGGTTTAGAGTGACACGGCCAAGCATACGAGCGGTCTGGTCACCCAGTCGGCTGGCCATCCAGCCATGGGCCGCCTCATGCAAACTGATTGCAAACAGCACCACGGCGATTTGAAAGAGGATCGTGACGGCGTGCAGATTCATTGGGAGTCAAGCCGATGGTAGCATGCGGGGATTCGGTTTCTGCCAATCCGCCATAAGCACCGGTTAAACGCCCGACTTGGTTTTCTTCTGCCGGATCGGGCGCGCGGGAATGCCTGCGCTTACCGTGGATGGCGGAACGTCCTTCGTCGCGAGCCCCATGGCGCCGAGCATCGCGTCTTCGCCGATCCTGGCACCGGCCAGGACCGTCGCATGATAAGTGACGCGGGCGCGCGGGCCGATTTCGGTCGCACGGTTCGTCACGTCCGCTGCGTTGTTAATGTCGTGCGTATGGGAGTAGACGTTGGCGTAGTCGGAAATGGAAGAGCCCTGACGCACAATGATTTCGCCACGATCATCGAGCAGAACGAACTTGTGAATCGTGCAATTATCCTCGATCGTCAGATTGTAACCAAAGCTGAACTCGACGCCGTGAAAGATCTTTACGTTCTTGCCTATGTGCTTGAAAATGTGCCGCGCCAGCATGGCTCGAAAGCGAAAACCCAGCCAGTGATTGAGACCTACGGGCGAGCGATCAAACATTTGCCAAAACCAGATGAGCGGCTTAATGGCGGCATATTTTTCGCCATCTACGTCTCCGTAGTATTCCGGCTCAAGGGTCACGTTGCGAGGATCGAGCGTCAACTGCAGCACGTTGAAGGGCAGTTCCGTTACCATCGTAAAGTTAAGCTTGCCGCCATGCGGGCGTCCTAGGTACAACTGATGCAGCTCATCGCGGACAATTTCGCTGCGCAGTTCCGGCTTGTGATGGCGCGTGAATTCGGCGTCCAGGTGGGCAATCCAGCGGCAAAATGCGCCCTCGGCATCGGGCAATGGCTTAAGTTCGCGATAGGTCGTGTGCGGCATGGAACTAGTGTAGTGCGTCCCACAGGCGAGTACTTGCTCCGCGCGTCATTCGCAAACTTTCGTCAAGAACGGGGGCAGGCATCAGGCATCGGTGGAGTAGTGAAGCATTCAAGACTCGGACGCGTCATCGGCCTATGCTCTTGGCGTTCAGGGTCGGGGACGGTTTTCTGCTGGAAGACCTTGCCTGCCGAAGTCCACCAGCGAACTCAACTTCTCTTTTGCCTTACCGGAATCGATCGAATGCGCGGCGCGCTCCACTCCTGTGCGGAAATCCCCGGCCACACCCGCAGCCACCAGAGCGGCGGCGGCATTCAATAAGACAATGTGGCGTCGTGGCCCAGCTTCTCCGGCGAAGATCGCCTGCAGAATTGCGGCATTCTCGGCAGCATCCCCGCCCTGAAGGTCTGTCAGATCCGCGCGCTCCACGCCTGCTTCCTCGGGAGAAAATCTTCTCAGAGAAATGGTCCCTTCCTTCACCTCAGCCATCTCCGTTTCGCCGCTCAACGAGATTTCATCCAGCCCGTCACACCCATGCACGACGAAACCACGTCGCATTCCCAATTTGAGCATTGCCTCCGCGATCACGGGGACAAGATCTGCGCCGTAGACTCCGAGGATTTGTGCTGGAGCATGGGCTGGGTTAGTCAACGGACCCAGAACATTGAACACGGTGCGGATGCCGATGGCGCGGCGAATGTGCTGCACCCTTTTCATGGCCGGGTGCATAAGGGGCGCAAAGAGAAACGCGAATCCAGTGGCGCGCAGGCATGCGACGGCCTGGTCTGGAGAGAGCGCCGTCGGCACGCCGAGTGCATCCAGTACGTCTGCCGATCCGCAGCGAGAGGTGAGACTGCGGTTGCCGTGCTTGGCAATTTTGGCTCCAGCGGCGGCGGCGACCAGCGCAACCCCGGTGGAGATGTTGAAGGTGCCGCTCGCGTCGCCTCCAGTGCCGCAGGTGTCGACCAGGTCCTCGCGTTCAGCGGAACTCAACTGGAGCGGTGCAGCCGTCGCCCGCATGACATCGGCAAATCCGGCAAGCTCGTCGGAGGTCACGGCGCGGGCTGCCAGGACGGTCAACAATTCCGCGATCTGTTCATCAGGAATCTGATTATTGGTATCGGCCAGAATGACCTGCATTGCGGCACGTGCCTGCTCCCGGCTTAAAGTCGCGCCGCGTTGTGCCAGCAGTTGGAGAGTTCTGGTCAGCACTGTCATTCCGCTTTGCTGAGAGTAGCAGGATTGTCCAGGTACTTTCTTTATACCTGCAGCACACAACCCGTGTCCGATTTGGGCGCTCCGGTAGGGCAAACCCTGGAGACCTCGCGAGCACAGCACGGGGTTTTCCTTTGGGTACTGCGGAGACATACTGATGAAAGGAGCAGCGATGCCACTAATTCTCTGGATTCCATTCAGATGCCGATTCTCGGTCCAGATAGATCGTGGCGTCCGGGTGCGTACGAAGAATTGTCGCGGGACAACCCGTCGAGACGGGTTCTTCGAGTGCCCGCCTGACGATGTGAGCTTTGCGCCTTCCAGGTACAGAAGCGATCAGCCTCGGCACGCGGAACAGAGTGGGAATTGTCAGGGTAATGGCCCGTTCCGGAACTTCCACGAGGCTGCTGAACCATCCTTCGGCTGCTTGCTGCTGTCTGCAAACAGCGTCAAGCTGCACGACCTTCATATCCACTGGGTCGTCGAAATCGGCCACCGGAGGGTCATTGAAGGCCAGATGTCCGTTTTCGCCGATCCCAAGGAGGCACAATTGCGGGATGGCGCTACGAAGCGCGTTGCTGTAGTCACTGCAAACACGTTCGGGATTGGGCGAGCTGCCCTCAATTTCGTGGAACTCCCGCATGCTTACCTTCTGCGTCAGTTTTTCCCTCATGTACCGGCGGAAGGAAGCCGGATGCCCGGGGGACATTCCGACGTATTCGTCCATATGAAATCCGCAGACTTTGGACCACGGCAGACCCGGAATTGAGGTGAGCGCCCGCAGCGTCTCAATCTGCGAGGCTCCGGTGGCGAAAATCACTCCGAAGCTCTCTCGACTCCCGGCCAATTCCAGGAAAGCATCCGCTGCAGCTTGCGCCGCTGCCGCACCGGCCGTTTCGGAAGTCGGATACACCTCAATCTTGACCTTGTCCACTTGAAAACGAGGGATTCTGCTGTCCTGCTTGCCCATAGCTTCTCTCCGGTTTATACGTCGTGTGACATTCGTTGGGTCGCGCTATGTAGTCACAAAAGCACCTGGCAACGATTTTCACTCAAATTGAGAATTAAATGATATCGAAACTACCCCGCTCATCCCCTTACGATCCAAAGGTAACGAAATATTCGCACGTAACTCGTAAGATGGTACTCTAGCGCCAAGCCGGTGTGCTGAATCTAAGAGAACCGCTGCGAGTGAGAGCTGCTGTTATGTTGACGCGTACCGGATGTGTGGTGTTGTTCGCGCTGATCGGATCGGCCAACCTGGCGGTTCCCGAATCTGTTCTGACCTCCAACGGAGCAACTCGTGTCACTGTCAAAATGATATTGACCTCTGGATTTATCGGAAGCGACTTCGTGCCCGACGGGAACCTTGAGAAAGAGGTGTGGACCTCGGCGAGGAAAATCCGGTTTGATCAGGATGCCTTCAACAGGAAACACTATCCGGAAATTGAAACTACCGTAGCAAGCCGATGGACGAACAAATACCTCTACCTTGCCTACTGGTGCAGATATAAGACACTCAACTTTTATCCAGAAGAAGATGTTCGCTCCGAACGTTGGGAGCTATGGAAACGTGACGTTGTAGAAGCCTTCATCGCGCCGCAATCTTCGAATCCAAATCACTATTACGAATTTGAGGTAGCGCCAAACAATCAATGGCTTGATCTAGAGATCGACTTAGATCAAAAATCACCTCACAATCCGGAATGGAATTCCGGTTTCGAACACGCAACAAGAATTGATGCGGCCCGACACATTTGGACGGTGGAGATGCGAATTCCCGTACGCTCCATGGGCGTGCGGCATAGTGGGCCTGGACCGGATTGGCGCATCAACCTGTTCCGCGCAGAAGGCGTGGAGGAAGGCCCTGGGAGAAGGCTGCTGAGTTGGAGTAAACTCCCGGTCGACAACGGAACTTTCCACCAGCCTGCAGCCTTCGGCACGCTTGAATTTGCCCTCCCAGAGAGCTGAATCTATCCAGTTATGACAATCGTCAGTTTACGCTCCCGGCAAGCGCCTCAGCGCGTTTTGATTTCCGCAAGCTGAAGTCGATAAAGCGCCATGCAATCGCTGCAAGAGGGTCAATCTCTTCCAGGTCGTGCATCAGTAGAAGAGCATCTGGAGATCTCCGCCAGAATTGTGGTTGTGGTTTTAGCTGTCCACATCCTGTTTCAGTTGCCGGCAGTCACCCACAATCTGCTGCAGGCTTGCTGGAAGGCAATCTCCATGGGCTCAAGCGGTGCTCCGAGAACGGCTTCACATCTACTACCTGCGAGTTGACGCACCCGAAAGAGCCAAGCCTGCTCTGCGGGCTATGTTCGGCCTATGAGGTGGGACTCTGTTGCTTCACTGTGGCGACTACCTTCACGTTATCGCCGTAGGAATCTTTACGGCATAGGAATTTTCAATCGAATTTTCAATCGCCCAAACCTTCTTCTGAGAATCGACAAGAACCGGTCTCCCGTGAATCCATCGTTCCGCGAAGGACGATTTCTACAACGCCCTATGGTGTATACAACGCCTGCCATGTTGGCAGGGCATCTGTGCAGCCGCCTCAAAAATATCTGAGGGCGAACGGACCAAGAATTCAACCGACTGCAGGTCTCAGGGTTTGACCGATCATTGTATTCCCTTATTTCCTCCTTAAACCGAAGCAGTACTGCGGGAAAGTCCGGAGGTCGTTACGAAACTCACGGCAAGAGGCAGACGAAGAAAGACTGGCGATCTGCCAGACCGGATACTTTGCTGTTCGATTCGGGGATTTGGTGCATTGTTCCGTCAGGCGTGGAGTGCTTTTGTTAAATTGGCTGCACCGAGCACATTGGTGATGCGCTTTAGATTGTAGGCCATTGTCGCGATGCCGATTTCGGCTCGTGCACCATTCAATCCACGCACCAACAGGCGCGGATGTCCGAAGATGCGATATTTCATCGTAGCGAAGGGATGTTCTACGGTGTATCGGCGCAGTCTCATTGCTTCTGGCGTCACGCGCTTCTGCATCCTGTTCAGAGCGTCCTCGTACAAGTGGCGGGCTAGCCCACGCCTCGGAGCTGCGTGCAGCGTGACTTCAGAGAGCAGGCACCACAGTCAGCGGACGACGCCTTATACATAGTGTAGCGGTCTTTGTGATTGGTGTGCTTCCGCAGTAGTCGCTTGTCGTCAGGACAGATGTACGAATCGCTTTCCGGTCCATAACGGAAGTCGGTACGACCAAATAATGTACCGTCTCCCTGATTGTTGACCGTGCGCATCACGGGAACATGCGGGATCATGCCTGCGGCTTCGCAGTGCGCGACTTGCTCTCCATTGGAGTAACCGGCATCCGCGACGACGTTGAATGTCTCTAACTCAAGCGCCTGCTTTGCAGGCTCAGCCATTGGTTTCAGACAACGAATGTCAGAAGCATCGAGCACCACCGCGTGTGCCACGATCAACGCATGTTCTGCATCAACGGCGGTCTGGACGTTGTAAGCCGGGAGCGCGGTCTGCCGCATCAACATGTAGCCAGCTTCAGGTTCAGGATGTTGCTTCAACTTCTCTAGCGCAGCCACTACGGCTGATGGATCGACACTCGCTTGCTGCTCTGCGTCCGCTTTCTCAATTACTGTCAAGATAGCGTTGCAGGGCTAGCCGTTCTCGGGTGCTGTCGACGCTCGCTACGGCGCGAAACTTTGACCCGTCGATAGCGATCCACTCGCCGCGAATGAGACCACAACTCCGTGCAAAGCGGATGAGGTCGGCGCCGGCTGCGGTCACTGCGTCGCTGTGCAATCGCCGGAACTCAGCGATGCTTTTATGGTCCGGATATAAGCGCTCTAGAAGCCACATCAGTTCAACATTGCGACGGCACTCCGCTTCCAAGCGTCGTGATGAGCGGATCTGATTTGGTAGCCATACAAATAGAGCTTCAGCAAATCGCGTGGATCGTAACCAGGACGGCCTGTCTCTGCAACTCGAGCGCGCTCGAAACCGAGCTCTGACATCACAAGCCTAGAGACGAAAGCGTCAATGACGCGGCATACGTGCTCGGCAGGAATGAAGTCGTCAAGAACAACCGGAAACAGTGAGCCCTGACTGCGGCCTTCACCTTGGATATATCCCGTAGATAAAAATGTCCTCAGGTCTTCGAAAGAGTATGCCTGCCAGACCTTGCGAGTCTGGGCACTGAGATTCATTCATGCGGATCCTCGGTCCGATGACCAACCGAGTCGAGCCGGCGATAGCCAGGATGAACTCCTCGTGTCAGGTTTTGGTTTTTGAGAATGACTTCGAGCAAATCTGTCAGGTGTTTCTGCTGGTCAGCGGAAAGACCGGCCATGAGAGCCTGATGATGCTCGCGGGCAGCCTCTCCGATTCGTCGAAGTGCGCTCTGGCCATCGGCGGTCAAGTGAAGCGCATAGAGGCGGCGATCATGCTCTGATGGTCGGCGCTCTACCAGTCCGCGTTGCTGCAGCTCATCCAGAATGCCAACCAGACGACTAGCGTGCATACTGAGTGTTTTCGCCAAATCCTGTTGTGAAACTCCAGGATTTTGCGCCAGGATGCGAAAGATACCTGCGTGGTACGGCGCGAACCCTAGAGGCTCAAGACGCTCGGCGAATTTCGTTGCCGCGTGATTCCCCAACTGCGCCAACAGAAAACTTGCAGACCCGACTCCGCGGCCCTCATTTCTTCTCATATTCGATTCTTGCACTTGACAATCGTACCTCTGTAATCATTATATATAATAATGATTATATTGTATCACGAATTCTGATGAGAAAAAGATCAACAATGGCCCATTCTGAAGAGGCTTAAAAGCACAAGGAGCAACAATGACAGACACAGCAATTCCAGCACCCCGTTTTCGCGGACCAAATACAGGTATCGTCGCGACCATCTTCGTTCTTCTCTTCTTTGCCGGGCTGATGCCGGTGATCGCCTTGGGTGGCATCCCGTATTTCCCGGGACCGACCGCCTCTGTCGCTGAGATGGTCAACTTTTTCTCGCATCGTCAGGCCGGAGTGGTGCTCTGTTCCTTTTTCCAGTTCGGTTCGGCGATTCCACTGGGAATCTTTACGACAACGATGATCGCGCGGCTTAAATTCCTCGGCGTTCGGGCAGCAGGCCTGGAGATTGCTCTCTTCGGTGGACTTGCTACGGCGATCGGTTTGATTATTGGCACCAGCTTCACGTTGGCAACCACCTACCCCGGCATTCCCAAGAACGCCGACCTCTTGCAAGCCATCTATCGCATTTCATTTGGTATCGGAGGGCCCGGCTACGCGGTGCCCTTCGGTCTGCTGGCCGCTGGCATCTCGATTCCGGCCGCGTTCTACAAACTGCTCCCGAAATGGGTAGTTATTCTAGGCCTTTTCGTCGCAGTGGTTGGTGTTCTAAGTTGGTTCGAAATTCTGAGCGTTCGCCTCCTGCCGCTCATCCCACTCACACGGTTTCCTGGCTTTGCGTGGATCATCGCTGCTGGCTTCACGGTCGGTAAGCGCCAGAAGGCAGTGACGGCATGACGGAAACGGCAACGTCACACCAACAGGAAACAGTGAGTGGAAAGCGACTTCTTGCTGCTTCAGGATGGGCGATTCTGGCTGCCGCCGTAATAGGCGGAATAAGTTACGCAGCGTTTGGTCCTATGAGCATGAGAGCTCAAGCCGTCGCTTTTCTTGTCTATGCGACGTTGACGGCGACGCTATGTCTTTTCTTCAGACCTGCTAACAAGAGCCCAATTTCGCTCCGCTTTACCGGCGCAAAAGCACTCGCCGCAAGCGTCGGCATCTTCGTCGCCACCGTTGCCGTGATTGTCCTCTTTTACTACTGCCTTGGTTCGATCTTCGGCAGCGTGCCCAGCGTTGCGCGGCAAATCGTCTCCTTCGCGACGGACGCAGTACGCCTCAAGGGTCAACCGACGACAGTTTGGATCATCGCAATTGCTCGTGGGTGTCTCCTGGTGCCGGTCTTCGAAGAGGTGTACTTTCGTGGCCTGCTGTTGGGCTGGCTGCGCAAGCATATGCGGGAGGATTTGGCTGTCGTGACCATGGCCGCGCTCTTTGCTCTTGAACATGGTTCGTTCATCCTGGCTCCGTACGCCTTTATATTCGGGATCTCCTTGGGTTACGTGAGATTGCGCACCGACTCGACGTTGAATACGGCAGTCATGCACTCTCTCCATAACGTAATGCTTCTGACCTTAGGTCTTCGGATTCTTCATGTCTAATGAGGTATCAGGATCGACAGAGATCAACAATGGCTCTCGATATCCTTGGCTGTGGGCTCTCATTGGGTTTCTTACACTCATCGGGATTGTCGTGGCCGCACGACGTTACTTCGTCCTTATGAGTCCTAGCATTGGCGCTGATTCGGTGAATCCAGCAAAAGATCTCGACGCGAACTTCGCGAGGCATCGTGGCCTTACGCTGGCACATATCATTCCTGCAGCCTTCTACATCACGCTGCTTCCATTTCAGTTCGCAAACCGTCTCCTGGCCCGCTTTCCTAGGCTTCACCGTTGGAATTGACGCGTTCTAGTGGGACTTGGAGCTTACCTCGCCATCACTGCCTTGGTCATGAGTTTCACGATGGCCATAGGTGGAGCGAATGAAAGCGCGGCGACCGCGCTCTATGCTGTTCTGCTCCTTTTCTTTCTCTATAAGGGCTTTCGCACGGCTCTCACCAGGAGATTTCCAGAACACCGCGAGTGGATGGTCCGAGCCTACGGCGTGACCTTAGGAATCTCCGTAACTCGCCCTATTGTCGGAGCCTTTTTCGCAGCCCGTCGACTCCAGCCACAGCAGTTCTTCGGTACTGCCTTTTGGCTTGGATTCACCATTTCTCTTCTCGCCGCTGAGGGTTGGCTGATACGGACCCGGTCGGCAACAGCGTTCACGCAGAATAGCCAACTATAAGCGATCGATTAGCGAACCCGTACCGAGCAAACAGATTGCTGAGTCGGAGCAACGTCTCGGCGACGCCTCATTCAAAGTGGCCGGGTTCACGCTAACGTTTCGTAACAGTCTCCGGACTTTCCCGCAGTACTGCTTCGGTTTAAGGAGGAAATAAGGGAATACAATGATCGGTCAAACCCTGAGACCTGCAGTCGGTTGAATTCTTGGTCCGTTCGCCCTCAGATATTTTTGAGGCGGCT
>DASSZI010000067.1:0-10713 GCA_035713565.1 Acidobacteriaceae bacterium | reverse complement strand
GACGGACGTGACGGGGGTGGCCAAGCTGCCGGAAGGCACCGAGATGGTGATGCCGGGGGACAATGTGTCGCTCGAGATCGAGCTGATCACGCCGGTGGCCATGGAGAAGGGCCTGCGGTTTGCCATCCGCGAAGGCGGACGCACCGTAGGCGCCGGCGCAATTGCCGAGATTCTGAAGTAGGCGCGCTCAAGTTCCCAGGTCTCAGAATCGAGACCTGGGGCACCTGCACCGCAGTTCAAGACGGTTTAAGAGAAGAGATCAATTATGGTTGGACAGAGAATTCGCATTCGCCTGAAAGCGTATGACTACCGTGTGCTCGACACTTCGACGGGTGAGATCGTCGATACGGCGAAGCGTACTGGCGCGCAGGTCGCCGGACCGATTCCGCTGCCGACGGTGAAGAACAAGTACTGCGTTCTGCGGTCGCCGCACGTGGATAAGAAGTCGCGCGAGGCGTTTGAGATACGCACCCATAAGCGGCTGATCGATATTCTTGAGCCAACGCAGCAGACGGTGGACGCGCTGATGCGTCTCGACCTGCCCGCTGGTGTGGACGTGGAAATCAAGGCATTCGAGAAGTAAGCCAACGGGTCGGACGTGGCGGGACAACCGGCAGTGCGCCGCAAAAGCTGCGCATGATGAGGGGAGACAGAAGATGGCAGTATCGGGAATACTCGGAAAAAAGATTGGCATGACCCAGGTGTTTGATGAGAAGGGTGACATTCATCCCATCACGGTCTTGCAAGTTGGCCCTTGCGTAATCACGCAGTTGAAAACGCAGGCTAAGGACGGATATGACGCGGCGCAAATCGGCCTGGTGGAGTTTGTAAAGAGCTCGAAGATCAATAAGGCGATGGCGGGCCATTTCGGAAAGAACAATGTTCCTCCGGTGCGGGTGGTCCGGGAAGTTCCGGTTGAGATCGGTGTGTCTGCGGGTGAAGGTGAAGCTTCCAACGGTTTAAAGGCTGGCGACAAAGTTTTGGTCGATATCTTCGCGGACGAAAAGTTTGTTGATGTACGCGGGACGAGCAAGGGCCGCGGATTTGCTGGAGTCGTGCGGCGCCACGGCTTTGGTGGCGGGCCCAAATCGCACGGCCATATGTTCCAGATTCAGGGGTCGATCGGTTCTTCCTCATTTCCTTCGCGTGTGTTTAAGGGTATGCGAATGCCAGGCCACATGGGCGTGGATAACGTTACGGTACGTAACCTTCGAATTCGCGGCATTGACACGGAAGACAACCTGTTGATGGTTGAGGGCGCAGTTCCCGGGCACAAAGAAGGGTATGTGGTGATCACCAAAGCCAAGCAGCCGCCCCGGGAGCGTCGCGGTTTCAGCGGCGCATCGACGGTCGATCCGCTTAAGGCTTCAAAAAAGGCTTCAGCCGGCAAGAAGAAGTAGCACGCGCTTAAAGAGAGTAGAGCAATGGCGAACATCGACGTAGTGGATTTGGCGGGGAACAAGGTGGGAACGCTGGACCTTGCCGACGAGGTTTTCGGTCCGGCGCAGGTAAACGAGGCGCTGCTGTGGGAAGCGGTGACGCATTATCGCGCCGCGCTGCGGCAGGGAACGGCGGCCACCAAGAACCGCAAGTTAGTCTCAGGCGCGGGTAAAAAATTGTGGAAGCAGAAGGGAACAGGCCGGGCACGTGTGGGCTCGATCCGATCTCCCCTGTGGAGGCACGGTGGAACGGTTCACGGACCACAGCCCCGCTCGTACGAATATGCTTTCCCCCGCAAAAAGCTCCTGGGCGCCTTGCGTGCTGCAATCGCAGCAAAGCTCGCGGACGGGGCGCTGACTGTGGTGGAGAGCCTCGAATTACAGGAGCCGCGCACGAAGCTCTACCGGAATGCTTTGAAGACTCTGGATGCACGGAAGACGGCACTTCTGGTGGAAAGCAGCTCGTCGTTGAGCCGCACGCTGATGCTAGGCGCACGCAATCTGGATGGTGTGGAATTGGTGCTGGGCAATGAAGTGCATCCCTACGACCTGCTGAAGCATGAACGCGCGATTTTCTCGCGTTCGGCGATCGAGCAGTTGCAGGAAACACTCAAAAAGACAGTCTCGCGACGTAAGCTCGCCGCTAGCGCGGAGGTGGCCTGATGGCAGATATTTATCAAGTAATTCGTCGCCCGCTGATCACGGAAAAGGGACTGGGCGCGAAGGAAACTGAAGCAACTCTTGTGTTTGAGGTTGCTCCTGCGGCCACGAAAACTGAGGTCAAGCAGGCGGTCGAAATGCTTTTCAAGGTGAAAGTGCAGGCCGTTCGCACCTCGAACTTTGTTGGCAAGGAACGCAAGCGGGGTCGCTTCAGTGGTTTTCGCTCAGACTGGAAAAAGGCCTATGTGCGACTGAAGGCCGGAGAAAAAATGCCGGAGTACATTAACAACCTGTAAGCGGAAGGGCGTATCGCCCTTCGAGTCGCAGGACGATTTGAAAGATGCCGGAACCCTCGCGGGAGACCCCGGAATCGATACGAGAAGAACTGATGCCTATTAAGACATATCGACCAGTTACACCGTCGCTGCGCTTTACGTCCACTGTCGTGAATGCTGACCTGACGACGGACCGTCCTCACAAGCCACTGACGTCGGTACGCCAGCGAAGTGGCGGACGCAGAAACTCCGGCGATCTCACGATGCGTCATCATGGCGGCGGGCATAAGCGCAAGCTGCGGCTGATTGACTTCAAGCGCGATAAATCCGGCATTCCGGGCCGTGTGGCAACGATTGAATACGATCCCAATCGCTCCGCGCGCATTGCGCTGATCCACTACTCGGATGGAGAGAAGCGCTACATTCTACAGCCAATTGGGCTGGAGGTAGGGCAGGCGATCATGAGTGGCGAGCAAGCCGATATCCTTGTGGGCAACGCATTGCCGCTGCGAAATATTCCTGCCGGTACCACGGTGCACAACGTGGAGCTGCGGCCTGGAAAAGGTGCGCAGATGGTGCGCTCCGCCGGTTCTGCCGCGCAGCTGGTGGCGAAGGAGGGCGACTACGCGCTGCTCAAACTGCCTTCCGGCGAAACACGCAAGGTGCTGGTGGATTGCATGGCCACGATAGGTCAGGTTGGAAATACGGATCACGAAAACGTCTCTATAGGGAAGGCAGGCAGAAACCGCTGGCTGGGGATTCGTCCCGCCAATCGCGGCGTCTCAATGAACCCCGTCGATCACCCGCATGGGGGCGGTGAAGGCAAGACTTCCGGAGGACGTCATCCGGTGACCCCTTGGGGACAGCCGACGCGAGGCTACAAGACACGCAATAACAAGCGGACGGATGCCATGATTGTCAATCGGCCCAAGAAGAAATAGCAGGTCAAGCAGCGAAGAAGTAAGGAGAATGCATGGCACGTTCGACAAAAAAAGGTCCGTTCATCGACACGCATTTGATCGTGAAGATTGAGACAATGAACAGGGCCAATGACAAGAAGGTGATCCGCACCTGGTCACGCCGGTCCACGATTTTTCCGGAGATGGTCGGCCACACGATTGCGGTACACAACGGCAGGAAGTTCATCCCGGTTTATGTCACGGAAAACATGGTAGGTCACAAACTGGGCGAGTTTGCCGCGACACGTACATTCAAGGGTCACTCCGCCAAGGCAGAAACAGCCACCAAGCCACGGTAAAAGCGGGAAAGGCATAGCGCACGATGCAATACGAGACACAGGAGTTCAGGGCGGAAGCCAGGTTCCAGCGGGTGTCGCCTCAGAAGGCGAAGCTCGTGCTGGACTTGATCAAGGGCCGCCGTGTGGAAGACGCGCTGCAGACGGTGGCGTTTACCAAAAAGCGAGTTGCGCCGCTGGTGGAGAAGGTGCTCCGCTCGGCGCTTGAGAATGCGAATTACCTTAGCGGCGAACGCGGGCTGGATCTCGACGTCGACAATCTCTACGTCAAAATGGCTGTTGCCAACGAAGGGCCAAGGCTGAAGCGGATTCGTCCAGCTCCGATGGGACGTGCTTTCCGTTATCAGCGGCGAATTTCCAACATTCTGATCACAGTGGCTGAAAAGAAGCGTGCCAGTCTGGCGGAAACGGGTCATTCCGAAGTTGATGCAGCTGGTGCGGGTAGGAAACCAGCACGGAAGCCAATTGCCCGCAAGTCACCGGTGAAGAAGACTGCGGCTAAGAAAACCGCGGTGAAGAGCAAGAACGCCGCCAAAAAGACAGCGAAGTAAGCGAACGGGAAGGGATTCACCATGGGTCAGAAAGTCCACCCTTACGGGTTTCGGTTGGGGATCAACAAGCCTTGGAAGTCGCGCTGGTTCGTAGAGCGCGGCTATGATCGGCTGCTCGTCGAAGACGTGCTGCTGCGCCGCGAACTAAAGGACAAGCTGAAGTCTGCCGGGGTAAGTTCGATTGAAATTGAACGGCCGGGCAACAAGCTGCGTATCATCATCCGCACCGCGCGGCCAGGCATCATCATTGGACGCAAGGGCGCAGAGATAGAAAAGCTCAAGGGCGATCTGCAGAAGCGTTCCAACCGCGAGGTCTTCATCGATATCGTGGAGGTAAACAAGCCTGAGCTCGATGCTCAACTGGTCGCAGAAAACATTGCGCTGCAACTGGAGAAGCGTGTCAGTTTCCGCCGTGCGATGCGGAAATCCGTAGACTCGGCGCTACGCTTTGGCTGTCGCGGGATCAAGGTGCGGGTCGGCGGACGATTGAACGGCGCGGAGATCGCGCGTTCTGAGTGGTACCTCCAGGGTAGGCTACCGCTGCACACGTTACGGGCGGATATTGATTACGGCTTTGCGGAGGCGCACACAACCTACGGCATTATCGGAGTCAAAGCGTGGGTCTATCGGGGCGATATTTACCAACAGAAGAAGCGCGAACCTCAAGTGGGAACCAGCGTTTTCTAGTGGATGCGACTCGTGTCAGATAGGTTGCGTGGAACCGGGACAATGGGCCCAAGTTTGAGTTTCAAGAGGATTTTGTTATGTTGATGCCGAAGAAAGTGAAGTTTCGCAAACAGCAGAAAGGCCGGAACCGAGGCAAAGCCTGGCGCGGGTCGGAGCTTGCGTTTGGGGATTTCGGCCTGAAGACGCTCGACCATGCCCACATCACGGACAGGCAAATTGAGGCGAGCCGTGTCGCGATGACGCGTTTTATCAAACGTGGTGGCAAAATCTGGCTGAGGCTATTTCCGGACAAGCCCATCACCAAGAAGCCTGCGGAGGTCCGTATGGGTTCCGGCAAGGGACCCCTGGACCACTGGGTCGCAGTTGTCCGCCCGGGGAAGGTGCTGTTTGAGATGGAAGGCGTGACCCGGGAAGTTGCGCAGGAAGCGATGCGGCTGGCTTCGCATAAGCTGCCAATGAAAACTCTGTTTGTATCGCGGCATGATGCGTCCACGGCGACCGCCCAGAAGTAGGGTTGATGTTGTGGTGTCGGTTTTGAAGCAGACTAAGGAACAACCGATGGAATGGCCCCGGATACGTCCGGAGATGAAGGACTGAATCATGGAAATGGACAAGATTGTAAATCTGGATCCAGAGGAACTGGCGCAGCAGGAGCATCATGCGGCCGAGCAGGTCTTCCGCCTGCGCTTTCAGATGCGCATGGGACAGAACGAAGGATTGAAGAAGCTGCGTGAGCTGAAAAAGGACATCGCGCGGATCAAGACTGTCCAGCGGCAGCGCGCCCTCGGTATCGCGGATTCGTCAGGAGCCGCACCGGCCTCTCCGAAACGGAAGGTCAAAAAGAGCTCGAAGAAGGCGGCCAAAGGGAAGTCGGCTAAATCCAGTACGGCGCGATCGAAGAAGACTTCGAAAGATGCGGCGAAAGCGAAGAAAGCAACCACAGGCAGGACCAAGACGGCCAAGCGCGGTAAGGCAAGCGCAAAGAGGGGCAGCTAAGCAATGACAGACGCAAAGAAGGAAGTCACCGGGGAGCAGTCGAATACTCCAGCCGTTTCTCATCGCAATGAGAAGGTCGGAGAAGTCGTCTCCACCAAGATGCAGAAGACAATTGTGGTGGCTGTGGAAATGCGCAAAGCGCACCCGAAGTATCTGCGGACCATGCGGACTACAAAAAAGTTTTACGCGCATGATGAGCACAAGACGGCCCGGATGGGAGATATTGTGCGCATTCGCGAAACCCGCCCGCTAAGCAAGCTGAAGCGGTGGCAACTGGAAGAGATTGTACGACGCTCGACCCTGGTGCAGGCCGAAGACAGCGTTCCTCAGGCCGTCTAATAAGAAACCCAGGTCCGTTTCGCGAGCCTGGGCACCCGTTGAGTGGGTTTGCTTTCAAGATTTCAGGAGAAGACGATCATGGCCGTACAGATGAGAACGATGTTGGCGGTGGCCGACAACTCCGGCGCTCGCAAGCTGCAGGTGATCCTGCCGCTCGGCGGTTCGACGGGCCGCAAAGCTGGCTTAGGGGATGTGGTCACGGCCGCTGTGAAGGAGGCCTCTCCGGATGGCCAGGTAAAAAAAGGCAAAGTTGTGAAAGCGGTAATTGTGCGCACGCGGAAAGAGTATCGCCGCCGCGATGGAACGTACATCCGCTTCGACCAGAACGCCGCTGTATTGATCAACGAAACCGGAGAACCGGTGGGTACCCGCGTGTTTGGTCCGGTGGCGCGCGAGCTGCGCGAAAAGAAGTTTTTGAAGATTGTTTCCTTGGCACCGGAAGTCCTCTGAAGCAGAGGAGAGGCTGCGAAGGCCAGCAGTGAAGGGGAGTGAGAGAAGGTTATGCCAGGACTGAAGATTCGCCGGAACGACACCGTGGAAGTGATCGCAGGCAAGGACAAAGGCAAGCGTGGTCGAGTGCTGCGCGTGATGCAGGACCAGAACAGGATGCTTGTCGAACACGTCATGATGGTGAAGAAGACCGTCAAGCCGAATCCGCAGCGCAACATCAAGGGCGGCATCGCTGAGCAAGAAAATCCAATTCATATTTCCAACGTAATGCTGGTCTGCGGCGACTGCGGGCCCGTGCGGGTCGGATTCAAAATGGAAGGCGACACGAAGGTGCGCGTCTGCCGTAAATGTGGTCAGACGCTCAACCCAAAGAAGTAAGGATATTTCCGCGGCGCGTTTCCATGGCGACGCACTTTCCCAAAGCAAGGATGAACCAAGATGGCAGCCAGATTGAAAGACAAGTACCTGAAGGAAATTAAGCCGGCGCTCCAGAAAGAGCTTGGGCTAAAAAACGCGATGGCGGTTCCGCGCCTGGAGAAAATTGTCCTGAACATGGGTCTCGGCGAGGCGACGCAGAACGTAAAAGTCATGGATCCGCTGATGACGGATCTGGGGCTGATCACAGGTCAGAAGCCTGTAACGACCCGCGCCAAGAAGTCTATTGCGGCGTTCAAAGTTCGTGAAGGTATGCCGATTGGTGCGATGGTGACTTTGCGGGGCGAAAAGATGTATGAGTTTTTAGATCGGCTGGTGTCCACCGCTCTGCCGCGCGTTCGTGATTTCAAAGGGGTATCCACCAAGAGCTTTGATGGGCGGGGCAACTATACGTTGGGAATTCGCGACCAGCTGATCTTTCCCGAAATCGACTACTCACGGGTCGACAAGTTGAAAGGCATGAATGTCACAATCGTGACGACTGCAAAGGACGACCAGCAAGCCCGGGCGTTGCTGAAGCACTTTGGCATGCCATTCCGGCAGACGGCCTGAAGTTCAGGCGAGAGGACGAAATAACGAACAATGGCAACCACAGCGAAAAGAATCAAGGATAAACGCAAGCCGAAGTTCTCCACACGGCAGCATAACCGGTGCAACCTGTGCGGACGGCCGCGCGCGTTCCTCCGCAAGTTTGGCATTTGTCGGCTGTGCTTTCGCAGTCTGGCGCTGAAGGGCGAGATTCCAGGCGTGGTAAAGTCCTCCTGGTAGTTTGGTTGGAATGAATAGCTGGAACGTCCTGTTACCAGGACGTTGATAACATCCTCGCAGGTTCTCAACAGGTTGAGCGAACGGGGGATGAAGGAGATACGATGAGTGTAAGTGATCCTGTATCGGATTTATTGGCGAGGCTGCGCAACGCAATCAGCTCGCGTCACGCCAAGCTGGATGTCCCGGCTTCCAAGTTGAAGATGGAAATTGCACGTATCCTTAAAGAAGAGGGATACATCAGCAACTTCAAGGCGACTGAGGAGAACAGCAGGCGTTTTCTGCGGGTTTACCTGAAGTACGACACCAACAACCAGGCGGCGATCCGCGGTCTGGCGCGGGTGTCGCATCCCGGCTGCCGCGTGTATGTGCACCGCGACGAGATCCGCCGCGTGCAGGGCGGCTTGGGCATCAGCATCATCACTACTCCAAAAGGAGTGATGACGGGCCGTCAGGCACGCCGTGAGGGCGTCGGCGGAGAATTGCTGTGCGAAGTCTGGTAAGGATTCGCATGCGGCGAGAAATCGCGGCGCAGGTGGTATGAAGTTGGCTGCAGTGGAACGTGCGATCGAAGATCGCGTGCGACTCGCAAGCCGTTAGAAAGAGTTATTCGATGTCTCGTATTGGAAAACAGCCAATCCCGCTGGCAAAGGGTGTCAAGTACAGCGTGCAGGGGAACGTGGTCACTGTCGAGGGCCCGAAGGGGAAGGTGCAGCAAAACATTCCTGGCGGACTTGATTTTGTGGAGAAGGATGGTCTTCTCTACGTCGAACGGAAGCAAGAGTCGCAGGCTGCGATTCATGGCCTGACGCGCGCTTTGGTCGCGAATGCTGTTCATGGCGTGACGCAGGGCTGGACCCGCGACCTGGACATCGTTGGAATTGGATATCGCGCAGAGTTGAAGGGCAAGAACACGGTTGTGTTCACGCTCGGCTATTCGCATCCGATCGAAGTGCCGCTGCCGACCGGAATCTCTGTCACCATCGATCCGAAGCAGACCCGTGTGACCGTCACCGGTATCGACCGGCAGAAGGTCGGCCAAGTGGCCGCAGACATGCGCTCCTTGCGTAAGCCAGACCCCTATAAGAACAAGGGCGTACGGTATGCGGACGAGAAGCTGAAGAAGAAGGCCGGCAAGACTGGCGCCAAGTAATCCAACGATCTGGCGCCTCTGGCCAGCACCGAACGGGGACGCGGGGCGTCTCCGCTTTTAGGAAGGAAACATCTCATGATTCCGCAGATATTGCGCAACAACAATCGTCAACGCGTCCATGCCAGAATCCGCCGCAAGGTGCAGGGGACGGCGGAACGGCCGCGCCTGAATGTGTACCGTTCGCTCAATCAGATCTACACCCAGCTGATTGACGATCAGGCCGGCAATACGCTGGCTGCGGCCTCGAGTGTGACAGCCAAGTTGAAGACCGGCGGGAATATAGCAGCGGCCAGGGAAGTGGGCAGGCTGATCGCGGAGAAGGCGCAGGAAAAAGGCATTAAGAAGGTTGTTTTCGACCGCGGTGGGTATCTGTACCACGGGCGTATCAAGGCGCTGGCCGATGCCGCTCGTGAAGCCGGACTGGATTTCTAAAAATTGGTAAGCAGGCCCGACGCCTGAAAGGATACGAACGGATGGCAGTACTCAAGAGAAAGCTGGAAGCCGGGCAGTACAACCTGAAGGATCAGGTGGTCTCCATTAATCGCGTGACCAAGGTTGTGAAAGGCGGCAAAAACATGTCCTTCGCAGCCCTGGTAGTGGTGGGCGATGCTTCCGCCGGTGTGGTTGGTTTCGGTTCCGGTAAAGCGAAGGAAGTCCCGCAGGCGATTCGCAAAGGGATTGAATCTGCCAAAAAACATCTGGTGCGAGTCAACATGACGGAGACCACGATTCCCCATCAGGTGCTCGGACGGTTCGGATCCGGGCATGTGCTGCTCAAGCCTGCACCGGAAGGCACGGGAGTGATCGCAGGCGGAGCGGTGCGCGCCATCATGACTTCCGTGGGAATCCAAAACGTGCTGACCAAGAGTCTCGGGTCGGCAAATCCACATAACGTGGTTCGCGCGACTTTTGATGCTCTGGTGCAATTGCGCGATAAGCATGATGTGGCTGCCCTGCGCGGCAAGCCAGTAGAGGAGCTGTAGCCATGCCGGAAACGAGCCCATCAGGCAAAATCAGGATTGAATATTATCGTTCTGCGATCTGCACGCCATTCAAGCACAAGCGAGTGGTGAAGGGGCTGGGCTTTACACGTCTGCGCCAGATCGTAGAGCGCGAGGACACCCCGTCCATACGCGGGATGGTGAAGGCGATTCCGCATCTGGTTCGCATTCTTTAGCAAGTTGACCGGTGCCCGGACAGGAAGAACGCATGGCTCCCAGCAGGCAAGCGGACTGTGTTGGAATTGAGGACAGGGAATGATGAATTTATCGACATTACGAGCGCCCAAGAAGGCAAACTCCGGGAAAAAGCGGGTGGGCCGCGGTATGGGATCCGGCATGGGCAAGACCTCCGCGCGCGGACACAAAGGGCAACGCTCACGGTCCGGCTCCAGAATGATGCGCGGCTTTGAAGGCGGTCAGATGCCGCTTCACCGCCGTCTACCAAAGCGCGGATTTACGAACATTTTTCGGGCCGAGTATACCGTTATCAATCTCGACCGCATTGCGGAGGTTGCCCAGGACGAGCTTACCTATGAGGCGATGGTGGGGTTGGGTCTGGTGCGCAAGCGCAATGCACTGGTGAAGGTGCTTGGGGTGGGTGAGCTGACTGCGGCGGTGACGGTCCACGCGCACAAATTCTCCAAGACGGCTCAGGAAAAAATCGAAAAGGCTGGCGGTAAAGTCGTCGTCATCGGCGGTTAGGCAGA
>DASSZI010000066.1:0-4455 GCA_035713565.1 Acidobacteriaceae bacterium | reverse complement strand
GATGGCCAAGGTTGTCACGATTTTTGAGTAATACCATTTATGGTTTGTTTCCATTATCCTGAAACTCTATTAAACTTTGGATGATCATTCCGCCGATACACCGTTGAACAAGCGTAGGGAGGATTAGATGCTGAAAAAAATACACCTGGCGGCGCTAGCCGCAGCTGCGGTTCTGGGTCTCAGCAGGACCGCTTCAGCCAACATCATCTTCACGCTGGGCAACAATCCCCAGCAGCCGGGCGAAGAGAATATCTTGTTCGGCGCGGCGGAGACCGGAACGACAATCCATGGCGCGACTCAGTCCGGGGTCGGCGTCGACTTCAGTTCAACGCAGACGCTCTACCAGACAGCGAAAGGCCAAGCCCAAATTCTGGGAACCGGTCAGCATCCGGACAACGTCAACATCAACAATCTGACGATCACTACGCCAGGATATACCTTTACCGATTTCATCATGGATCCAAACAAAGGAAGCGGTACCGCAACTGTTACGGTGACCGCTAATGATGGCATCTTTTCCGACCAGTATTCCCTGGGTAATGGCGAGAACTACTTGACCATTGTTGCCGCCGACAAGGAGACGATCTCGTCGGTAAGCCTTTTGGCCCCCGGTGGATTCCTGCAATTCAAGCAGCCGCGAATTTCGGGCTTGTCCTCCTACTTGCCTCCGGCCGTGCCGGTTCCGGAACCCGGTTCGTTCCTCCTCCTCGGCACCGGGGTCGCCGGCCTCGCCCTGGTCAGTACGCGCCGCAAGATATCTCGTAAGCAGCTTGCCTGATCGTACATTGGTACAGTGTGTTGAGATCGCAGCTATAGTTGCCAAACGACACTCAACCGCATTGCCTTGACCCGCAGGGGAATTCATACATGGATGCCCCTGCGGGCGGATAGATCATTTCGCCAGATAAACAGCGTAACTTGTCATCGTGGGTGCCGCCGAAGCATCAAGTTGAGCACCGCCCGAGACGACGATGGTATCGGCCACGACGCTTAATGTGCCGGATGTTCCATCTGATCCTGTATTTGCAGCCAGGGTGCCTTGGCCGGTTATTCTCAGCGAAGCTCCGGGAGCGTAAATTATTCCGCTCACCCTTCCAGTCGCAGCATGCAGCGCATCCGGGGCGATGTCATTCCGGGCCTGATAGATCAACACGCCGCAGATTCCACTAGGAGCGCTTGAGATTGCCGAAGAAGCATATTCATTCGGCTGAACACAATTTGTGCTCGGCGCCCGTAAATCCAGCCTTGTTTCATGGCCTGAAACTCTGAAGCCGGCATTGTTCTCAAAAACGAACGTCGCTCCGTCCGCGACAATCTGGCTTGCGCCAGAAATGTCCAAATTTCCGTTGGAAAAATAGTAAATTCCGGGGCCGAAGGTAACCGTGCCACGGGTTGATATTTTAAGGCCGCCCTCGAAACACGCACCGCCTGAGAATGCCGCGCCGTCCTGGTTTGATATGGTAGAAGCGCTTTGGCAGGGTTGGAATCCTGCCGGCAAAGCGGGCGGGTTCTGCATGCTTGCCAATGGGTCGGCTTCAGCTGAGGCATTTTGGAAGACATTATAGCCAGGTGGTACGCCGGTGACACCGCCGACTGCTCCCACGGTTTTAGCTTGGATGTTTCCATAGTCGCCGGCCGAAATTGCATAATAGCCCGCCTTCGAGTTGGCGAAGACGCCGCAGTTTTTAGCGATAATTGCACCGCCACCTTTTGTAGCTATCGCATTTTTCCTCCTCCGGGTTAAACTGAGCACACAACTCGCAGGCCGCGCTTGCCGCATTGCTGAGGCGCTGGCAGATGCCTCGGGTCTTTTCCCTTCTAGGGCGAGCACGGAAAAAAATAATGGCAATGGCACTGATGCCGTTGCGGTGTAGAGCGTTGATCCGGACGGCTGTTCGCTCGTCTCTGTCATGATGAAGTTGGTATTAGGCGAGGGATGCTGGAAATCGAATTGCCGGGATGTTGCACTATCGGCAGCTAATACGCCAAGAGTTTGCGCCGCTGTGCCGTTAAATCCAGTCAGAGCGGCGCTCATTGCAGCCGCGTCCACTGCTGTCTGCAAGGCTTCGCGCGTGCCATACCAATACGGTACATCGGTAGCCAAAGCGGCGAAACCGATGAGGACAGGCGCCATGACTGCTACGATAACTGCAACCGCCGCACGACCATCTTTCGCGAGGCTAAGAAGCTCAAAAATCCGCTGTGACATTATGAACTTCATGCTCTATAGTGATATTTTTTTGCTCCGCTTTCTCAAACGTTTTAGTAGTTTTCTAACATCTTCACCATTCTGTCGTCGGAGTTCATAAAGTCCATCGCTGCTAGTGGATAAAATCTGACACTTGGTACCTGCTGGGCTCCAGCCGCTCGCGATACAAAATCGACCTGCAGCGCGGGTACCAAGTGTCAGATTTTATCCACTAGGGCTGTAGTTCTGTACTACAACTAATGATCTGTATCGTCGCG
Source organism: Acidobacteriaceae bacterium (assembly GCA_035713565.1). Lineage (GTDB taxonomy): Bacteria > Acidobacteriota > Terriglobia > Terriglobales > Acidobacteriaceae > JAKAAZ01. Next base: position 1,989 of record DASSZI010000066.1, on the reverse strand, counting down.
ACAAAAAACCCAGACCATCGATCCGGGGAGGTTGGTTTCAGATGAGACGACTAAACCTGCACTCTCGGGCTTCCCTCTGAAAATGTCTGTTTCCCCTACAAGCCAAAAGTGTAGATCTGATTAACGGCCAGAGCGAAACAAGAAATTCCCACCTCGAGGCGAACCCATCACCTCGGAGCGGCAGGTCCATTTACCGTCGACCGGAGCTTATACTTGACGCCTGGCAATGTCGGGGAAGTTTCCGCCGGACGAGGAGTCACTTTCCTCGAAAGCCGGCACCAGCTCGGTCAGCATAATCCCAGCTTGGTTCTGTTGCAAACTCTGGAGCAAGACGCGGATGGTGAAGGGAGTGAGGTTTTTCAGGCGGCGATCTGGAAGATGCCGGCAACGAAGGTGGCTTGAGCCTGCATGTCTCGGCCGTCAATGTTGTGAACCTGCCCCTTCCTGATCATCGCCACTGCCTCAAAACCTGCCAGGGTTCGTCTCGCTGTTGGTAAGCTGCCGAAGCCCAGCCCCGGCCGCACCAGCCGTTTAATCCGCCGGTGGTCCTGCTCCACGATGTTGTTCAAGTATTTGCATTGCCGCAGCCGCGAGAAGCGCCACAGTTGCCGCATCCGCTTCATGTCGGTGGTGGCACGTGGATAGGCCGGGTTCTTGTCCACCGTGATCGTGCGCGGGTTGACGGTGTGCGGCTGCGCCAGAGCTTTGCGGAAGAACCGTTTGGCTGCCGCCGCGTCTCTGCGGGCGGAAAGCAGGAAGTCGATGGTCTGGCCCAAGCTGTCGACCGCCCGGTACAGATAGGTCCAGATGCTCTTGACCTTGATGTAGGTTTCATCCACCCGCCAAGAGCCAGTGCATGGCCGCAGATGCCGCCTGATCCGCTGCTCCAGTGTCGCCGCGTATGACTGCACCCAGCGGAACAGCGTCGTGTGATCAACCGCCAAACCCCCGATCCGCCAGCATCAGCGACAGGTCCCGGTAGCTGATCGGAAAGGCAAGGTACCAGCGAAGCGCCCACAGGATGACCTCGGACGTGAAATGCCGTCCCTTGAACGATCGCTCCTGATCCGCCGCCATTGCCCTGCCTGCCGCTCGAAATCCCAACCCCCTCAACCACAAGCACCGCAGGGCTTGCAACAGAACCAACAAGAGGCCGATATCTCGTCTCAACGATGTGAGGAAGAAAAGCGTTGACATGCGCAATTAGTCATTCTCATATTACCGAAAATGAAGGACATAGAACCAGCTCCGCGATGTCAAATCCGCAGCTTCGCACCAGAAAAGGTGGCCATCGTCCGGGAGCGTCTGGCACGGCAAGAACAGGAGATCGAGCGGTTCGCGCGTGTGTTTGACAGCCTCGGCAACCGCAACCGCTTGCGTATTCTGCTGGCTTTGGAGCGCGAGGAGCTTTGCGTCTGTGACGTGGCTCAGGTTCTGAAGCTGAGCGTGGCCGCCACTTCTCATCAGTTGCGTGCACTGCACGAGCGTGGATGGCTGAAAATGAGGAATGACGGGAAAATGGTCTACTATCGGCTTCTTCCGAATGTTTTGCATGAGATCTTGGAACAGGGAAAGACTTTTTTAGGAGACAGGATTGCCTCGTAGGAGGCTGTGAAGACGAGAACTCATCAGGATCGCGAATACGTTTCAAGCTTGTTGCGCCTGCTCAGCGCATCTGGCCAATAAGCTGGACATCATCGTGTCGATGCCTAGCAGGAGGAAGTTCGATGAAAACCCTGCGTCGGCAGCGGATGCTGCTCAAGTTTCATGCGTCCCACCTCCCTTTTGGTCCGGCGATTGTCATCCTTGCCGTTGTCCCGGCTCTGGCCCAGACTGTTCCGGCAACGCCGCCTGTCCCGATCATTGTGCCTGCACCAGTAATTGTGCCGGCCGGGCCCGCCGGCAGCACGGGCACCAGCCCCAGCGCCGTTCACATCAAGAAAATCATCGTGCATACATCGCCGCTTGGCGGTTCCGGCATCGACATCG
>DASSZI010000065.1:0-10786 GCA_035713565.1 Acidobacteriaceae bacterium | reverse complement strand
TCGAGCAATCTGCGCCAGCTCCGGAGAAATCTCCAGGCCAACAAGTTGATGAAAGCGGTATCGCTGGGCCAGCAACAATGCCCTGCCTTTTCCGCAGCCTACGTCGATAAATGTGAAGCGCTCCCAAGGCAGATTGAGCCGCTCCATTGCCTTCCAAAAAACTGACGGGGAAATCGCATAGTAGCCGGAAGCCCAGTAGGTGTCCGGATGAGACGACTTCAAATCTTCGCCCCAGATTAAGCCACTCGTATCAACCCCGTGCAGGGTATCAAAAGGATGCACAGCAGTTCGTGGCGATGTCAGGTGCTCTTCTTCAAAGAAGCGTGACTGCAATCGCCGAAATATCATCGGTACGCGCCGGAATGACTCGGCCAGAGTTCCAGCAAGGCCACGATTGGCGATCCAGTGCCTGGTCCTGCGAACGATTGATCTGCGCATGTTTCAATCCCGAGAATCTGATTGGCCTGTTCGGTGGAAACAAACCGGGCTTGCAGTCAAGAGAGCCCGGGAGACATAAGCATAGAGGAAAGCATCCATGTCAGGTGCACTATCGGAGGTATCCATTGAGTCAGCGGCAAACTGAGGCCGTGCAGGCCGACGATGCGGTTCCCACACCACCGGGCGCCATTTCAGTTCTACGCGGTAAGCTCCGCAAGCGGCCAACCTCAAAGACGACTCGAGAAATCCCTTGGGATAGCTTGTTACGGGAAGCGCGCATCCGCTTTGGAGTGGAGCGCTTTCGGCCAGGCCAGAAACAAGCGCTGGAAGCTGTCTTCAGCCATCGCGACGTGCTGGTGCTGATGCCGACCGGAGCGGGCAAATCTCTGTGCTATCAATTGCCCGCCGTGTTTCTGCCCCGGCCCGTGGTTGTGGTTTCGCCGTTGATTGCGCTGATGCAGGACCAGCAGGAAAAAGCGCAGTACGCGGCGATCGTCGTCGAGAAGATCGATTCGACCTTGAATACTGCGGAGTCGGCGGAAGCTATGGACGTGGTTCAGGCGGGAATCTCGCAGTTGATCTACGTGACTCCGGAGCGGCTGGAGAATCCGGAATTTCTGGCGAAGCTTGCCGAAGGCGGAGTGAGTCTGCTGGCTGTCGATGAGGCGCACTGCATTTCGCAGTGGGGTCACGATTTTAGGCCAGCGTATCTGGGATTACGCTACGCGCGGCAGCGCCTTGGAAATCCTCCTGTGATCGCGCTGACCGCAACGGCAACAGAGAACGTGGTTCAGGACATCCTGACGCAGTTGAATGCGCGGGACGCAGTTGTCGTAAGCACTGGAATTGAACGGGCTAACTTGCAACTGGCCGTCTATTCCACCGTCAACGACGAAGCCAAGCAGATGCGGCTGAGCGAATTGATTGCGAATCAGGAAGGGACTGGAATCGTCTACACGGCCACCGTGCGCAGCGCGGTGGCACTACACGACTGGTTCAAAATCGAGGGCGTTCCGGTGGCGCACTATCATGGCCGGATGCCAGCGCGTGAGCGCGAAAGAGTCCAGTCGGATTTCATGCAAAACAATGTGAAAATTTTGATTGCGACGAAGGCCTTTGGATTGGGCATTGATAAGCCCGATATACGCTTCGTCTATCACTACGAGTTTCCCGATTCCCTGGAGACGTATTACCAGGAAGCTGGCCGGGCGGGACGCGACGGCAAACCAGCTCACGCTGCGTTGCTGTACCGGCTGGAGGACAAGCGCATCCAGAGTTTCTTTCTTGGAGGCCGATATCCGAAAGCCGCCGAATGCAAAGCTGTCTACGATGCGCTGGAGTTTCCTTCGACAGCTGCGGATGCAGCTAAGAAGAGCGGGGTACCACAGCGCCGCACCCAGACGATTCTGCATTTACTCCGTGAAGGAGAGTGGGTGCGTCGATTTCCAGGCGGCTACAAAAGAACGGAACGGCCCTATGTAGCCGCCGACGTGGAGCGGCTGCTGACAGCCTACGAGGAGCGCAGCCGTTCAGACCGAAGCCGTCTTGAGGAGATGATGAGGTACGCCCAATCTGCCCAGTGCAGGAAGCAGTTGCTGCGGGCCTATTTCAGCGAACCAGAGGGTGAGCCTTGTGGAACCTGCGACAACTGCGTGTCGGGGCTGGCTTCGCCGTCCACTTCTTCGGCGCAAACTGTGGGCGATGGAAAGCAACTGATGAACCTCACCGCATCCAGCGATCGAAGTAACGGTTGAAAATTGCGCAGCGCAGGGCTTCAATGTCGGGCTGCAGAGCGCGGTCCGTGTTTAGCGGCGCAACCAATTGCCGCACCTGCGCCCAGGCCTCTGCAATCCTCGCTGCGGGTCTGAGTGGGCGACGATATTCGAGACCCTCTGCGGCGGCCATCAATTCGATCGCCAGTACCGCTTCGGCATTCTCCACGATTTGACGCAGTTTGCATGCGGCCATCATGCCCATAGAAACGTGATCTTCCTTGCCGCCGGATGTCGGCACGCTGTCCACGGATGCAGGGTGAGAGAGGACGCGTGCCTCCGCCAACAGGGCCGCTGCCGCCACGTGGGCGATCATGTAGCCCGACGAGAGGCCAGCCTGCGGTGTAAGGAAAGGCGGCAAGCCCTCGTTCAAATCCGGATTGACGAGGCGATCGATGCGCCGCTCTGAAATGCTCATCAGGTCCGTCATTCCGATCGCGGCAAAATCCAGGACAAGCGCGAGCGGAGCGCCATGGAAGTTTCCTCCGGAGAGAATCTCATCCGCATGAGTATCCTGCATGGTGGCGTCCGCTGCGGCAAACACAAGCGGATTGTCTGTGGCCGAGCCGGTCTCCACCTGCAGCACCTGTCGCGCATGGGCGAGCCCATCTAAAACTGCTCCGTGGACTTGGGGCATACAGCGCAGACAATATGCGTCCTGCACGCGAGGATCATTGTTGCGATGCGATTCGCGGATCTCGCTTTCGGCAAGCAATTCTCGCAGGTGGCGCGCGGCTTCGATCTGTCCCGGATGGGGCCTCGCGGCGTGGATTCTTTCATCGAACGCGACCGGAGTTCCCTTCAAGGCTTCGAGCGTCATTGCGCCAGCCAGGTTCATCAGTCGCGTAACGCGCTCCGCGCGGAGCAGCGCCAGGCCACCAACGGAAGCCATGGCCTGTGTGCCGTTCAGCAACGCAAGTCCTTCCTTGGCAGCGAGCGCCAGGGGTGCAATGTCTGCAGCGGCGAGTGCGTTTGCCGCGGAGATTCGGCTACCCTGATAGAAGACTTCGCCTTCGCCAATCAATCCGAGCGCGAGATGAGCCAGGGGCGCCAGGTCTCCGCTGGCACCTACGGACCCGCGTGCCGGAACCACCGGATGCACTCGTTTGTTCAGCATCGCAATCAGTTTTTCGGCAACGATTACGCGCGTGCCGCTTGTCCCCCTGGCAAGCACGTTGGCGCGGAGAAGCAGCATTCCACGAATTTCGGGTTCGCTCAGCGAGTCTCCGACACCACACGCGTGGCTGCGGACCAGGTTAATTTGCAGGGGTACAAGTTGTTCGGACGGGATACATACATCCGACATTTTGCCGAAGCCGGTGTTGATTCCATACACCGTTGTTCCGGCAGTAAGCAGATGCTCGACCACTCTGCGCGAAACCTCCATGCGCTTTCTGGCTTCCGTGTGGAGCACGACCGGGATACCGTCATACGCGACCGCAGCCAATTCTTCCAGGCTAAGCGGCTGGCCGTTCAATGCGATCGATCCGAAGCTCAAACTTTTTTCCTTCGTTACGTTCTTACGCGGTAATGAACTTCATTCTGGGAGCGCAGACGTTCCGCGGCAACTTCCGGTGTAATGTCGCGCTGGGGCATGCCGAGCAATTCAAATCCCACCATATATTTACGAACGGTCGCGGAGCGAAGAAGCGGCGGATAAAAATGCGCATGGAAGTGCCATTCCGGATGAGGCTGACCGTCGCTGGGGCTGGGATGCAGCCCCATGGTGTATGGGAAGCTGGTCTGGAACAGGTTGTCATACCGTGTCGTCAGGCGCTTCAAAATGTCGGCAAGGCCGGCGCGCTGCTCTCCGTCCATTTCTGTCAGACTGCCGGTGTGCTTGCGGCTTAGAATCAACGTTTCAAACGGCCACACCGCCCAGAACGGCACTACTGCCGCGAACTCTTCGTTCCCGCACACAATGCGTTCCTGAAGCGGCAATTCTGTTTGCAGATAATCGCACAGCAAACAGGTTTGGTGAGCCGACAAATACTCGTTTTGTGCAATCCACTCTGCCTGTGGCTCGTCCGGAACATGGCTGGTGGCCCATATCTGACAATGCGGATGCGGGTTGCTGGCACCCATCATCGCGCCACGGTTCTCAAAAATTTGTACGTAGTTGATCCCCTGCTGGCCGCCAAGTTCGGCACTCTGCGAAGCCCATGCATTTACAACCTTCTCGATGTCCGGGTGAGCCATGCGAGCGAGCGTCAGATCGTGGTCGGGATGGAAACATAGGACGCGACATATCCCTTGCTCCGGCTCTGCACGAAGCAGGTCGCCCGGCGTAGCACCACCGGCCACCGGATCCGGAATGTCCGGAAGCAGTGCGGCATAGTCGTTGTCGAAAATGAAAACGTCTTGATACTCAGGATTCACGTGGCCGCCCGCCCGCGTGTTCCCAGGACAGAGGTAGCATTGCGGATCGTAGTGGACTGCGGATGCAGTCTCCGTCCGGGCAACCTCGCCCTGCCAGGGGCGTTGAGTGCGATGGGGAGAAACCAAGACCCATGCGCGGCGTAGCGGGTTGTACCGTCGGTGCGGGCCAGTGGGCCATGACGAGCGGTTCATATGGAAGAAAGCGGTCAACAGACCACTTCTAATGCTAACGCATGAGGAATTCTGACTATCTTTTTAGCTACGTGTCATAGATCATCCGCACCGGTGGCTGTTTGGAAGAAGCCAATTCCCCCAGCAAAGGGAACGTCCTTACGGGCAACTGGAAAAGTATCCGCGGCATCACAACATCGGTTTTTCCTCTCCCCCTGCGTCCAATGCTCGACCAGCCAAGGGCATATCCAGCCCAGGAGGCACCTTCCGATGGCACACCGAATCTTCCACTCAAACACTATCTTCTCAGCCATAATCGCGGTCCTGCTCTTTCCAGCAGCGACGAAGGCCCAATCCCAAAAGCATTACGTAGAGAACGAATACAAGCAAGTCAACCTGGTCTCCAACGGGTATGTAGCCGCGAAGGTGACCGATCCGAATTTGATCAATCCTTGGGGTATGGTGGCAGGCCCAACCCCGGTCTGGATTTCCAATCAAGGATCCAACACTTCCACCGTCTACGCGATCAGTTCGGTGGAGGTCGGCAAGGGCGCACTGCTGACCGTCAAAGTTCCCACGGAAACCGGAGGGCCCAATGGTCCGACCGGTATAGTTTTCAACTCTGCCGGCAACGCTTTCAAAATTCCGAGCGCCACAGGGATGGTCTCTTCCCTGTTTGTTTTTGCCAATCTGAATGGAACTATTTCCGGATGGAACCCAGGGAGTACAGGGGGCGTTGGCAGCGCGGTAGTCGCGGTCGACAATCAGAAAGCTGGAGCCGTCTATACCGGACTGGCGCTCGGCATGGCGGGGTCCGACACATACTTATATGCGATCAATTTCACTCCGCAAGGCGGTGTAGAGGTTTATGACAGTTCGTTTCAGCCCGCCAAGTTTCAGGAGGAGTGGAACGAGTTCGATTCTGACGATAACCTTCCCAAGTTGCCGCACGATCGAATCTGGCGGCCGTACAACATTGCAAATATCGATGGGAAGATGTACGTAGCGTATGCCGCTATGCCAAAAACTGGCGGTCTGCCGATTACACATCAAGGCCTGGGCGTGGTGGCGGCTTTTACTCTCCAAGGGAAGTTCATCCGAGTGGTTGCCAAGGGCGGCAATCTAGATGCCCCGTGGGGTATGGTTATGGCGCCTGCTCAGTTCGGTAAATTCAGCAATGATCTGCTGATCGGCAACTTCGGGAACGGACGCATTCTCGCCTACAGCATGAAAACAATGCCAGATAACAAGGAAAGGGATGGGGAAAATCACCCATATAAATTTGATGGTATGTTGCGCAGCTCGGACCATAAGTTAATCGAAAATGGTTTTTTATGGACTTTGATGTTTGGTAACGGAGTGAAGGGATCGGACCCGCACACCCTCTACATCACGACGGGCGGATCGAACCAGGCAAAGGACGGATTGCTGGCTGCGATAACACCTGATCAGTAGAAGCCCTGCCGGTTACTGTACCCGAGACATTGGGCGGAGCGCGCGTGAATGCAGTTCCGCCCAATGTTGGCCTTGCAAGTGTAGTCAGCGGGCGAAGGGTCGTCATGTTTGCCGCAGATCAGGCGGGCGAAAGGCGCTTCATGCGATCGCGCGCCCTTCGTGCCTCGCGGAAGCCCCGGATCATTGCGTCTCTCATCGCATCTCCGGACCGCGGGAGCAGGAATCTAATCTGTCCGGGAGCGCGTCTATCGAACCATGAATATTCCGACGCAACGGCAAACCCCTTCCCTTGTCTCCAAAGCCGATGTGGAAGCTCTTCTGCAGCGCATCCAGAAGAGGACTGGCAATCCGTTGGAGGGTATCTTTGGGCCGCGCTCGGTGAGTTGGAAAATCAACCGTGAGGCGGCCGTGTTTTTAGGAGCCGGCCGAGCAGCGTTGTTGCAGTTGGCCCACCCCTGGGTGGCCGCTGCTCTGGATCAGCATTCGACTACGCTCGCCAATCCGATCGGGCGATTTCACAGCACTTTTCGCGTGATCTACACGATGGTGTTCGGCACTGAACGTCAGGTGATTGCAGCCGCGCACCACATGCATTCCCTGCATACGCAGATCCGTGGCGAACTGCCCGAAGCGGCTGCCGGATTTACGGCGGGGAGCCATTACGAAGCCAACGAGCGGAATGCCCTGCGCTGGGTCTACGCCACACTCGTGGAGAGTGCCATCCTCGCGTATGACTTTGCGCTGCCGCCCCTCACTCCAGCCGAACGGGCCAGCTATTACTCTGAAAGTAAATGGATGGCCGCTCTGTTTGGCATCGCTCCTGAAGAACTGCCGGAAAACTGGAGCGCTTTCGAACATTACAACCGCGAAATGTGGGCTTCCGATACTCTTGGCGCCACGCCAAAGTCGCGCTTTATGGCTCATCGTATCCTTCACGGTTCGGGTTCCTGGGTACGTCCGCCCGAGTGGTATCGCTCGTTGACAGCTCTCTGGATGCCGCGACGATTGCGAGAGGAATTCCACTTGAGGTTTGGTCCTGCGGAACAGTACGCCGTCGCTCAGGCGAGAAGACGGATTCCGGTCGCCTACGCTGCTCTGCCGTTGCGGCTCCGCCATGTGGGCCCATATCACGAGGCGCAAGCTCGGCTCGCGGGTAAACCTCGTCCCCCTTGGGTGGCACGCGCAAGTAACCGCTTCTGGATGGGCCAGTCCCGGCTGATGTTTTCTGAATCCGTAGACGAACGACGGGAAGCTAGTTAGGACGAGATTGGCTGAAAGGATGGAGCCGACGACCGGAGTTGAACCGGTGACCTACTGATTACGAATCAGTTGCTCTACCAACTGAGCTACGTCGGCCTGCCTCTGTGATTGTAATGTCGTCTGCGCATGGGGTAAAGCGGAGTGCGCTGGATCCGGCAGTGAGCGACGCCACTTTTCAACCAGCGACGCGCTAGCTACGCCCCCAGAACTTCCAATCCAGGCTGAAGCGGCCCGCGCCGGTAAAGACCAGCGTCACAAATCCGGCCATATAGGCGACCATCATTTCCGCGTGTTCTGTGCGGAATGCCAGATGGTGGACAAAGTAGAGCGCCACGCCGAGATTCATAAAAATGATGAAGGCCGCCACGCGCGTGCCCAGGCCCAGGACGACGAGCATCGAGCAGATGGCGTCCGATACCATCGCGACCAGAAAACTCGGGTGGCGTCCGATGTGAACCGGGTCCGGGAAATGGGAAGCCATGTGCGCGTGGTTTGTCAGCTTTTCTACGCCGTGCTTGATGAAAAGACTTAGTCCGCTGATAACGCGGAGCAGCAAAAGACCGATATCAGTCCCGCTGGAGCTTGAACCTGAACTGGATTTCATTCCTCAATTGTTAGCGAGAGTATTTGGACGGTCAATCGAATTGCGTGTCCACGTACTTGGACCGGCAACAGGACTTTACTTTGCGGGCGAGCCAATGGTCTGCATGTCCCGCAAAATGGGCAGCTCTGCCTGAGTTCGCTTCCAGGCATTCTTATTCGTTTTAGGAGGAGGCTGCGCCGGAGCGGCCGCATAAAACTTCAAAATGTTTTGCTGAAGCCTGACGGGCACAGGGCGCGCTGGTTGTGCCGTGAGTTGACGAAGAAGTTTGGCATAGGTCTGGTCCGTGAGCGGGTAGCTGCCCAGGCGTATCTCATGCCCGGTGTCCAGATCCCGGTCCGCAAGGGGCAGCTCTTTGCGAGGATTTTTTGCCAGCTTGTCCAGCAACTGTTCGTATTCCGCCATGGAGCGATTCATGCTTTCGATATACCAGCGTTCCGTCTCCACATTGGGTCCTTTGATAGCCAAAGCCGACAAGGGTCCGACCTTCGGTCCAATTCGCACCATACGTATGATGAATGCAATCGCGTGAACCTTGAACCCCTGCTTGGGTTTCCACTTCTGCCAGCCATTCTCCACTCTGGATCGCGATTGGCGCTGTTGAAATACGTGGAATGCGGGAGTGTTCTGGTCAGGAGGAAAGTTATGGCCATAAACCATTACTTCTGCCTGTGCCACGTCGGGCAGCAGCTTGCCGACAGAGGCGTCATAGCTCTTGAGTGCAGGCTTGGGCCGTCCAAGCACGGAACGAAGGGAGAGCCCGTAGGTCTGCGCAAAGGTGCGTTCCAGCAGGTCACGCGGCACGCGAAACCCCACAGAATGCAGATAACCGGCGGGCGCGAATCTGTGCTGGCTCAACTGTTCAATGTCAAAGGCGAATTCGGTTCTAACATGCGCGTTGGGCGCCTGATCGTAGGTTACGATCGGGCCGTACCTCCTTTCGAGCACGGGAAATTCTACGGCCGTGGAAGGATTGGTTGCGAATTGGTGGCCCTCATTGTCGCCTACATAGTGCGCGAGCGCGCCGAGAGCGAAAGCATATTCATCCACCGTATTTGCATTGAGAAGCAGATTGGTGACGAAATCTCCCGACCGGACGTAATGCGTTAGGTTACTGAAATATTGGTGGCCAAACGGATAGTAGCCCATATCCTGAATGGTTGCGCCGCCGTACGCATAGGAACGCGCTTCTCGCAGCTGCGCCTCGCTTGCCCCTGGAAATCGCTTGCGCAGCAACGGGCGGATCGAACCGTTCCACGACGCATCGATCATGTCCTCATGACTCAGGAAGGAATACGCGTGTGATTGCGGGGTAGATGCTGAGACCAGCAGAAGTGCAATCAGAACCAGAACGGCGTGACGGAACCATCTGTGCCCAGGGTTCCGCGCCGGGCAAATGTCGCCTGGATAGCCGGTCCTTATACCTTGCTGCGCTGTTCGCTTTATATAAAGCACATCTAATTGTACTTTCCACCGCACCAAACTCCGCTGGCGGGTGCTTGATACACTGGCACCATGCTCGATGAAGCTACTTTTCGCCGCCATGCGGACACAGCTCTGGAATCGCTGAAGAAGGCTTTGATACTGGCTGAAAGCGACGCCGACTTTGAGGTTGAAGAGCAGAATGGCGTCCTCAACATCGTTTTTGAACAGCCACCTGCCAGGTTTGTGCTCACCCCCAATGCTCCTGTCCGCCAGATTTGGATGTCAGCGCTTTCGACGAGCTTCAAGCTGGATTGGGATGAGGACACCAGTCTTTTTGTTCTTCTCAGGACCGGAGAGCCTATCAAAACTCTGGTTGCGCGCCTGATCAGCGAGCACCTGGGCGGAGCATCCGTTTCCCTGCGCTAGCTGGGTGTCTACTTATGCGCCGAACCCTCTCGGTGGCCATCATCACGCTGGATGAAGAAGCGAATCTGCCGCGCACCCTTGCCAGTATTGCCTGGGTGGACCAGATCGTTGTGGTGGATGCCGGCTCGACCGACCAGACGGTTGCTGTCGCACGGAACGCGGGCGCACGGGTGTTCCCGGAGTCGTGGAAGGGATTCGCCGCACAAAAGAACTCTGCGATTTCCCACTGCACCGGCGACTGGATCTTGTCTCTCGATGCTGATGAAGAAGTAAGCTCAGCCTTGTCTGCTGAAATTCAGACACTCCTTGCGGGCGATCCGACCTGTGACGCTTACAATCTGCCACGGAGCAATTTTTTCCTGGGGCGCCCGCTGCGATACGGCGGGTTCCACCCCGACCGTAAGCTGCGCCTGTTTCGGCGTGGAGCGGCGCGATTTTCCGACCGTGCGGTTCACGAAACACTGTCGTGCAGTGGGGAAATCGGTCAACTTCACAATGGCCTGCTGCACCACGCCTACCCCACGCTCACCAGCTATATCGATCACATGAATTGCTATAGCACGCTTGGGGCCGAAATCCTGGTTCAGCGAGGGCGGTGTTCCCGCAGTTTTGCTGCTTTCGTGTGGAATGTGATCGCGGTTCCGCAGTTAAGCTTCTTCTACAATTACGTCGTTCGATTCGGATTTCTGGATGGTCGCGAGGGCCTGTTGATGCACCTTTATCAAGCAAATTACACGAGTTGGAAATATGCCAAGGCGTGGCATTCGGCAAAGTGACTGCATCCAAAGAACCGGGAGGATAACTATGGTAGATGCTGCACTTCGCGAACAGCTGATCGAATTCCTGGACGGCAAAGGCG
>DASSZI010000064.1:0-2463 GCA_035713565.1 Acidobacteriaceae bacterium | reverse complement strand
GAATAATTGCGCCGGTGGGATCGGTAACAGTTCCCTGAAGGGATGCCCGGAACTGGGAAAAGCCTGGCAGCGTGAATGCGCAGATGCTGGCTAGTAGCAGGAAAAACGAGAAGAATCTTCCGACCTGGAAGTGAGTTTTCTTTTGCATAGCGCCCCCTCAAATTGCAACGTAATAGTTTGTGGATCCGGCAGGGGCGATTTCATCTTCGATGTCTCAGCTCCAACCGGATCCGCTTTTCGTAAGGACTTTGGACTCCCTCTGCTACCCCGTCCAACAATCAGCGACTCAGCTTTCCGGCTTTCGACTATCTAAAACTGGATGCGACAAAAGGAAATGCGGTGGCAAGAGAGCTCCTTTTTGGGAACCTCCTTACAACCGCATCCGGCTTGCCGCAGAACGACTGTCTTCTAATTTCGAGAAGAGCGTCTCTCCCGTTTGTTACTGTGGAACGACGGTTGGCGGATTCACTTCCCCGGTCGGCGCCGTTGAAATTGGCGGCAATCCCACCGCCTCCGGCGGCGGCAACGTGTGTGTTTGATACCACTGCGCCTGGGCTTCGCCAAAACGGATGCCACGCTGAATCCACAACTGCATGGCCGCCTCGTATTGTGCGGAAACATTGTCCAGCCAGTAGGGGCGATTTTCTTTCAGCCACGCCGCCCGATACAGGTCCCGGGTCAGCCCGTAGCCATCCCGCAAATCCTGGCATCGCCCATTGTTCGACGAGATGTCATAGAGCCCCGAACCCAGGTGTTTGCTTGCCTCCGGATCATTCTGTTGCTGATAGGCCTTGTCATAGGCGGTCAACATTTCCTGCGCCGCCTCGAACTTGTATCCCAGAAAGTCCATCCGACGCGCTCCCATTTCCATGGCATCCAGCGCATCCTGTTCCCGCAGCGGACCGGCAGCTCGTGCCTGTTCCATCAGGATGATGGCCTGTTCCGCCTGCTCGCGCAGCGTTTGCACCACCGGCAGCAATTTCGCGGAGACTTCCTGTCCTTCCTTGCTCCACGGATCCATCCAGAAAAGATGATCGCTCGAAACTCTGATGCCGGCATCCTGCAGCGTCTTCTGCGCCGCCATCAATTCAATCTGCGCCTGGTTGATCTTACCCGTCCGATCGCCATGGAACACCTGCCCATAACTATCTTGAAATTGCGGAATGTTGCTCGCGCCCGGCTGCCACCCTGCGGCGGCTCCAAACAAAATGCCATACCAGTCTTGATTGAACAATCCCTCGCCATCGTCGTTCCACACCGTGTTCAGCAAGCCGGTGGAACCGAGCCGCTGGCCGTCGCGCACAAACTCCTGAATATTCAGCAGTCCCGCGTTGAAGTCCGGATAGACCCGGCTCCAATTATTTACGCCCGGCGCGACCCATGTCTGCAGTCCAGCATTGGTAAATGGCAACAGCCATTTGTCGTAGCCTTCCGGCTTCGGACTGTACACCCAAGCAATCGCGATCATGTCCTTCGGCAGCGTCTTCACCAGGTCCGGATCGTTCATTGCAATATCTCCCCAGAACAACAGCTGCTTGTGCAGCGGCTGCAGCGCCTGGTGGATTTGGATCAGAAAATCCATGTAGACCTTGCCCAACCCTTCATTCGTCACCTCATCCTTGGTCTGTCCCCTCCCTAAATCGAAGGTTTCATCCGCACCGATATGCATAAACGGCCCGGGGAACATCGCCGCAATCTCCGTGAACCACTGCTGAATCAGCTGAATCGATCCCGGCTGCACAGGAGCCAGCACTGTGCCGTGCGGCGTCTCCGCCAGCTTTGCATATTTGTCGAACATCAGCGTGTGATGCAGGTGGCCGAATGCTTCCTGCTCCGGAACGATCGTGACGTGATATTGCTGCGCGTATTTCACCAGGGCTTCCACATCCGCTCGGGTCATCGCTCCGCCTGGAGGCGCACTCAACGGGTTCGACGCATAGGCCAGTGTGTCCTCAAAATACGGAGAATAGAGGTTTACCTTATATTCTGAAAACACCTTCACCTGGTGCTTCTGAAATGCGAGTGTCGGCACCGGACCCCGGGATAGATCGTCGTCCACTCCGCGATACTTCATGGCCGGCCAGTCGCGAATCAAGACTCCATGCAGCACCGCGTTGGAGGCCGAAGCTTTTCCCTCCGCCATTCCCGAGACAACCAGCTGCTTGATGGTCTGCGCTCCGTAGTAGAGGCCCGCGCTGCTCGCGGCAATATCGTATGTCTTTTTACCCTCAGTCACCAGGACGTAGCCTTCGTCATGCATCGACGGATCAAAGCTGACTGCAGCATGCTGCAGAATCTTCGCCGCATTCTTGTCATCCAGCCGCATCAGAATTACCTGGACCTTGTCGTGATGCCCTTCGCGCGCCACGACCCCACGATCTTTCAACGTCTCCACCAGGTCGGTCACGGCAAATTTGTCTTGCGGGTCATGACTGGTGGTCTCGACGCTCATGCCATCTTTCA
>DASSZI010000063.1:0-7127 GCA_035713565.1 Acidobacteriaceae bacterium | reverse complement strand
GACCGCGGCTCCTGCTCCGGTTGCACTGTGCTGCTGGACAAGACGCCCATCAACAGTTGCATGACTCTCGCGATGGATGCCATCGGGCACAAGGTCACGACGGTAGAGTCTTTGAGCAGCAACGGTCAACTGCATCCGCTGCAGGCGGCTTTCGTAAAGCATGACGCGATGCAGTGCGGTTTCTGCACTCCCGGCATGGTGATGACGTGTTCCGCGCTGCTGGATAAAAATCCCAAGCCGACCGAGGCTGAAGTACGCAAAGCCACGGCTGGCAATCTCTGCCGGTGCGGGACTTATCCGAGAATCTTTGCGGCGACCCTGGAAGCCGCAGGCACGCCCACCCAGAACGCGTAGGGAGGAACAAGCATGGCGACTACAAAATTGACTCCCGGAGTGGACCCATTGCTGCAAGCGGCTGCAAACGCCCCTACCCCGCCTGCGGGAACAGAAACTGTCCAGATGCCGGTCGGAATTCCTGGTTACACCCTTAGGCAAGAGCCGCGGCAGGTTCCTGTCACCGAGCCGCCGGTGCTTCCGGTCAACAAAGATCTGAAGTACATCGGCAAGTCACCCACTCGCTGGGACTCCCATGCCAAGGTGAGCGGCACGGCGCGCTACACCTACGATATGCAATTGCCGGGTATGCTGTACGCCAAGTTCGTCAATGCGTCCGTACCTCATGGGCATATCGTGTCCATCGATACGTCGGAGGCGGAGAAGCTGCCGGGCGTCAAGGGCGTTTATGTTGTCCAGCATCTGCTGGGCGGCGCCGTCCTGCGGAACCCGTCTCTCGATCCTTCCAAGTATCCGATCGTGCGTTATGCCGGGCAGCCGGTTGCGGCAGTCGCGGCGACGCATCCGCACATTGCGGAGCAGGCTGCGGAACTGGTCAAGGTGCAGTATGATGCCAAGCCCTTCGTCGTAGACATGACGCAGGCCCGCCAGGCCAACTCACCGCAGGTATTTCCTGGGCCCGCCGATCAGGCTGGCTCCGCGGGTGGCGGCGGCGGCCCGCACGACGTTCCGCAGACCGGCAACGTGCATGGGCCTTCGGTTCACAAAAAAGGCGACGCCGAGCAGGGATTCAAAGACGCTGACGTAATCGTGGAGGGCAAGTACACAACCCAGGTGCAGGTACACAATGCGCTGGAAACGCATGGAGTCGTGGCGGATTGGAAGCCGGACATGCTGACCGTGTGGGCCTCGACCCAGGGCACCGCGAGTGTGCGCGACGAGCTTGCTGCCTACTTCAAAATGCCGAAATCGCAGATTCGCGTCATCACGGAATTTATGGGCGGCGGTTTCGGGGCCAAATTCGGGGCGGGAAACCCCGGAGTGATGGCTGCCCAGTTGTCGAAGCAGACCGGCGCGCCGGTGTGGCTGATGCTGGACCGCAAACAGGAGCAGCTCTCGGCAGGCAACCGCCCCAGCTCCGACCAGACACTGCGCATTGGAGCCAAGAAAGACGGCACGATCACGGCGATGCACCTGGTCAGCTACGGCAGCGCCGGTTGCGGAACTGGCGCGGGTTGCGCCGGGCCCGTGACGCACATGTACGATTCGGCCAATCTGCACACGGAAGAGAACGACGTCTTTATCAACGCTGGTCCGGCGGCGGCGTTTCGCGCTCCCGGTCATCCGCAGGGTGCATTTGCGCTGGAACAATCGATTGACGACTTGGCGTACAAGCTGAACATGGATCCGATTGATCTGCGCGACAAGATCGACTCCAACTCGGTTCGCCGCGTGGAGCGCCAGATTATTCGGGAAAGCGCGCTCTGGAAGTCGCGTAACCCGAAGCCAGGTGCGGACACAGGTCATCTCAAGCGCGGCGTTGGCCTTTCCCAGTCCGTCTGGTATCGCTTTATCCGTATGGACTCTTCCGCCGAGGTCCGGGTCCATCGAGATGGCTCGATTGAGGTTCTGTCCGCAGTGCAGGACATCGGTACGGGCATCAAAACCGTGATGGCGCAGGTTCTTGCGGAGCAATTCGGGGTGCCTCCGCATCAGGTCTCGGTCAAGATCGGGGACACCAACTATCCCATCGGGCCAAACTCTGGCGGCAGTGTTACGACTGCTTCGCTGACTCCCGCGGTCCGCGATGCGGCCTGGCAGGCGTCGCAGAAATTCCTGGCCAGCATCGCGCCGGCCTTGAATACCACGCCGGACGATCTGGTGCTGACTGATGGCGAAGTCCGCAGCAAGAGCGGCAAAATGCGGCCCGTGAGCTTCCGCCGCGCGGCGAAAAAGATGAACACGGATGTGGTTTCTGCCCAGGCCAAGCGCATCCCGGACTATGACCCGGCCAAATACGAGACCTACGGCGGCGTGGATGTAGCGGAGATCGAAGTCGACACGGAGATGGGGCTCATCCATGTCAAACGTATTTTTGCCGTTCATGATTGTGGCCGTCCAATGAATCCGATGCAGGTGAAAAACCAGATCAATGGCGGACTAATCCAGGGCATCTCCTATGCCTTGTATGAGAATCGCCTGCTCGATCCAAAATTTGGCTACATGGTGAACCCCAACCTGGACATGTACAAAATCGCAGGGTCACGCGACATTCCGCAGTTGGATGTCCAATTGATCGAGTCCTATATTGGCCAGAGTTCAACGGACGCCTCCGGCATCGGAGAGGCGGCCGGAGTCATGTCGGCTGCTGCGGCCATCGCCAACGCGTTTCACAACGCGACGGGTGTCCGTATCCGTAGTACCCCGATGACGCCAGCGGTGGTGCTGGAAGCTTTGAAGCAGGCTCCACAGAGGAGTGAAACAGCATGAAACAGTTCACGCTTGCAGACTGCACAACAGAATCGGCCGCGCTGTCCCAGCTGAACGGTGGCGCGGTGGTGAAGGCGGGCGGGGTCGATTTGCTGGATCTGATGAAGAACGGCCTGATTGCGCCGTCCCGGCTGGTCAACATCCGCAATATTCCCGGCATGAACGGAATCCATTCCACGCCCGACGGACTGAAGATTGGCGCCCTGACCACGCTGGCGGAAATCAGCGACAATCCGGAGATCAAGTCGCATTATGCGATTCTGTCGGACGCCTGTGGTCATGCCGCAACCCCGCACATCCGCAATATGGCTAGCCTTGGGGGCAACCTGTTGCAGCAAAATCGCTGCTGGTACTTCCGGTCTGACGATTTTGCCTGCCTGAAAAAAGGAAAAGACGTCTGCTTTGCCTTTGACGGACTCAATCAGTACCACGCAATTTTCGACAATGGCACCTGCCCCTCGGTGGCGCCGTCCTCTGCGGCGGTTGCACTGCTGGGACTGAACGCGAACGTGGAACTGACCTCCGCCAAACACGGCAAAAGGACGGTCGCTCTGAAGGACTTTTATGTCAAGCCGGAGGTGAACCCGATGACCCGAACGGTTATTCAGCCGGACGAGTTGTTGACCTCCGTGACGGTTCCGAAGCCGGCCAGCGGTACCCGCTCCGCATACCAGAAGTATGGCGACAAGCGCAGCTTTGACTGGGCCATTGCCGACGCCGGAGTTGTGCTGGAGATGAATGGCAACATCTGCCGCAAGGCCGCCATTGTGATGGGAGCCGCTTCGCCGGTGGTCCGTCGCTCTCCGGAGGCCGAAGCCGTTCTGCAGGGCAAACCCATCACCGAAGAAACCGCACGGGCTGCCGGAAAGGCGGCAATGCAAGGGGCGCAGCCGCTCTCCATGAATGGCTACAAAGTGGAGCTTTTCCCGGTCGCCATTTACCGCACCATTTTGCTGGCTGCCGGTCAGATGGGCCGCGATCCCAGCGCTGCTGGATAACAGGGAGGGACGACCATGAGTTCTACCGAGTTGAAAGTTCTACCATGCCAGAGCCTCCGGACCAAAAATGCCTACGGCATGACTCCTGAGTCTGCGGAGAGCTGGTTGCCTGGCATGCATGAGGTCTCCAGCTATTGGTGCCTGCGCACCATGGGGCCCGCTGGCCCGGACGAGCACTACGTGCATCTCGCCCGGTGCAAGCCCGGCCGCTCCTGCTATGACGCGCCGGAAGATTAGCGGCTGCCGACTCCGGTAAGGACACCGGCTCCGTGAGCCGGTCAGTCAGATCAGACCCGTGCTCGCCCGACTGGGAGAGTTCATTCTGCGGATGCAGTCAGTTCGTAATAAACGCAGCCATGTGCCGGGATCGTTACGCTCAGCTGGTTAGCAGCTCCCCAGGGTTTCCGCTGCCATAGGTCCCGCACCTGAGCGGATTTCCAGCCTGCCAAGCCTAAATCCGCCCAACGAAGATTCACCGTTGCCGCCTTTTCTCCAATATTGAATGCCGCCACATACTTCGCGTTGTGCCGGGCGGCGTCTGCCATCCACACGCGAATGTCTCCCTGGGCGTATGCGGGATGATTGTTGCGGGAGTGCTGGTCTACTTCCAGAACTTCGGGATTTGTCAGCAGCGATTTCGTCCAGGGATCGCGATCGAGCGCGGATCCCGCCAGGTCGCCGCCAAAAATCAGCGGAGAACGGGCAATGGTCCAAAGCGTGATCAGGCTGCGTTGTTCGTCGTGGGTAAAGCGAGAATTTCGTCTGCCATTGTTGCTCTCGCCGGGCGCCCCGATTTGCCCCAGCGGAAGCATGTCGGCATCGGGCCAGGTATGCTCGCGCCCGATGTACGGCGCCCAGGCCTGCTCGTAATCGAATTGCCTGCGCAGCAGTTTCCAGTTGTCCCAGAAATCGTCAGAGATGCGCCACATCTGCGCATTGTGCCGCAGGCTGGCTGCCATGGCGACGGGCGCAGGTCCCGGAGAAAGACTCAGCACCATAGCGCGCCCGGTTTTCACAATGGCCCGGTGAAGGGCCTCCACCTCAGGCTGGCGCTGCTCGTAGGGGCGGCTCATGTCGTCTGCCTTGATGAAGTCCACACCCCACGAGGCATAGAGCGCCGCGATGGAATCGTAATATTCCTGCGCGCCCGGCTTGGACATATCGACGCCGTACATGTCCGGATTCCACGCGCAGAGATGCTGTTTATCCGCGATGTCTGCGGCGTGGAGCTTTGTTCCCAGAATCGGAGTATTCTGTTCCACCGCTTGCCGCGGAATGCCACGCAGGATGTGAATGCCGAATTTGAGACCGTGCGCGTGCATATAGTCCGCCAGCGGCCTGAATCCGGCATCGTCAGCCGCGGAAGGAAACCTATTTGTTGCCGGGCGCAGGCGTCCGTACCGATCCATGGTCAGATGCGCGCCCGCCTTGTAATCATGCCCCTGGGATTGCGCCTCATACCATTCGATGTCCACCACAACATATTGCCAGCCATACTGCTTCAGTTCGCGACTCATTACGTCCGCGACCGACTTCACCTGTGCTTCGCGCACGGCAGTCCCATAGGCGTCCCAGCTGTTCCAGCCCATCGGTGGCGTGGGGGCGAGCGGCTGGCCTGCAGAAGCAAATGCCCGGTAGCCGCCAGGAGAGAGAAAGAGAAAAAACAGAACCGCAGCCGTGCGCGGACAAGGGACCAGACGCTGAAGGGCGACAGGAATTTTCATCCACTCCAACTTAGCAGGAGCACGGAAATTGAGGGCAATTAGAAAATTGCTTCGACGCTCTATGTCGTCACCACCAGAGGCAGCTTCTGCCGTTTCCAGGCGGTCATGCCGCCGTCGACGTTCACTACCCGGGTAAAGCCCCTGCCAGCCAGAATGCTCGCGGCGATGCTGGATCGATACCCGCTGCCGCAGAAGGTGAAGATCGGCTGCTGGCTGGGTAGCGATTGCAGCTTGTTCTTTAGGTCGCCGAGCATAATGTGGTGCGCATTCGCGATATGGCCTTCGTTCCACTCGGCATCGCTGCGCACATCCAGAACCGTGCCGGTTGCCTCGCCTTCATATAGTTGCCGAACGGAAATCTGCGAAACGTGCTCCAGCTCGAGGCCAGCCTCAATCCATGCGGGCATACCCCCGGCCAGCGAACCGCGAATGTTGTCCAGACCAACCCGGGTAAGAGATTTGCACGCTTCGGTGTTCTCTCCATTTTCTGAGATAAGGATGATCGGCTTCTTCGGGTCTAGCAGCCAGCCCGCCCACAAGGAGAGATTTGGACCGGCTCCAATGTTGAGGGCGCCGCGTATGTGCGCGCCACCATAAGCCTCTGGGCGCCGAAGATCCAGCAGAATCAGCGATTCTTCAGCCATCATTTTCTGCAGTTGCTGCGGCGAGACCGCTTCTCCTCCAGGCAGTTCCTCCAATACCGCCGGGCCCCTGGAATTCAACTCCTTCATCCGAGGATAATACGACGGCAAGGGCGGAACAGTTTCCAGCACTTCCTTCTGAAAGGCTGCGCGATCCAGGGTAAACAGGTGATTGGAAGCCCGCTCATAGCCAAGCGTGGACTGTGCCTGCTCGGTCATTCCAGAGCCGCAGAGTGAGCCTGCTCCGTGGCCCGGATGAACTTCCAGTCCAGCCGGAAGACTGGTGAGCTTGTCATGCATGCTGGTGAACAGCGCTGATGCCAGCCGCTGTTTTGCCTGTTCGCCCAGCAGGTCGGGGCGTCCAAACGACCCGACAAACAGAAAATCGCCGGAGAAAATTGCCTGCGGCTCGTCCGCGTTGCGCGCGGTGTCGAAAACGAGAAACGAAAGATGTTCCGGCGTATGGCCCGGCGTATGCACCGCCTGGATTCGCATGGTGCCCACTTCCAGAGTTTCGCCATCTGCAAAGCGCTGATGTTTAAACCCGTATTGGTATTCCTCGCCGGCATCGTGGGCGCTCAGCCACAGCTCGGCTCCTGTTTCATGTGCCAGTGCGGTGCTGCCGGATGTGAAATCCGCATGGATGTGCGTTTCCAGTACATCCGTAATCTCCAGGTTCTGCTTCTTCGCGTAGGTAACATATCGATCCACGTCCCGCATGGGATCAATGACAACGGCTTTGCCTTCGCTTGAAAGCACGTACGAGTATTGCGCAAGTCCGGGTACTTCAAACCGCTCGATTTTCATCTGTTCCTCTTTCTGGTGCTCTGTCTTACCAGCTCTGCGTCAATTTCATCAAGGTGTGTGCGGCTCTGCTCCGTGGCGCTGCGGCAGACCAAATCGCAGAGCTTGAAAACGACCGAGTCGCTGATGGAGTAGAAGATGGAGGTGCCTTCACGCCGGCGGGTCACAATACCCAC
>DASSZI010000062.1:0-5049 GCA_035713565.1 Acidobacteriaceae bacterium | reverse complement strand
AGGTCGCCGTCGGCTTGCGCTGCAATGTAATCGAGCGCAGCCCCCAGGCCGGCAATCAGCGCCACCCCCGGTGTGTAGGCCGACTCACCCTTGGCCGCAACCTTCCGCTCCTTGCGAAGATCGAAGTAGTAGCGCGGATTTTTGGTCGTCTCCATGCGCTTCCATGCCCGCTCGCTCACCGCCAGATAGGCTAGTCCCGGCGGAATCATGACGGCCTTCTGTGATCCGCCGATCAGCACATCTACGCCCCAGCCGTCCATATCCAGGTGCGTGGTGCCCAGGCCGGTAATCGCGTCTGCGACCAGCAGCGCTTCACTGCCGCTGGCGCGCAGCAGTTCCGCAACCGCTGGCACGCAATGGCGCACCCCGGTCGAGGTCTCCGTTGCCTGCATGAACACCGCGCGTGTGTCCGGATGTAGCGCGGCTTGCACCGCCTCCATTGAAAATGTTTCGCCATAAGGCGCGCTCACCACATCCACCTGGCAGCCGAAGGCTTTGGCCAGCGCGCTCCAGCGTTCGCCAAATTTCCCCGCCGTCAGCACCAGCACCCGGTCGCCCGGAGAGGTCAAATTCGACACAGACGCTTCCATCGCACCCGTGCCGGAACTGGTCAGCACGATTACCTCATTCTGCGTGCCCACAAAGGTGCGGAGTTGGCCAAGCACACGCTGAAACATTGCGCGGAACTCCGGCGTGCGGTGGTGCACGTCGGCTGCGGCCATCGCGAACTGCGCGGCGGGCAGCAAAGGGGTCGGTCCTGGAGTGAAAAGGCGTGTTTTACGGAACATATCTGTAGATCCTGCTTTAAGATGCCGGGCGGCCGTATTTTATATACTGAAACTCTTCATTATGAAGAGGGACAGCGAGGAACGCAATGAGTTTGACCGAAAGAGTACAGAACGACATGGTCGCAGCTATGAAGTCGAAGGACGCCGAGCGCCTGTCCACCTTGCGAATGATGAAAACCGCGCTCAAGAACAAGGAGATCGATAAGCGCGCGCCGCT
Source organism: Acidobacteriaceae bacterium (assembly GCA_035713565.1). GTDB lineage: Bacteria > Acidobacteriota > Terriglobia > Terriglobales > Acidobacteriaceae > JAKAAZ01. The sequence continues at coordinate 4,044 of DASSZI010000062.1, read as the reverse complement.
GACCGACGCCGAGGCTGCGCAAATCCTTGTGACGATGCTCAAACAGCGCCGCGATTCGATCGAGCAGTTCACCAAAGGCAATCGCCCGGAACTGGCGGCGAAGGAAGCTGCGGAAATTCCTATCATCGAAAGCTACATGCCGAAAGCTGCGGACGAAACAGAGATTCGCCGCATGGTCGACGATTCAATTGCCGAAATATCTGGCAGCGGACAGCGGCCCACGCAGAAAGACATGGGCGCGGTAATGAAAGCAGTGCAGGCCAGGATCCAGGCTGCCGGTGTCCGCGCGGACGGCAAACTGGTCAGCGAACTGGTTCGAGCGGCGCTGTCGAGAGCCTCAGCGGCCCACCCCAACTAGATGTTCTTGACGCCAACGTGTACGTCCGCGCCTCGCGAAGTATGCACGCCCCAGGCCATCCGCGGCGTATTGTGCGCCACACCGAAGCGGCCCTTGGGCCCCAGCAGGATGATGCCGCCATGTCCGCCTAGCCGGCGGAAGAGATAGGAAATGGCCTCCTCGGCGGCCTGCGCCGGCGGAGTTCCCTGCTGCACCCGGTCGACAGCCCACTTGCCAAGTACCAGCTTCATCATCGGCTCGCCCCAGCCGGTCAGCGAGACGGCAGCCGAAAGATTGTCGGCATAGCAGCCGCACCCGATGAGCGAGGAGTCCCCGACGCGCCCAGGAGCTTTGTTCAACGTGCCGCCCGTCGAAGTTGCAGCCGCAAGGTTGCCGTATGCGTCGAGCGCCACGGCTCCCACCGTATCGTGAGAGGAAAATCCGCCGCCCGCAAATGTGGCGTCCGGCAGACCGTCCCGCTCCTTCTGCTGGGCCATCGCGAGATGTTTCCGTTCGCGGTCCACCACCAGCTCAGAGTTGTCGATCAGCGGCATGCCATGTTCAGACGCAAAAGCTTCAGCACCCTCGCCTACAAAATAAACATGAGGGCTCTTGTCCAGTACCAGCCGCGCTGCATGGATCGGGTTGCGCAGTCGCTCCACACAAGCTACGCCGCCCGCGCGCAGGCTCGCTCCGTCCATCAGGAGCGCGTCAAGCTGGACACGTCCATTCCGCGTGAGAAAGCTGCCGCGCCCCGCGTCAAATGTTTCATCATCTTCCATCACCGCAACCGAAGCTTCCACCGCATCCACAGAGGATGCTCCCTTCTCCAGCGCGGCATATCCAACCGTCAGCGCGCGAGCCACTCCCGCCTGGTGCGCCTGCACCATATCCTCAGGAATCGCCCAGGCACCGCCATGCACGAGAAGAACCGGTGCGACTTTGGAATTCACGTCCATATTGTAATTCGATGACAAAGCCTGAAAACTTACTCAACGAATCGGCGCCAGGTGTCGCGTCTGTTCGTAGGTATAGCGAATCCGATGAATGACGGTAACGGTCGAGAGCACCGCGAGCACCCAGAGCACCGGAGCCATTGCACCCCAACGGTTGAACAACGCGCCGATGATGACCAGCACAACTCGCTCGGGCCTTTCCATAAAGCCGACCTTGCAGGCACCGATCAGGGCCTCCGCGCGCGCGCGGGTGTAGCTGACCATGACCGAGGTGACCATCACAAACGCTACGAGCACCACGTAAAAAAATCGGTTCCCCCGGGCGTAGTACACCAGCAGCCCGAAGAACAGCGCTACGTCTGAATATCGGTCGATGACGGAATCAAAGAACGCGCCGAATACCGTCACCTGCTGCGTCTGCCGCGCCACCCGCCCATCCACCATGTCGAAGATGCCGGCACCGATGATCACCAGGCCCGCGAATGCGAACATCTTCACGTTGTTCTGCGCGTTGGCGTAACCGAACAGGAAAGCCGCCCCGGTGTTGATCACCAAGCCCATAAACGTGAGCACGTTCGGCGAAATGCGCGTAAGCGCAAGTCCGTCTACGATCCTCTGCAGAATGACACCGCAACCTTTTCCGAATGCGCTTGTCCAGGTCATTGAATTAAGCAGTCAACGTACACTGCAATTATTCCGAGAGATCGTCGTAAATTGTAATCAGTTCCAGCACTTCCAGTTCGCGGTTGCCGTTTGGCGTCACTACCGTGGCCATATCACCTACTCGTTTTCCCACCAGACTGCGGCCTATGGGAGAGGTGGTGGAGATCAGTCCCAGATTGACGTCCGCCTCCTCACTGGTGACCAGCTTGTATTGGATCTTTTCTCCCTTGGATTGGTCAAAAACCGTCACCCTGGAGCCAAACGCCGCGCGGTCGCGCGGTATGTTGGACAGATTAACCAGCGCCAGCTCCGACATTCGATGTTTCAACTGACCCAGCCGCGCGTTGACAAACACCTGCCGCTGCTTGGCCATGTGATATTCGGCGTTTTCGCTCAGGTCGCCCAGCGAAGCGGCCTTCTTGATCTCCAGCGGAAGCTCGTGTGTAAGTTCATGTTCGAGCAGCCGAATTTCCGCTTCCAGTTTCTTTTTAATATTCTCAGTCATGGGAACCATCCGGAGCCGCAGGCGTGCTCGGCCTCCTGGGAAGCAGCAAGGAAAATGTCTGCTGCCATTTCAATTTAGCAATTATACCGATGGAAGGTCTTCTGGTTTGTACGGAACAGGCCTGCGGTGCTGCTGGCGCGCATCCAGCCAGCTCTGCAGAATCAAAACCGCCGCAATCTGATCGATGACATCTTTGCGATCGCTTGCCCGGCGGCCCACCGCGTCCAGATGCCGATGCGCCTCCGCCGTGCTCATTCGTTCGTCCCACAGATGCACGGGCAACGCGAACTCCGCCCGCAGATGGTCGGCGAACTTTTCCGCCGCCTCCGCACGCGGACTGCGATCGCCCGAAAGGTGGATGGGCCAGCCTATGACAATTTCTGTACAGGAATGTCGTCGCAGCAGCCGCCCAATGGAACGTAGGTCGGCGCGCAGGTTGGTATGAATCACAGTGAGCAGCGGCCGCGCGGTAACGCGAAGTTCATCCGAGAGAGCGATCCCGATGCGCCTCTCCCCATGATCGACCCCCAGCACACGGGAGGGTGGACCCGAATGGAATGGAAGCGTGGTATCCGCTGGGTGCAGTGGTTTCACTTCTGCAATGGTAACGGAAGGGACACGGGTTGGAGATACCGCCCGGAGTTCGGTCCCCACAGGTAAATTGCCGCCTACAATACAGAAAGTGGGTTCATCTTCCGGGTGGCCATTTCGACTTGCGCTCTTTCCTCATCTTCGTGCTTATTCTGGTGCTGTGCGCTGCCGGTGCGTACAATCTCTGGTTCGTGCCGTTCGGTCCCCCCTCCGGCCAACTCGTCACCGTTGCGCCGGGCTCTTCCGTGGCGCAGATCGGTTCCACCCTGCAGCAAAAAGGGATCGTCCGCAGTCGTTTTGGCTTCGACCTGCTGGCGCGCGTCGAGCACGGCACTCTCAAAGCAGGCGTGTACCGGTTCGATCGTCCAGTGCCGATGACCGAGGTGTATCGCCGTCTCCATAGCGGCGATGTCTACACCATTTCACTGACCATTCCCGAGGGCTACAACATCTTTGACGTGGCTGCTGCTGTTGAAAAGGCTGGTCTGGGCTCCCGTGCCGCATTTCTGGCCGCCGAGCGACAGGATACCGCGCTGATCCGCGACTACAGTCCTCACGCTCAAAGCCTTGAAGGGTATTTGTTCCCCGACACCTACCGGCTGACCCCCAATATGAGCCCGCAGCAGATTTTGGGCGAAATGGTCGCCCACTTCACGCAGGAAACCGCTGCACTCGGCCTGAACACGGAGCCGCCGGACACAATCGCCTCGATCGTCACTCTCGCATCTCTCATTGAACGCGAGACTCCTGTTAGCGACGACCGGCCGATGGTTGCCAGCGTTTTTCAAAACCGGCTTGCGCGGAAAATGCCCCTCGATACTGACCCATCCGTGATCTACGCAGCGCTTTTAGAAAACCGCTACCGCGGAACAATCTATGCATCTGATCTTAAGGCGGAGTCTCCGTACAACACTTATCTCCATGCGGGATTACCCCCGGGGCCGATCTGCAATCCCGGCATTCCATCCCTGAAAGCAGCAATGCACCCAGCC
>DASSZI010000061.1:0-14422 GCA_035713565.1 Acidobacteriaceae bacterium | reverse complement strand
AAGACAGCACGGAAAGGGGTGGGACACTACACGGTCCAGGTTCAGGGTGTGGCGGCGCACAGTGGAGTGGATTTTGAGAAAGGCCATTCGGCAATTCTGGAACTGGCGCGTCTGCTGGAAAAAATCTCGCATTTTACGGATTTGAAAACCGGCCTGACTGTCAATCCGGGACTATTGCAGGGAGGTACGCGGGTGAATGTAGTCGCTGCCGAAGCGCAAGCCGAGATCGATGTGCGAATTTCGCGCAAGCGCGATGCGGCACGGGTGGAGAAATTGTTTCGTTCCTTACGCCCGGCGGACCCGGCGTGTTCGGCGAAGATCACGGGCGGGCTGAATCGTCCTCCTATGGAGCGCAGCCGCGGCACCGCTCAGCTTTTTCAGCGGGCGCAGAAGTTCGCGGCGCAAATGGGGTTTGCGCTCCACGAAGCCAGCACGGGCGGCGGCTCGGACGGCAACTTTACCGCCGCGCTGGGGATTCCGACGCTCGATGGTATGGGCGCGGTGGGGGAAGGCGCGCATGCCGCCCACGAATGCATTTTCCTGGAACATTTGGCCCCTCGCACTGCACTTCTGGCCGCCATGATTGCGGGTGGTCAGTGATTTTATTCGGCTGCGCGACGGGAAAGAAACCTAAGCAAACACAAGATATCCCAATGCAGCGCTGACGTATTGCTGACTTCGCATGGCTGCTTCGCAACCGACGCCCTGAGTGGATTGCGATTCGGCAACATGCGATCTCCACGTTCGTCCGAATTCGATAGCTTCTATCGAACCTCGCGTGCTATACCTGTCAGCCAGTACACGCGATTTAATTCCCTTACCAGAAGTGGAGGATCCCTTGGTTTGCAAGCAAATCGTACGCGCAAGCAATCCGTTTGCCGTTGCGCTCTGGGGGATGTTGTTTCTTGCCGGTTTGACAGCATGCGGCAGCGGGAATAGCTCGAAAAGTGCGGGGACTACCGTTACGGCTTCTTTCCAAGGCGACACCATGCCTTCTGGCGTGGCCTACCAGTCTGGCGCTACAGGCCAGTTTCAAACACTCACCTTGTCCGGCTCCAAGGCTTCCTTCACTCTGCCCATCGGTATCACCGCGTACGGGTTCGCCTACACGTGTCCAGGCGGAGGTTCAGGACCGACGCAGGAATCGATCCTTCAGGCAACCACGACCGATACGGCCGTGCTTTCGTTTCGGTGTCCAGCACCTGGCTCTGGCCGCGTAACGGCCAAATTCAACGTCTCTGCCATTCCCGGTGCTACTGGCGCCGTCTTGTGGGGCGGGGAATGGTGGAAGCGTGGTTAGCGCGACGGCCGGTACGGTGAACCTGAGCAATGTTCCGCTCGGCACTTCCGACCTCGCACTGGTTGCAACGGGCGCAACCGGCTCACTTGCTGTCCAGATTCAACGCGGGGTGAACGTGACGAACTCAACTTCCCTCGCGTTTCCGCCCATGACCTCGGCGAACCAGGTCGGTAGCGCGCTGGCAAGCGTATCGGGAGCTCCGTCCGGGAGCGGGAAGTTCTTTGCGGTCTATTACGTCACGGCTGGCGGATTGTCCTTCCCGCTTACGGTGCCACTCAACGCATCTCCGCAATCAACCTACGCGACTGTGCCGGGCACTCAAACCCAGTCCGGAGACTTCTATGCTCTGAATGGCAATTCCGGGCCCTTACCTAATCTCCCTGAAGATGTAGGCGCCGTGATTACAACTCAAACCGCGAGCACAATCTCGCTTGTACTTCCTCCACTATCGGCAGGGATCAACCCTCCGCAACCGGCTGTACTCCCTACTTTCAACACCGGTACTGCCGATTTTGCGATCGACGGACCTGTTGTATACGCCTCCCTTTTGACTTGCCAGCTCAACAGCACGACAAGCTCTCTCTATAAGATTTCCAATTACGTAACCAAGATCTGGCTGGGAGCGAACAGTACGTTCATCACGCCGGATCTTTCAGGACTGATTGGATTCGGCCCCGCTCCCTCCAGCGGAACCAATGTGAATTGGGATCTCTACGCGATGGGAGGAAATCCCTTGCAGTTCGCCTCTGTAGAGGGACCCAATGGTCCCAGTTTTACCGCGTTTGCATCCTCTGCGTCGGTCCAGTACATTCACACCTTCGGCGGGTTCGGTCCCGTAGCATCCCACATCGAGGCTGCGAAGCCTTTCACAATACCGGCGCACGCGTCTTATTTTCCGCCGCCTCAATCATTGCATTCACCCGTGCCAGTGGCAGGCCGACCACATTGAAGTAGCAGCCTTCAACGCGTGGAATCCAGCGGGCGGCGCGGCCCTGGATGGCATACGCTCCGGCTTTGTCGCGCGGTTCTCCGGTCGCAATGTAGGCGCGGAGTTCTTCCTCTGAAGGCGCCAGCATGGTGACCCGGGTCGACTCGACGGCGGTCTGCGTACCTGCGGCGGCCATCAAACAAACCCCGGTCAGCACCCGATGGGTACGCCCAGCGAGGAGCCGCAGCATGCGGTAGGCCTCCTCGTCGTCTGACGGTTTGCCGAGAACGGCGCCGTTGCAAACGACGACCGTGTCCGCTCCGAGTACCGGCAACGCGGGTGCGGAGCGTCTTGCCCGGACTTGAAAGACCGCTGTTGCTTTTTCGCGCGCCAGCCGCTGCACCAGATCCTCAGGCGGTTCATTCATCCGGGGGGTCTCGTCGACCGCGATCGACTCCACTTCGAAAAGGAAGCCGGCCTGGGCCAGCAGTTCGCTTCGTCGTGGAGAGGCCGAAGCGAGCACCAGTGCGGGATATGGGGTGGGGATGGTCAAACTCGTTTTCAAAAAAAACACCCTCGACTGTCGATCTTCGCTCGGGATCGCCCCGGTGAGCTGGGCGGAGCCACAGGGATGTGCAGGAACCCCCAGAACACGTGCAGGAACCAGGGCCCGTGCAGGAACTGGCCGGGCGCTAGCTCTTGTCTGATTGACTGGTAAGACGTTGGCCGAGCGCTTTTTCCGGCATCACCACGACAATGGTTCCCTCCGGAATGGAGCCCTCCAGCAGTGAAATTCTCCCTTCCTTGACGATGCCCCGCAGCGGACGCACGGGCGGCGCAGCCGGTGCGGCCTGCCGGGCGTCGGACGGGGATGCGTTCTTCGTCTCCGGTTTCCGCCGCATGCCGCGGTCCATGGCAATGTTGGCGAGTTCGTCGGCTTTCTTATTTTTGCCGCGCAGGACGTGCTCAATCTGGAATGCATCGAGCCGGGCCGCCCGGCGCTTCGCTTCTTCGTAGAGAGGTTTGAGATCCGGACTTTGTACGCGGTACTGGCCTCGCATCTGCTTGACCATCAACTCGGAATCGGAAACCACGCGAAGCCGAGGATGTGCATGTTCCAGAGCAAATTCAAGTGCAGCCAACAGCCCGGAATATTCCGCGACATTATTGGTCCGCATGCCGAGAAACTCGCTCAGTTCGGCCAGAACCCTGCCGTCGGCGCTCTGGATGACAACCCCATACCCCGAAGGACCAGGATTGCCGCGGGACCCACCATCCGTGTAGGCGGTCACCCAGGCGGGCCCGTGGGAGCCTGCGCCGGATTCACGGGAAAACATGGAGGATTGCACATTGCCACCGGAAGAGCTAAATTGCTGAGCCATTTGGGTCAGTGTAGCGGATTTCGGGCCTTCCGGTGCGACGTGCGGGCGTTAGCTAGATAGAGCGGGAGAATACTGCCGGACCCGTCCCGGCTCACGTTCGGCTATTTTTTTCGTCGAAATATTGGAGAGAATCATGGAATCGCGACGGTTTGCAATTTTACCGCTTGAAACCCTTTCTATGCCCCACAGCTCGTCTGCGCCCCCACGCATACAATCGAAGACGAGAATGTACGCGGATAGCACAGCACGGGTGCAGGATGCGGAACTCATTCGTGAGGCGCAGAAAGGTTCGCGCGAAGCTTTCGATGCGCTGGTTCGCCAATATGACCAGGCCGTCCTGCGGCTGGCTCTGCATCTGACCGGCTCAGAACAGGATGCTCAGGACATCCATCAGGAAGCGTTTTTGAAAGCCTATCGCCACATCGGCAGCTTTCGTTTCGAGTGCTCGTTCTACACCTGGATTTATCGCATCGTAACCAACCTGTGTCTGGATCATCTGAGGCGTCGCAAAACGCGGCGCGAGGATTCCGCCATTATGGTGGATGCCGCAGGCGAAGAGCACGACACGATGACAAACGTTTCCGACGAACGGGCGATGGCGAATCCCGCGCGTGAACTGGAACGCAAGATGCTTGGAGCGCAGATCCAGGCGGCCCTGGAAACGCTCACTCCGCGCGAACGGACGGTTTTTGAGTTGAAGCACTACCATGGCCTGCGGCTGCGGACCATAGGGGAAATGTTGAACACCACGGAAGAAACAGCGAAAAATACGCTGTTCCGTGCCACGCGCAAGCTGCGAACGCAGCTGGCGGAACTGCGGTAAGCGGGAGAAACGATTCACCTTGAGGAGCAGGCCATGAAATGTGACGTCGCACAGCGATCGATTGTGCAATATGTTTACGGGGAGCTTCCGGACGAGGGCTGCCACGATCTGGAGCTTCACGTCGCTGGCTGTGAGCCATGCCGCAATGAATTGCAGGTCTATGAGGCGCTTCGTCAGGCCCTGGCGCTCGCTCCTGTTGTTGAGCCTTCGGCAAGTCTGCTGGCGCAAAGCCGAATCCGGTTGGATGACGCGCTGGATCAGATGCCTGCGCCGACTCTCCGCATGCGGCTGGAGACTGGCGTAATGGGATTCTTCGCGCAGCTGCGGGCTGCGCCGGGAATGGCAGTGGCGCTTGCCGCGCTCGGACTAGGCCTGGGTGCCACTGCAGGTCACTATTGGAATCGCAGTTCCTCTGTGCAGCCGACAGGGATCCACTCCTCTCTTTCTTCCAACTGGACCGCTGTGTCGGCTCCTTCTGTTGCAAATATCAGTCAAATTGTGCGGCATCCTGAGACGCACATGGTGGAAGTGCATTTCAATCAGGTGGTACCGAGCACAGTCGAGGGATCCATGGATGACCCGGAGGTTCAAAAGCTGCTGCTGCTGGCGGCGCAGAACACAGCGAATCCTAACCTTCGGAGTGACTCTGTGGGACTGCTGGCCGAACAATGCAAGGCCGGCCAATATTGCCAGGGTGGTCCTGTCCGCACTGCTCTTATGGTGGCGCTGCGATATGATCGTGATCCCAGCGTGCGGCTCAAGGCTTTGGAAGGTTTGCAGCCGTACGTGGCTCAGGATTCCCGCGTGCGAGACGCGATTCTTGAGTCCCTGATGCATGACCCCAGCCAACCGATACGCAACCGTGCGCTGCAGATGTTGGAGCCGGTGAATGCCGACAGCAGTGTGCGCATCGTCCTGCAGACGGTCTCCAGCCGTGACGTGAATCCGGCAATGCGCGAAGCTTCGCTTAAAGTGCTGCATTCGATTCCAGAAACCGAGTAATGTTTCGCGGACGTCCGTGCCGTGCCGCAAGTCCCGGGATAGCTGTGGCGCGATGCGGGCAGCGACGCAATGTTGGCCCAGAATACACAGGTCCGAAGGCCAACGCCACGCTTTCCCGAAATTCTTTTCTGCGCTGGATGAAACGACTTCGTGAAGATGTGATGCCCCGGCTAAACTGGAGCTTAGGGGACGGCAGGCGCAGGGCGGGGCGGCCAAACGCCCGGAAAGCATTTCCTTGGTGATTGTCATGAGGCTGCGAACACTCCAACTGCACGCGATTTGCCTTCTGGTTCTGGCGATCCCTTTTGCAATGGAGTGCGGAGCTGCGGTTTCCACTCCCGGGGCCATGGATTCGTTTCACCAGAACGGCGATGGATACCTCGGCGTGGTGTTCGAGAATTTGAACAGCCAGCAGAGAGCCGCATTGCAAGTTCCGGCCCGGCAAGGTGTCGCAATCGCCGCAGTGGACCATGACGCACCTGCGGGCACTGCCGGATTGCGCAGCAATGACGTGATCGTGCAGATGAATGGCAAAAAGACGGAGCACGCCGAGGAAGTCCGTGAAGCTCTGCACAAAATGTCGCCCGGCCAGACCGTCACCCTTCAGGTTCTCCGAGAAGGCAGGCCGCTGCAAATCAAGGTCGTGCTTGCCGACCGCAAGACGGTCGAGCAACGGGCATGGGCGCAGCACTACATCGTTCCCGATCCGCGCATGCAGGCCGTCGTTGCGGCGGACGAGGGGGCCAGACCGGATCCGTCGTCCCGCGCCGGCGCGAAGAACTCGATGGTGTCCGTTGCACCGAACGCGGGCCATTCGGACCCGCAGTCCAGCCAGTCCAGCCCTTCGCCAGGCATTCTGGGGGCGGTGCCCGCGGAGATCGGAAAAACTCTGGGTTCCAACGGCGGGCTGATGAGCTACATCCCCTACACGGCACCCTATACAGGCATTACGGTGGACGTCCTGACGCCGCAGCTCGCCAAATTCTTCGGCCTGAAGGATACGACCGGTCTGCTGGTGAAAAACATTGATCCGAAAAGCCCAGGTGAGCGGGCCGGTGTGCAGGCAGGAGATGTGATTTCCAAGGCGAACGATACTCCGATGACGTCTCGCAGCAAGTGGATCCATGCCCTGCGAGGGAACCGCCACGACGCGGTCAAGCTGCAGATTCTGCGCAATCGGCAAACCCAGGTAGTACTGTTGACGCTGGCCGCGAGCAAATCGTGAGGCTCACCTTCCGCTCGGGCTCAGCTTGCGATCGAGTGGCGGGCTGCGGGGGACGCGCGGCTGTGATTGAATAAAAGAGAAGATGACTGCCTCCTCCACTCCGAAGTTGTCCGGTGCCCCTGCGAGCTCCTCACCGATGGCGCGCCGCGCCAAGGCTGCCACACGCCGTGCACGTGAACTGGCCTCCATCGCGCACGCGGTTGCGTCCACCCGGCACCCCTACATGGCGCACATCGTTCCTATGCGGCGATGCAATCTCTCCTGCACGTATTGCAATGAATTCGATGACGTCTCCGACCCGGTTCCCGTGGACGAAATGTTGCGGCGCGTTGATGACTTGGCGCGGCTCGGCACAAGCGTAATCACGATTTCCGGCGGGGAGCCGCTGCTGCATCCCGAGCTTGACCAGATCATTGCCCGGATCCGCCACCACGGGCGCATCGCAGGCATGATCACGAACGGGTATCTGCTGATGCCGGATCGCATTCAGCGGCTGAACCGCGCCGGCCTGGACCACATGCAGATCTCAATCGACAATGTGCAGCCGGATGAAGTTTCAAAGAAAAGCCTGAAGGTGCTGGACAAGAAGCTGCAGATGCTTGCGGCGCATGCGGATTTCCACGTGAACATCAACTCCGTCGTGGGTGGCGGCATCAAGTATCCGCAGGACGCTCTGACAATTGCGCGGCGCGCTCTGGAGCTGGGCTTTACTTCGACCATTGGCATCATTCACGATGGCGATGGTCAATTGAAACCGCTGCGCGACGAAGAGCGCCGCATTTACTACGAAGTGAAAGGGCTGACGAAGCGGCACTATTCCCGTTTTAATCATTTCCAGGAAGCCATTGCAAACGGCCAGCCGAATGATTGGCGCTGCCGCGCCGGAGCGCGCTACCTCTACATCTGCGAGAACGGACTGGTTCACTATTGCTCCCAGCAACGTGGCTGGCCGGGTGTTCCGCTGGCGAAGTACACGACGGCGGACGTGGAGCGGGAATTCCTGACGCAGAAGACCTGCGCCCCGAACTGCACCATCTCCTGCGTCCACCAGGTGTCATATATTGACCACTGGCGCGCCCCCCAGACTTCGGAGACGTCCCCCGGAATGCCTTCTGAAATGCCCCAGGACCTGGTGAACATTCAGCTTTAGCCGGACGGACCCACTCGCCGCACGCCTTCGCGCAGATAGGTGGGTCCCGAGGTCATGACTCTGATAGCCTTTTCGCACGAGGGGCCATGCCTGCGAACGCGCAGCAGCAAACGACAACTCCTGGACGCGCACCTGATCGGCTGCTTGGCCTGCTCACCTCAAACACGGCCCTCGTTCTCGGCACAATGGCTTCGCTGGTGTCGATCGCAGCCGCCATTCGCAAAACTATTTTGTACGGGCTGGATTTCCAATGGAGTGATGCGCGCCTGTTGTTGCAGCATCGCGATCCATGGGCGGTCTATTTGTCCGGGGATGTGCACCATGAGATTCTGCTGAACCAGGTTCCCAACTTTCTCCACGAACTTTACGTCTTTCTGCTGCCGTTTGGCCTGCTGCCATTCAGCGAAGCCAAGTTGATCTGGGCGAGCTACAACCTGTTGTTTGTTGCCGTCCTGGTCCGTTGTGTCACGCAACTCTATGAGCTGGACAAGCGCCAGAGCCGCCTCCTGGTGCTGCTGGTGCTGACCAGCACCCCCTTTCGCGTCACCGTCCAGAATGGCCAGAACGATGCGCTGGCGCTGATGTGCCTTGCCCTGTGGGCGCTCGTCTCCAGTGAGAGCGGACGTGGGTTGCTGCTTGGCGTCGCTTATGAAAAATACAGCATCCCGCCCGTGCTCGCGCTGTTCTTGCTGCTGCGAAAGCGGGGCAAGCTGCTGGCCTGGTCTCTTCTGCCGCCGCTAGCGGGTTTTCTTCTGGTGGATGCGTGGCTGCCCACGCCGGCGGGCAAGCTTCTCTTCGAGCCATTCCGTACGGCCCTGCATGGCAACAACGTTTCGCAAGGCATTGCAAACATCATGGCTGTGACGGAGAAACTGCTGGAGCACCTGCCGCATGCGGCGGTTTGGGCGGCACTGTTGCCGTATTTGTTGGGTGTGGCACTGGCGTGCGGGATCGCGGGCTATTTCGCCAGCCACGCTGCGCAACTGGACGGCAGAATCCTTCTGGCATGCCTGATGGCAGCCAGTCTGGCCTGCTTCAAGCACCAGATTTACGATTTTCTGGCGTTAATCTTCTGTCTGGGAGCCGCACTCCAGGCTGCGCCCGGACGTGCGCGCAGCATAGTTCTGGGGGTGATCGCCTATTTCTGGTTTGTTGAACGCATTTTCCACATCTGGCGCTGGGAGTTCCATCTGTTCACGATCCTCCCCAGTTTCCTGCTCCTGCTTTGGCTGATTGTGGCAACAGCCGAGCTGGGCGTGGGGCTTGAGCCGAGCCCACCATGGCCCCTATGACGTTCAATACTTCGGCACGGAGGGATCCACCTTCTCTGACCACGCGGTAATTCCGCCCGCCAGATTGTGAATCCGCTTGAACCCATTCTGCGCCAGAAACTCCGCTGCGCGCTGGCTGCGGCCGCCGGATTTGCAATGGACAACGATTTCCCGTGACGAGTCCAGTTCGGCAGTGCGCTGCGGCAGATCGTTGAGCGGAAGCAGGTGTCCCCCGATTTGCGCAATGGCGAATTCATAGGGCTCGCGAACATCGAGCACATAAAGGTCCTCGCCTGCATCCAGGCGGCGTTTGAGTTCCGCCGGCTGCATCTGGGCAATGCCGTTGACCACAGGCGCAGACTCCGCAGACTTCGGGGGAAGGCCGCAGAACTGGTCATAATCGATGAGCCTGGTGACCGTAGGCTGAGTTCCGCAGGCAGGGCATCCGAGATTTTTCCGCAACTTAAGCTCGCGAAAACGCATGGCAAGAGTGTCTACCAGAAGCAGGCGGCCCACCAGCGGTTCACCTTGACCCAGGATCAGCTTGATGACCTCTGTCGCCTGAATGATACCGAGGAGACCGGGCAGGATGCCGAGCACGCCACCTTCCGCGCAGGACGGCACGAGACCGGGCGGCGGCGGCTCGGGATACAGGCAGCGGTAGCATGGACCGGCTTCGGTCGCAAACACGCTGGCCTGCCCCTCAAACCGGAAAATTGAGGCATAGACGTTCGGAATCCCGGACAACACGCATGCATCATTCACCAGATATCGGGTGGGGAAGTTATCCGTGCCGTCGGCAACTACGTCGAAATCCTTGAAGATGCCTAGCGCGTTTTCGCTGCTCAGGCGAGTAGGGAATTTCACGATTTTTACATTGGGATTGATGGCACGCAGAGAGTCTTCCGCAGAGTCCAGCTTCGCGCGACCCACATCCGTCGTGCCGTGGATGACTTGGCGATGCAGGTTACTTGCCTCCACCACGTCGAAATCGACGATCCCGAGCGTGCCCACGCCCGCAGCTGCAAGATACATGGTCAACGGCGCGCCGAGGCCACCTGCACCGACGCATAGCACGCGGGCAGCTTTCAGTTTGAGCTGGCCTGCCTCGCCGACCTCCGGCAGAATCAGGTGGCGCGAGTAGCGGCCCATTTCTTCCGGTGTGAGCGCGGCGGCCGGAGCTTCCGCCACTGACGAGCCTCCGGCGATGGAAGGAATGATGGAGAGCGAGTCGGAGTCCTTGACCGGAGCATTCTCTTTTTGATCCAGGTAGCGGATGTCTTCGTCGTTCAGATAGACGTTCACAAAAGCGCGCAGCTTGCCCTGATCGCTGTAGAGGTGCCGGCGCAACTCTGGATACCGCTCGGTCAGCGCTGTGAGCGCCTGCGCCACGGTGCTGCCGGAGACCTGAACAATGGACTGCTTGCCCGCGTATGCGCGGAGAGGTGTGGGAATATGAATCTGCATAGTGAAACCCTCAAGAAAGATTCTTTGGCGTGACAAAGGCGGTACTTACGAAACCGCCACCGGTTCAGCGGACTGCACTTCGATGGCTTGCTTCTCCAGTCGCTTGTCCTCTTCGCTGGAGCCAGCCAACAGAAAAGCATTCGTCTCGGCCGCCCGACATCGCCCCGTGCTCTGCGGCCCCAGAACGCTCGTGATCACATACGAGCAGCCGAGCCAATGCGCCTCTGCCAGATCGGTGCGGGACCACTGCGCCGGATGGTCAGGATGCGAGTGATAAAAGCCCACGATATCTAGGCCCTGCTGTCGTGCTTCCCGTTGAATGCGCACTAGCTCCTGGGGAGCAATCTGATAGCGGTTGTGCGCGGAGTCCGTCCGCACGTTGCCGGCGCGTACCGCATCCACCACGAGGTTGGCGTCGGGTTCACTGTGGCCAAGCAAAACGCCGCAGCATTCGTACGGGTAGGTTTCTTCCCCGTGCTTGCGGATTGCGTCATACTGCGCCTGCTCCATACGTAACGCGGCGGGAATACTGGTCAAAACTGTTCCTCCCAGAATCGTTCGCTTAGATATTTGTCTGCGCCATCGCACAGGATAGTCACGATGGTGGCGGCCTGCTGATTTGCGGCGCATTCTTCTGCAATACGCAATGCCCCCGCCACGGCTGCGGCGGCCGAGACCCCAACCAGCAGGCCCTCTTCGCGAGGCAGGCGGCGCGCCATGGCATACGCGGTTTCCGTAGGCATCTCGATTTTGCGATCGGCAAGCTGCGCGTCGTAGATCCGTGGCACGATTGCCGTTTCCATGTGCTTCAAGCCTTCCAGCCCGTTGAAAGGCGAGTCGGGCTCCAGGGAAATACATTGAATACCGGAATTCAGTTCCTTCAAACGGCGCGTGGTGCCTACAAAGGTTCCGCTGGTGCCCAAACCGGCTACGAAATGCGTGATGCTCCCGTCTGTCTGCTGCCAGATTTCATTCGCCGTGGTGCGGTAATGCGCACGCCAATTGTTGTCATTGGAATACTGGTCGGCGTAGTAGTAGCGCCCGGGATCATCGGCCGCCAACTTCCGCGCCTTGCGGATGGCGCCATCGGTACCGTCGGCGGGATCTGTCCATAGGATGCTGGCACCGTAAGCGCCTAGAATCCGCTTCCGTTCCGGCGAGACATTGGAAGGCATGATCAACGTGACGGGAAACTGCATCGCGGCGCCAAGCATGGCATAGGCAATTCCGGTATTGCCGCTGGTTGCATCGAGCAGGGTCCGGTTCGCGGGAGGGCCGAGCAGGCCGCGCTCCATGGCGTCCAGAACGATAGCCTTGGCAGCTCGATCCTTCACGGAACCGCCCGGGTTCACCCATTCCGCCTTTCCAAAAATCTGTACGCCAGGCAGGTGCGCGGTGATTTTCGGCAGGCGGACGAGTGGCGTATTTCCAACGCGATCCAGCAATTCCACTCCCAGACCAGAGCGCGGAGGGAGTGCCTCCAGGCCGCTGGCCGCTTGCACGGGTTCGCGATATGTCAACGTCATTTACGGGCCTGTCCAGACGCGCAACGCTTGCTCATGAAGAAAGCAGGCACCACGCTATACTTAAAGTGTAGCGTTGCAGGGTTGCCGCCGCAAACCGGCGCACTTCCCGGGCATCGCCAGAGACGGATGTTGAGACACGATGCGCTCCCGGCAAAAACCCGATACAAAAACTTTTGATAGCGCCCTCACGTATTTGCGTGCTCATGCATTTGATGTCGAGCAGCCGCCTGGGGTCGCAAATCAGATCCAGGTAAGAAAACATGGCTGTGGGGCCGTGCTGTCCCGCCTGGGCGACGGCGGCGTCCGGTACATTGCAGGCCCTGGCTGCCTGGTAGGAGGCGAAATTGCCACCCTGGTGGATCGCGGGTACCAGAAATTTTTGACCACTCCGCGATTCCAACTGCCTGCGACAGCCGATCGCCTTCGGGCGCTGCATCTCTTTTCCGAGGAACTGAGCGAAGCAGCCGGGACGCCCGATTACTACAATCAGGCACTGGGGACGGTCAGCGACGCGTACCTGTACGACCGGGTAAAAGGCCGCGAGCCGGAGACGGAACCGGCAACGGACGGCCACTGAACGGTCATCCGGATCCGAGGGGAAAGAACTTTATCTCCGTCTGGCCTGCTCGCGCTGCCAGTCGCGGTACACTTCGCTTTTTGACACTCCCCGCTCTTTTGCAATGCGTTTGAGCGCGGACTGCTCATCCAACCCATCAGCCGCGAGTGCCGCGATTCGCTGACGCAGAGTTGCTCCGGGCGGCGCGGCATCGCCAGCGGCGGATTCAGCCGACCGAGCCCCGGCGATGAGAAGCGTCATCTCGCCACGCTGGACTTCTCGGCTGGCGAAGACCTGCTCCACTTCCTGCAGCGTCCCCCGTACAAATTCTTCATGCAGCTTGGTAATTTCGCGACCGATAACGGCACGGCGGCTGGCACCGAACACTTCCATGGCATCGCGTAAGCTCTCAAGAATCCGGTGCGGCGCTTCATAGAAGATGAGCGTCGGACTTTCGGTCCGAACAGTCTCGAAGAACGTTCGCCGTTCGCCGCTTCTGGACGGCGGAAAGCCTAAAAAGAGAAACGCGGAGGTATCCAGCCCGGAGGCTGACAAAGCGGAGACCGCAGCGGACGCGCCCGGAATTGGAACCACAGGGATTCCCGCCGCCACGGTCTGCGCCACCAGATGCGAGCCGGGGTCGGAAATGCCCGGCATTCCGGCGTCCGAGACCAGCGCGATCTTCGCTCCCGCCTGCAGCTCGGCGACCAGTTCCTGGCTGCGCGGCTCTTCATTATGAGCATGGCAGCTTACCGTGGGAACGTGGATGTCGAAGTGCGATAACAGCTTCTGCGTCTGGCGGGTGTCCTCGCACGCCACGCGATCCACGCTGCGCAAAACGCGCAGTGCGCGCAGCGTGATGTCCTCCAGATTGCCGATGGGAGTGGCGACGATGTAGAGGCCGGAAGGGAGCGACTGCGTCTCGGAGCTCTTCATGTACTGAAGCTCAGGAGGATGCCTGCTGCTGGAGCCGGCGGCTCTCGGCGAGCAGGCCCATGTTGTGCATCAGGTTCTGCAGCGTGACGATGCCAACGATTCTTTCACCGTCAAGAACGGGGACGAGGGAGAGGCCTCGTCCGCCGGTGATGCGCCGAAAGGTCACCCCGAGAGAGTCGTCCGGCTGCGCCACGTGAAAGGCACGGGTCATGACGGACTGGACATAGGTATTGCCGTCTAGCTGGAGACTTTCCACAATGCGCTGGCGGGAAACCACACCCACCAGCAGGCCGCTGCGGACAACAGGAAAATCGTCCTGGAGAGTGTGTATGGATTTGTGGACCGCGTCCTCCAGCGTGTCAGAGGAGGAAAGCAGAGAGAAATCCGTCAGCATGATGTCGCGCATACGGACGGTGTCCACGACAGATTGAAAAATCATGCCCTGATCTTCAAGCTGAGCGCCGACGAAAATGAAGAACCCGGCCAGCAGGAGCCACGGGCTCTGCAACAGAACGCCTGCAACGAACAGGGCAAGCGCGATCACCTGCCCGACGCCGGAGGCCGCTCGCGTTCCCTGCAGTGCACCGCGAGTGCGGGAAAAATTTCCCCGGAGCAGCTTGCCCGCATCGAGCGGGTAGGCGGGCAGCATGTTGACGACCGCCAGAAAAATATTCAACCAGAAAGCGCTGCGCAGCAGATGGTCCGCGCTGACCCAGGGCTTGGCAAGCAGAGAGACCGACGGCGAAACGCCGCGGATAAACCCCAGCAAGATCATGGCGGCGGCGAAGTTGGTAAGCGGACCGCTGATCGCAAGGCTCATCTGCGCGGGACCCTCGGAAGCCTGTTCGGCGGACTC
>DASSZI010000060.1:0-8862 GCA_035713565.1 Acidobacteriaceae bacterium | reverse complement strand
ATGTGAAGACGCCGCTGGTCGTGCTGCTTTGTGCTGTCGGATGCATGCTGCTCATCGCTTGTCTGAATGTCTCCAACCTGCTGGTCGCGCGCGGCGCTGCCCGGCGCAAAGAGGTGGCCGTGCGGGGTGCGCTCGGTGGGAGCCGCAGAGCGCTCATCCTGGAGCAGATGACCGAAAGCCTGCTGATCTGTCTGGTCGGCGCAGCACTCGGCTTGCTGCTCTCATTCCTGGCGACGGCATGGCTCGCAGGCCATTGGCAGGACCTTCCCCGCGCGGATGCAATTCATGTAGACGCGACGGTGCTTGCCTTCTGGCTCGGTCTCGCCCTGTTTACCACTCTGCTCGCCGGCCTGTTGCCTGCTATCTCTTCTACAGGAAAAGGCGTCTATGCAGCTTTGCAGGATTCCTCCCGATCCGTTGGCGGCAGCGCGTCTCACGCGATGCTGCGTAAAGCGCTGCTGACTGCGGAAATTGCGTTGACGGTAGTTCTGCTGATCGCATCCGGCCTTCTGTTCAAAAGCTTTCTGCACCTGCGCACCGCCAGTCTGGGATGTGCGACCGATCATGTGCTTACGATGAAATATGACCTGCCGCAAAAGCAATAGGACACGCGGGAAAAAGTCCTTGCTTTCCACCAGTCACTGCTGGAACGCGTGCGCCGCTTGCCCGGAGTACACGCTGCGGGCCTGGTTTCCACCGCGCCGGGAGGCGGTTGGGGAGGCGAGAATGTCTTCAGAATTCCCTTGCGTCCTTCCACCAGCTTCCAATTACAGAATGATGCGCTGATTCGCACGGCAGACCCGCGGTACTTCACCGCCATGCAAATCCCGCTCCTGCGCGGGCGTTTTTTCACGAACCAGGAGCGCCTCCAGCGTGACCACTACACCGTCGTCAGCAAGAAGTTTGCCGATCAATTCTTTTCCAATGCCGATCCAATCGGTCAGGACATCAACATCGCCTTAAACGGCAAACCGGAGAGCTACCAGATCATCGGCGTGGTCGGCGACACGCTTTACAACGTCGCCCAGCCCATCAAGGCCACGATGTATTTCCCGCTATTCTCGGCCATTCCTGGGGTGACGAGCAAAGCCAGCCTGGTTGTTCGCACGGCGGGCGATCCGCTGGATGCGGCGGTTCCGATACAGAAGCAGTTTGCCGCGCTCGATCCTTCGCTGCCTGTTTGCGATGTGCTCACGCTGCCGCAGATCGTCGGCAGGTCCACCGCCAGCCAGAGCTTCAGCGCCACAGTCGTGCTGGCATTCGCCACGCTCTCTTTGCTGCTTGCAGCCATCGGCCTTTACGGAGTGCTCTCGTATCTCGTCGCGCAGCGGGTCAAGGAGATTGGCATTCGCATCGCGCTCGGCGCGCAACGATCCCAGGTATTGCGGCTGATTCTGCTCGATGGGCTGCGACCCGTTCTTATCGGATTGCTGATTGGGATAGCCGGGGGCGTGGCAGCAGGCGCGCTGATTCGCTCCATCCTGTACGGGACCAGCCCGCTCGATCCGACGGTCTTCGCCGTCATGATCGGCTGCCTCCTGCTCACTTCCACCGTGGCCTGCATCGTACCGGCTCTACGCGCGTCGCGGATCGATCCCATGCTGGCATTACGGGCCGAATAATTCGACTCTTTTCTGCCAACCCATTGTTCCCGTGCTTCGATTCGCAGGTTCCGCAGTTCAGACCAGCCCGATACGCAAGTTTTTTAAGCTTGTTGTCGTGTTTCTTGTCTGGCGCTCCGCTGGATGTTGGAAATACAAGACCGTTGGGATGGCCATGCTGACGTTCTTTATGCGCCTTCAGAAGGTGGAGCAGCGATTCGGGCACCGGGACTTCGCGTTCTTCTTTGTTCTTGGGCTTGAACTCATACTGCGGTTTTGCTGTGACCCGGAGAGCATGATTTCGGAAATCAACATCCCGCCATGTCAGAAAGCGCAATTCTTTGTCTCGAAAACCGCTCATCAGGAAGGTCATGTAAATCAGCCGCTCCTGCCCCTTGCACGCATTGAAGAGAGTCGTAAGTTCCTCAGGTTCATAGGCGCTTCGAATTGGGTCCATGTACTCTGGCCAATCGCGCTTCTGGAGGAGATTGACTACCCCGTTAGCTTTCAGCAGTTGGGCAACGATTACAGCACGATTGTTCGCTGTGCGCGTCGAATTGCCCACGGAATAAAGATGACGGATCAATGACAGCAGATCCTCGCGCTTCACATCGGATACGAAGCGTTTCTTGCAGTTTTCAGCGAAAAGTTCCAGACAATATTTGTATGCGACGTATGTCTTCGGTTCGCGTTGGGGGCTTGATGTTCTCCAGGTATGCAGCAACGGCGGCTTTGACGGTCATCCGGTCAGGGCCTTCCAGTTCCCCATCGACCACAGATATGCCGGCTCGTATCGCTTCCAATGCAAGCGATTTTCGCGTGCATGTTCCAGCACTTCGCTATGCTCGAGAATTTGTTCGCGGCGCCGGGAAGGGCCTTCCCACCACTCGATAAAGTATTGGCCTTCAGGATGCACTTCGATCGCACCCTTCACCCGTACCTTGTCCTTCAATTTGCCGTTGGATTCAATGACCGCAGGATAAAAATTCCAGGCGGCCCGCACTTTTACCTTCTTGAGGATGTTGACGCGGCCTGGGCCCCGTATCCGGGATTGCGCTTGGGCATGGTTTCCTACCTCCCAGACGCCAGGTGCACGTCCAGTTATAGACACCATAAGAGACACCAAGGGGGGCTAACGTCAATAGAATCAATGTCTGGCGGAGAGGGGGGGATTCGAACCCCCGATACCCGTAAAGGTATGTCTGATTTCGAGTCAGGTGCATTCAACCGGGCTCTGCCACCTCTCCGTGCTATAACTCGCTATTCTACTTGTATTTAGCGAGTGGCTGCGATCGCTCTTCGATGGCTTTGAACCGCTGGTGTCCGCTCTCTTTCCGGTTTTCACTAGGCACTCCACAGCGGAGGCTTGGTGTTCCGGCGCGAGATGGGAGTAGCGCATGATCATCTGGAGCGTTCTGTGCCCGAGCAGCTCTGCCACGGTGCGCAGGTCTACTCCGGCCATTACGAGTCTACTGGCAAAAGTATGGCGGTTGCAACGCCAGGTGAATCCTTCGATGTTCGCTCTTGGACCGCCGCCAGAACACTGGCGTGGCCGATGTTTTGTACCAGAGAGATAGTTAGTGTAGCGCAGCTATCTCTGAGTTCAGGTAGCCGCAGTCGGGGGTGTGGGGAAGTGGAAAGCGCATTATGCTTTCCACTTCCCCACACCAGGTTTTATTCGAAGTCAGCCTTGCTGCGCGCGCGGGCGGCCTATAGCCCAGTGACGAGTGTGGCCTGACCGGGTTGTAGTGAACGCGCCAAGGTTCGGCCAGCACGCGCAGCTCTTCGATCGAATAAAAGATTTCTCCGTTCAAAAACTCATCCCGTAATTTGCTGTTGAAGCTCTCGCAGTAGCCGTTCTCCCATGGGCTATCCGGTTCGATATACAGCGCCCTGGTTTCCGTATGCGCCAGCCATTTCCGCAGTTCTTTGGCCACGAACTCCGGGCCATTGTCCGATCGAAGATGTTCCGGAACGCCCTTGAGCACCATGACGTCGGCCCAGCGCTTCAATCACCGTCGCACTGCTCCATCGCCGTTCAGCACGAATCATCAGGCACTCTCGCGTGTGTTCGTCGATCAGGTTCAGCAGCCGCACCGTCCAGCCATCATGGGTACGTGCGCTGACAAAGTCATAGCTCCAGACATGGTTCTGGTGCTGTGGCCGCAGCCACACGCACGAGCCGTCGTTGAGCCACAACCGCCCTCTTGCTTTTTGCTTCCTGAGAATCTTCAGCCCTTCGCGACGCCATATGCGCTCGACCCGGTCCTTGCCAACTCGCCAGGCTGCTCGCTTGAGCAACGCCGTAATTTGGCGATTCCCGTAGCGGCCATATTGGCTGGCCAACTCGACAATGGCCTGGGTCAGTCGATCTTCGTCGTCCCGCTGCGCATTCGGCAGCGCTACGTGTCGCGTGGCTGCTTCACCACCCCGCACGCTTCCCGCTCGCTCATGCCATGCCTTCGACACGCATGGCTGACCGCACAGCGTCGTCGTTCGGGGCAACGATCAAGAAACTGGTCGTGGCGTTGTGCCCCAGTTTGATGCGGGCCTCGCCAACGGATTTTTTTAGCCCCGCTCCAGGGGCGCTCACACCGTCCGCATCGGGCGCGCTCCACTTGGCAAAATACCAATACACTGTGACCCCGTTGGGGAACCCTTCGGGCAGCATGCGCCACTGGCAGCCGCTTTTGAGCGGATATAAGACCGCCTTGAAGACTTCATGAAAATCCACGGTGCGCGGTTTGGTGCGCTTGCGAACGCCCTCCAGTATTGGACGGATCTGCTCGATCTGCTCTCGGCTCACATCGCTTGGATACGGTCTTCTTGGCTCCATCCTCCTCGATTACCCTACCGGAGATGCGGACGCCTATGGCTGCGCGGATACCCTCGCCGCAACAGGACCATAGATCGTAAACAGGCTCTAACGGTGCTTTCTAATCATTATTGGGCCGCATCTGGGAAATCCTGATTACGCCGCATCGGCTGAAGTGTCTCGCTGGGATCCCAATCTCTATTTCGATCTGTCTGGATCTTCTCTCATCAAAAAACAGGACGATTATTCGTTCTTTGGGTCCATCTTCTGGGGGTCCGGCGTGGTGAGTCTCCCCATACGCCCGATACGCACAGCAGCGCATTCGCGAAACTGGTCTTCGGCTCGGACTTTTTTAACGGAAATATCGGGGAGTTCGATCGCGAACTGGCAAGATACTACAAGATGCTCGATGCCTGTCCAGTCCCCCAAGCTGCGCAGCAGCTCATCTTCAGCAGAACGATGTGGCAAATCCTGGAGTGGCAAAAAGAGGAGATTGCCGCTTCCAGCACTGCGGACAATCGAGTTCCGTAATCCAGAGAGCGCTTCGCGTCGCGAGGGCATAATACCCAGCCAATATCACACAGGAAAGATGAATCGGAGAGTAGAAATGGCTAAACAAGACGGTGCGATCCGTCGTTTTCAAGTGAAGAAGGTAAAGATCGAGGTGCATCCAACGCGCGAAGCTGCGGGCGCGGCGGCGGCGCGGGCCAGTGCGGACACATTGCTGGAGCTCGCTCGAAAGCGAGAGACCATTGGAGTGATTTCCGCCACCGGTGCGTGCAGATCGAAACATTGCGAGCGCTCACCTCAATTCCAGCTCTGCATGGTCGAAAATCCGCGCGTTTCACATGGACGAGTACGTTGGAATGTCCGAAAAACATCCGGTTTCCTTCCGTCGCTACATGAGAGAAAAATTGACGGGAAAGGCGAAGATGCAGGAGTTCCACGAAATAGACAGAAGCTCGCCCGATCCCGAAGCGGTATGCCGCGATTACAGCGAGGCGCTTCGCAGCGCCGACCCCCAGTTGTGTCTTCTCGGAATCGGCGAAAACGGACATTTGGCATTCAACGATCCTCCGGTGGCCGATTTTTCACGATCCAGTGGAGATGAAGGTTGTGCGGCTTGATGCCGTTTGCAGACAACAGCAAGCATCCGAAGGGTGGTTCGACAGCCTGATGGAAGTGCCGGAACATGCCATCACATTGACCATTCCGACGCTGTTCGGCGTTCCCAAGCTGATTGTTTCCGTACCTGGATTACGGAAAGCTCACATCCTCAGGCGAGCGCACAGGAACCTGTCTCGACCTGATGTCCCGCAACGCTCCTTCGTACTCACCCGGATGCCACCCTTTATCTGGACCGGAATTCGGCCTCCGAATCCCGCTAATTAGTTTTCAACCGGAGAGATGTAGGCGCGGCCTCAGATTTGCCCGCGCCGGCCTTTTGCGGGCAGCATTTGGAAATCATTTGTGGGATCATTTGCACACCCGACGGCAAGAGATGTTGCCGTCATCTGCCAAAAGGTAGCGCCGCGTTTTCGATCCGTTCAAGACTTCTTGTCTATGGCAAGCAGCCAGTGACCTCCGCACGCCTGATGTAGACCTCAATCGAAGCGTCCAGGCAAAACGCTCATTGAATACGACAGCAAATTCAGTAGAGAGTCTTACCCTCGAGCACGCCACCAACTTCATCTGCAAGTCGTCCGCATGGAGTCAATTCGCTGGGTCAAGGCCACCTTGGGTCATCCAGCGTCCGTGGCTTCAAATCCTGTAGCGTATTTCTGGGAATTCCTGTGGTGCGCCGTACGATCAGCTCCGTCGGGATGGTCAGATCGTCCCCGTTGTATGTCACTGTCTCGGGGTGACGACTCCGATCTATCCCGGAGCAGAGGGCGGCGACTGCGCCTTCGGCAAGATATTTGCAGGACATTCGAATTGTCGTAAGTGGCGGGAACATGAACTGTGCAATGTGAATATCGTCGAACCCGATTACCGAGAGATCGGCCGGAATTCGCAGCCCGGCCCCCAAGGCCGCGTGCATCACTCCAATTGCAGTCATGTCATTGGAGCACATGATAGCCGTTGGAGCATCCTCCAGGTGCAGCAGACACTTGGCCCCTTCCTGGCCGCCCTCCATCGTGTGATCGCCCTGAACCAGCCACTCCTGCCTTGGCTGAATCCCGATCTCGTCCAGAGAATCGACGAACGCATCAGAACGCAGCTTAGACGTATGCAGATGCAGGGGCCCACTCAGAAAGGCGATTTTTCTGTGCCCCAGCACCGCCAGGTGCTGTACGGCCTGCTGAATCCCATGCCGGTAATCGACATTCAGAGTGCGTGCAGGGGCGATTCGTGATCTCGAATCGACGTACACCAGCGGAATGCCCTTGTTTGCCAGCCGGTCGAGTAGCGGCTCTTCAATTCCGAATGTCATCACTGCAACGCCGTCGATTTTACGCTCGATCATGCGCCGTACGCAGGATTCCATTTTCTTCGCGTCGTAATAGGTAGACGCGATCAGGATTTCATATCCACGCGCCACCGCGCATTCTTCAAAGCGTTGGATCAGTTCCGGGAAGAAAGGATTGGTGATTTCCGAAACGATCAGACCCAGCGTATGGCTCTTTCCGGACACCAACGCGCGCGCCTGTGTGTTCGGAAAATAATTCAGATCCTCGATCGCTTTCCAAACGCGCTTGGCAAGCAAAGGGTCCACTGTCGGATGATGATTTATCGTGCGCGAAACTGTCGCAATAGAGACTTTCGCCCGCGTGGCCACCGTCCGTATATCCATACGGGGTGCTTTTTGGGCGCGCGGTTTTCTTTTCTTCTCCGCCATAGGTTTTTCTGCGTTGCTGCTCCGGGTTACCGCCTTGGAGGTAATCTCCGACCCGTCCAGCCCTCTCCGCAATGCTTTTCAAGCGCGGCAGCACCCGGCCTAGCGGCAGAGCGGGTGCGTCCTTCTGGCCCAGCGCAAAGTACAGGTCGCGATAAAGATGATACAGCTCCTGATAGACTTCTACGGCTCTTGTTTGCGGCATAAAGGTTTTGTGTGGCAGACAGATGGCCTTCTGGGCCGCCTCCACGGAAGGGAATGCGCCTGCCGCCAGCATCGCAATAATACCCGAACCCAGGCTTGTGGGTACGCCGTCGGGCACGAGCACCGGCTTCCCGAGCACGTCGGCGTACACCTGATTGAGGACTGCGTTGTTCTGTGGAACGCCTCCCGCAGCATTCATGTGTCATCCGGCCCAGCAGCGGCTCGTCCTTCCGCTGCTCGCATATCGATTGGCCAAGATATGCGCCGAAATGGAAGAAATGCCGGGCCGGAAGCGACCCAGTGGACGAGTCGTGGAACCGGACTTGAACCAGCTTCGCATGTTTAGCTAATGTTTCCGCGCCTTCGCAGGTCATAGGCACCAGCGATGGCCCCATAGTTAATAAGTATTGGACGGACCCGACATCGGCTCCTACTCTCACGGCATATCAGGCTGACAAGCCGTTGGAGGTGCCGATGTCCTGCAAATTTCGACTCGTTTCCCGTCCCTGTACCGTCCGCATACTCATAAAGACTCTGAAGCCGATGGCCTTGGTTGTCTTCGGGCTTTGCTTTTTCCGCTGGCTGCCTATGCGCAAGTCGGCGGCTCGCCCTTCGACAACGGCTTCACCGCCCTTGAAATGCTCTTCACTGGAACCGTCGCCAGGGTCGCCAGCCTGATTGCAATCGTAATCGGCGGTTACGGGTTTGCGCATGGCGAGCCGGGCGCGAAGAAGGCACTCGCTGGTATCGCCGCCGGAACTGGTATTGCCGTTCTCGCTGTGAACGTCCTGAGTTGGCTTTGGGGTGTGTAAGCACATCTCGCCCGTCCACTCTCAACCATCCATTGCAGCGAGCACAAAGAGAGGCTTATGACAGACAGGAAGCCACAACCGAAACGGACAAACCGGGTCTTCAAGAGCCTGCATACCGCCCCTCACTTATCTGGGCGTCGAGCGCGGGCTTTTTTATCTGGTCTGCGTTGGGGCTCTGCGCGTTCAACCTCTTCAACTCGATCCTGGCGGGTATTGCCGTTTTCATTGGCGGCTATGCCTTTGGACATTGGGTGACGAACAGCGATCCGGCCTTTTTGCGCATTCTCGCCAAATCGGAAAAGTACAAACTGCGCTACGACGCCGCCAAGCAGAGCATCCCGCGCGTGGAGGTGGTCTGATGTTCCGCACCGACAAAGCCATCAAACCGTGGAAAGAGGCGGCATCGCTCAATGACCATCTCAACCTCTATGGCTTCTGGAATGAGACGACGTTTCTGACAAAATCCGGCGACCTCGGCATGGTGTTGCGGGTTCGGGGCGTGGATTACGAAAGTCTGGATTCCGGAGAACAGGAATATGCCGTAAAGCGGCTGGAAGCGGCGCTCAAAGCATTCGGCCCTGGTTTCCACGTCTA
>DASSZI010000059.1:0-11163 GCA_035713565.1 Acidobacteriaceae bacterium | reverse complement strand
CTATGCTATTGCTATCGTGGATTTGTTGCCGCCCGTAAGGCGAGTCGTATTCTCAAACAATCCGTGAGGGTTTTCCCCACTGGTTGTGCGAAAAACATGCTCCACAAGAACGGAAAACCTTTGCTGGCGGTCCTGATGCTGGGAATTGCAGCCCCGGCGGCCATGCGGGCGCAATCCAGTGGACAGACTTCCGGAAGTGCGAGCGATAAACAGGCTGGTGTGACAACGGCCCAGCCATCTGCTCCGGCCTCTCCCGCAGCGCCCCTTCCCTCGCCCGCTATGGTAGGGCCGCTCAGCACCGCTCTGCCCAGAACTTTCGATGCAGGGCCTTTCGGTCAACTTGATGTCACTGGCATTCTGAGTGGCTTTGGATATTGGCAGAGTCATCCCAGCACGAGCGATCAGGCCGCCCGCGCGGATGTAAGCAATGGACAGGTCTTTATCCAGAAAGCCACCGGGCTGATGCAGTTTTACCTGCAAGCGGGCGCTTACAACCTTCCTTCTTTAGGAACGCCGTTTCTTTCCACGCGGAACACGGTCTCCGATTACTTCGGCGCGCTCCCGATGGCATATTTCAAATTGGCGCCTAAGGGCAATTTTTCCTTCCTCATCGGCAAGCTCCCCACCCTTATCGGCGCGGAGGACACATTCACGTTTGAGAACCTGAACATTGAACGCGGTCTGCTCTGGAATCAGGAAAACGATGTAAATCGCGGCGTACAGGCCAATTACGCAAAGGGCAAGCTCAGCGCTTCGCTATCCTGGAATGACGGCTTCTACTCCAATCGTTACAACTGGCTCTCCGGAGCACTCACCTATACCGCAAGCGCGGCCAACGCTCTGGAGTTTGTTGGCGGCGGCAATCTGGGACGCACAGCATACTCCAGTGTTGCCACGCCACTCTTTCAGAACAACAGCGACATTTACGACCTGATCTACACCCATACGGCTAAGAAGTGGCTGCTCCAGCCCTATTTCCAATTCACCTATGTACCTGTCGACATGAAAATTGGCGTCGCACGTGCGACAGCTACCGAAGGTGAGGCCGTGCTGGGGAGTTACACGCTTCCCCACGGGCTGACCATGGCTGGACGCGCTGAGTACATATCCAGCACGGGCAGCATCCATAACCGCGCTGTCAATCTGCTCTATGGACCCGGCAGCCAGGCATGGTCCATAACTCTGTCCCCCACGTACCAGAAGAAGGCTTTTTTTGCGCGGGGCGATCTTTCCGCCACCCAGGCCGTGAACTCTACCGCTGGCCAGGGACTCGGAGCACACGGCATGAACTCCAGCCAGGTACGTGGAGTGCTGGAAGCTGGTTTTATGTTTTAGCCGGTCCGGGTATAGACCGGTCCAAAAGGGAGACCACGATGGATGCGCTGATGGTTGTAGTGACAATCTTGTTCTTTGCGGTCGCCGTTGCATACACATTCGCTTGTGAGCGGTTGAGGTAACAACAATGAATGTTGAAACGTGGATATTGTTGCTTGTTTCGGTGGCGCTGTTAGGGTACCTGGTGTTCGCACTGCTACGTCCGGAGAAGTTTTAGTTATGACAGCTAATGGATGGTTCCAGATCGGCTTGTTCTTTCTGCTGGTCCTGTTAATCGCATACCCCGTCGGCATTTATATGACGCGCGTATTCGAGCGTCGCAAAACCTTTCTCGACCCGGTGCTGGTCCCGCTTGAGCGGACACTGTACAGGTTGACGGGTATTGATGCGGAGAAGGAGATGCACTGGAGCGCTTACGCGATTGCAATGCTTCTATTTAGCGTCGTTTCCATGCTGATCCTTTATCTGATTGAGCGGGTACAGTCCTGGCTGCCGTGGAATCCGCAGCATCTTCCCGGTGTTCCAGCGATTCTGGCGTTCAATACGGCCGCCTCCTTTACTGCCAATACCAACTGGCAGTCCTATGTGCCGGAGACGACGATGAGCTATTTGACGCAAATGGCCGGACTCGCCTATCACAACTTCACATCCGCAGCGGTAGGAATTGCGCTTGCCATCGCGTTTGTCCGGGGCATTAGCCGCAAGGAACAGAAGACCATCGGGAATTTCTGGGTCGACGTAACGCGCTCCATTCTCTGGATCCTGCTGCCTGGAGCAATCGTGCTGGCGTTCGCGCTCATTTCCCAGGGTGTGGTGCAGAACCTGCGTCCTTACGACACCGCGCACCTGATCCAGTCGCAACAAGTTACTGCGCCAGATAGCAGTGGAAAACCGGTGACACAAACAGTCACAACGCAGACCATTGCGCAAGGACCGGTCGCTTCGCAGGAAGCAATCAAGATGCTCGGCACCAACGGCGGTGGATTTTTCAATACCAACAGCGCACATCCGTTCGAGAACCCCACGCCGCTTTCCAATCTGCTGGAAATGCTGGCCATCTTCGCCATCCCTGCAGGACTGACAGTCACGCTGGGGCAAATGACAGGTTCTCCGCGACACGGCTGGGCTGTTTTTGCTGCCATGGCTGTTCTATTTGCTGCGGGTGTGACGACTGCATACTGGGCGGAAGCGAAAGGTAATCCGCTGATGCATGGCGTCGACCAGCACGTCTCCGCAACCCAGCCTGGCGGCAATATGGAAGGCAAAGAGGTTCGCTTTGGAATCGCAAACTCCGCGTTATTCGCAGCCGTCACGACGGACGCAAGCTGCGGCGCAGTGAATTCCATGCACGACTCCTTCACTCCGCTCGGTGGCATGGTTCCTCTCGTCAACATGATGCTTGGCGAGGTCGTCTTCGGTGGAGTCGGCGCCGGCCTTTACGGAATGCTGATTTTTGTCATTCTCTCCGTCTTTATTGCCGGACTGATGGTCGGACGGACGCCGGAGTATCTGGGAAAGAAGATCGAAGCATTCGATGTGAAGATGGCCATGCTTTACGTACTCATCTTTCCCGTCTTCATTCTGTGCTTCAGCGGAGTCACTGTGTTGCTGCCGCATCTCGGATTAAGCAGTCTGGCGAATGCGGGCCCTCACGGACTATCAGAGATACTCTACGCCTTCACTTCCGCTACGGCGAACAACGGCTCTGCGTTTGCCGGCTTGAGCGCGAACACGAACTACTACAACACGACGCTCGGCCTGGCCATGCTGGGCGGCCGCTTTCTTATGATCATTCCGATGCTCGCAATCGCGGGCAACCTCGCTCAGAAAAAAATCACTCCGCCCTCGGCAGGAACTTTCCCTGTTACCACTCCTCTGTTCACGACTCTGCTGACAGGCGTCATCCTCATCGTCGGCGCACTGACCTTCTTCCCGGCGCTTAGCCTGGGTCCAATCCTGGAACACCTGCTGATGTACGCAGGAAAGACCTTTTAACTGAGGCTCATTTTTCGGAAAACCGCTATGGCAAAAGCATCTAATACTCGCTCGATCTGGGATCCACAAATCGCACGGAGCGCTTTTGGAGACTCCCTGCGAAAGCTTAATCCGGCAAACATGATGAAAAATCCGGTCATGTTCGTCGTCGAAATCGGCAGCGTCATCACCACGTTTCTGCTGTTGCGCGATTTTCGGCTGCACGGCGTGGCTTTCCGCTTCGACCTACAGATCACGCTATGGCTGTGGTTCACCGTGCTGTTCGCGAACTTCGCGGAAGCCATGGCCGAGGGGCGCGGCAAAGCGCAGGCAGATGCGCTGCGGCGCGCAAAGTCTGAAACCATGGCCAATCGAATTGCTGCCGGCGGAGCCATCGAACAGGTGCCCAGCTCCCGGCTCCGGTCGGGAGATCTCGTTATCGTTTCGGCGGGAGAAATGGTTCCCGGAGACGGCGAAATCATCGAGGGCGTGGCGTCTGTGGATGAGTCGGCCATTACCGGCGAATCGGCTCCGGTGATTCGGGAGGCAGGCGGCGATCGTTCTGCGGTCACCGGCGGTACTCGCGTCCTCTCCGACCAGATCAAAATCCACATCACCTCCAATCCGGGAGAAACTTTCATCGACAAAATGATTGCCCTGGTGGAAGGCGCGGAACGTCAGAAGACCCCGAATGAGATTGCGCTCAATATTCTGCTTGCAGGCCTGACCATCATTTTTCTTCTAGCTGTTGTCACTCTGCAGCCGATTGCGATCTACTCCCATTCGCCACAGACGGTCTTCGTGCTCGTCTCGCTGCTGGTCTGCCTGATTCCAACAACGATCGGCGGGCTGCTTTCCGCCATCGGCATCGCGGGCATGGACCGACTGGTGCAGCACAACGTGCTTGCCATGTCGGGGCGCGCTGTTGAGGCCGCAGGCGACGTAAACACCCTCCTGCTCGACAAGACCGGCACCATCACGTTTGGGAACCGCCAGGCGACCGATTTCTTGTCCGCCCCGGGCATCAGCAAAGATCAGTTGGCGGACGCAGCTCAGCTCTCCTCGCTCGCCGATGAAACTCCCGAAGGCCGGTCGATCGTTGTACTGGCAAAAGAAACCTACGGCCTCCGCGGGCGTGACCTTACCAATCTGCACGCCGAATTTGTTCCGTTCAGTGCGACCACACGCATGTCGGGCGTCAATGTGGATGGCCGGGTGATCCGAAAAGGCGCGGCGGACTCCATTGCAAAATACCTGAAGGCTTCCGGCGGCATGATGGCGGATGAGGTCCGGGCCGACGTGGAAAGCATTGCACGCAGTGGAGGCACACCATTGGTCGTCGCGGAAAATAATCGCGCTCTCGGTGTCATTCACCTGAAAGATATCGTGAAGGGTGGCATACGCGAACGCTTTGCGCAATTGCGCGCCATGGGTATTCGCACCATCATGATTACAGGCGATAACCCTCTTACGGCCGCAGCCATCGCGCGCGAAGCAGGAGTAGACGATTTCCTCGCCGAAGCCAAGCCGAAAGACAAAATGGATCTGATTCGCCGCGAACAGGGCGAGGGCAAACTGGTGGCAATGACCGGCGATGGCACCAATGACGCACCGGCGCTCGCACAGGCCGATGTCGGCGTCGCCATGAATACAGGCACACAAGCCGCGAAAGAAGCCGGCAACATGGTCGACCTGGATTCCAACCCTACCAAACTGATTGAGATTGTGGAGATTGGCAAACAGCTGCTGATGACACGCGGCGCGTTAACTACGTTTTCCATAGCGAATGACGTGGCCAAATACTTCGCCATCATTCCGGCGATGTTCGCGGCAACGTTCCCGGTCCTGAGTACGTTGAACATCATGCATCTGCAAACTCCGCAATCTGCGGTTCTGTCCGCCGTGATTTTCAACGCGCTGATCATCGTTGCGTTGATTCCGCTGGCCTTGCGCGGCGTGCGATATCGTCCGATGAGCGCGGAGGTCTTGCTGCGTCGCAACCTGTTCATCTATGGGTTTGGCGGCATCATCGTCCCGTTTGTAGGCATTAAATTGATCGACATGGTCATCACGGCCATCCACCTGGTTTGAAGGACGGATCTATGCGCAAACAAATCATCACTGCGTTGCTTTACACCGTTGTCACCACGCTGCTGCTGGGCATTGGCTATCCTCTCGGAGTTACTTTGATCGCACATCTGGTCATGCCCAAAAAGGCCGATGGAGAACTTATCACTAAAAACGGCGTGCTCATCGGGTCGAAACTCCTTGGCCAAACCTTCAATGGCCCCACCTACTTCCATAGCCGTCCTTCGGCCGCCGGTACTGGCTATGACGCGGCGAACTCCTCTGGCTCCAACCTGGGGCCGACCAATGCGACCCTGCTTGCCCGCGTCCAGCAGAGCGCGGCAGACGAGCGCAAAGCGAACAAGGCTACTGCCGACATTCCGGTCGACCTGGTCACGACCTCCGGGTCCGGTCTCGACCCCGACATCACGGTAGCAGCCGCGGAATTTCAGATCTTCGCAATTGCCCACGCGCGTGGCTTATCGGTACAGCAGGTCAACGAGTTGGTGCACCAGCACATCCAGCCTAGGCAACTAGGTGTGCTCGGGGAACCCCGGGTGAACGTACTCGAGCTGAATCTCGCGCTTGACGATCTTGCGAAATCCGCAAAACTGCCTTAGCCAATCTCCACGGCTTCATGCGATGCAACAATAAATCCATGTTATCCGTGCGTATCCCAGTCCCGAGCAGCAGATGGTTTCTGCTGCTCGGTGTCGCATTCTTCCTGAGTCTCGCGTCCTCCTTCAATTCCAGGAAGTGCTTCGCGCAATCCACTGCATCACAGCACCAACAAAACGCCCGCCCTTCACCAGCAGGCGCGGCTTACACCTTACCGCCGGACCTGTTGCGAAAAGCCGTCGCGCTCACCAGAGTGCGCACCATTTTGGCGTTCGGCGGAACTGCCTGGTCCCTCACAGTCCTGTCGCTTGTGCTGATATTGCGATGGCCGGTGCATCTCCGCAACTGGGTCGAACGCAGAACCGCCCGCCGATGGGTGCAGGGGTTGCTATTTCTTCCGCCTGCCATTCTTTTTCTTTCCCTGATTTCGCTGCCTCTGGCCATCTATAGCCAGCACGTCGAGCTTCATTACGGCCTGTCCGTGCAGTCATGGCGCAGTTGGGCTGCGGACCAGGGAAAGGGACTGCTGCTCTCCGTCGCCGTGTTCACGCCATTGCTGCTACTGCTGTTTTGGATCATCCGCCGAGCGCCGAAAACATGGTGGCTGTGGTTCTGGTTCGCTACACTGCCGGTCATTGTCTTAGGAGTTTTCATCTCTCCGCTTTGGATTGACCCCTTGTTCAATCATTTCTCTCCTCTTCAAAGCGCGGATCCGCAGCTGGCAAACCGGCTGGAACGTCTTGCACACCACGCGGGTCTGGACATTCCGCCCTCGCGGATGTTTCTGATGCGGGCGAGCGAAAAAGTCACCGGATTCAACGCGTACGTCACCGGAATGGGAGCGTCGAAGCGCATCGTGGTTTGGGATACCACGATTCAAAAGCTGCCACAGGACCAGATTCTCTTCATTGCAGCCCATGAGATCGGCCATTACGTCCTTAATCACATTTACAAAGGTCTTGCGTTTACCGCTTTGCTCCTGTTCGTGCTGTTGTGGCTGGCTT
This sequence comes from Acidobacteriaceae bacterium, assembly GCA_035713565.1. Taxonomy (GTDB): domain Bacteria; phylum Acidobacteriota; class Terriglobia; order Terriglobales; family Acidobacteriaceae; genus JAKAAZ01. The sequence continues at coordinate 4,165 of DASSZI010000059.1, read as the reverse complement.
GGCTGTGTGTTCGCTGGCTGGTTGCGCGCTGGGGACCCTTTTGGGGAATTCGCTCGGAGGACGATTGGGCGACACTCGCGATAGTGGTTCTGGTGGCCACTTGCATCAGCTTCCTATCCTCCCCGATCGCGAATTTCTTCAGTCGCTGGGAAGAACATCAGGCAGACATCTTCGGACAGGAAGCGATTCACGGACTGGTCCCAAACCCGCAGCAGACCGCGCAGCAAGCGTTCAACGCACTCGGTCGCGCCTACCTGGCCGCTCCGCATCCCAATCGTGGAGTCGAGTTCTGGCTGGACAGTCATCCCTCGATTGACCAGCGCGCCACCTTTGCACTGCACTATGATCCATGGATTCCGGGAAAACAGCCGCGGTTTTTCTCGAAATAATGTTTAACTGATTTGTATGGAATGTCTATTCTGCAAGATCGCCCGCGGAGAAGTTCCCGCCAGCATTGTGTATCAGGATGAAGCCTGCGTTGTTTTTTCCGACATTGATCCGCGTTCTCCGGTGCACCTGCTCGTGTTGCCGCGTGAACACATCCCATCGCTCGCGGCAGTCGATGCCGGCCATGAGCCTCTGCTCGGGCACCTGATGTACGTGGTTTCAAAGATAGCAGCAGAGAAGAAGTTGGCCGCTGGTTTTCGCGTGGTGGTAAATACGGGTGTGGATGGCGGTCAGACGCTGTCGCACCTACACCTGCATCTGATGGGAGGTCGCGCGATGCACTGGCCTCCTGGCTAAGCCAAGCGTAGTTTTGGCGAGGACTGCTGGCCCGTTTAGGCGCCCGCAACCTGAGTGAGATCTTCTTCCACTTCCACGCCATAACGGCGCAGCAGGTTCGGGAGCGTCTGCGAAAAAGCTGAGCGAGGCATGACCGCATCGCAACCGGCCTCAATCGCCTTGGCTTTCAACTCGCCTTGCAAATGAGACAGAAATCCGACAATGGAGGTCGCGCGCTTCAGCTTGAGTTTTAGCTTGGGAATCAGGGTAAGTGGTTTTGCATTCACGTTATTCAAATCCAGAACGATCAGTGTGGGACGTTCCGCCTCTGGAAGAGCCAGCATTTGCGCAACTGTCTCTTTGTCGTTCTTGACGAAATTTACCTTAATCCCGAGCTTGCGCGCTGTTTCCTGAATTTTGGCGATGAAAAACAGGTCGTCGATAAAACAGTAAATGCGGGCTGGCGCAGCGGACTGGGCCGCAGCGGCTTCCGCACTCAAACTTCCCGTCAATTCCACCGGCGATCCGGCTTGATTGGCAGCGTAATTGCCATTGCCGTTCCCATGACTATTTCCATTGCCGTTGCCATTTACGCCGTAATGCGGATTGGACTGGCCGCGCTGAAGTTCGATAGTTGACGGAGGCGCGTCGGCGTAATTTCCGTTGGCGGCTCGATAGCTATGATCCATAGGCCCAACGAATACTTTAGGAGCGCGCCTTTGTTTGCTGCCGCGACGCTGCTGCTGACCGTTGCGTCCGTTTCCCTGCCCCTGATTGTGTCCAGTATTCTGGCCCGCGTTCTGCCCCTGGCCAGAACCTTTTTTAAAAAATCGCTTTTTGGGTTTGCGGGCTTGATTTTCGTTCCGCGCGATCCCGTTGCCTGCCTGAGCGTGGCCGCCTGAGCCGCCGTTCGCATGCCCCTGATTTTGTCCACTGCTTGGAGCAGCTCCCTGAGCGGGATTTGCCGGACCTCGCCGCTTGCGGCGCCTGCGAAAGCTCTGCTTCTGTCTTGGTGCTGTTGAGTTCGCTTGGGGAGCGGAGGCTGGGTTCTCCTGCGGCGGCGTAGAATCTATTGTCATTCAGACACTTCCTTAGTGCTTACATCCATCGAAATTTAAATCGAGCGCACTCACGGAACGAGGCGCGGGGATGCAAAAGCCTGGAGCTTTTGCATCAAGGAGACGGTTCAAGCATGCTTTATGAAGTTTGAGTATCAAAAGCCCAATTAATCAGTCCACGTATGTGAAATTCTGCCCTTGATCGTTCTTCGGCAGTGTGGTGGACATTCCCGTCAACGGGTGCGATACGCCGTTGAAGCGTGCACGGCAGACGCATCCGGATCGTCTTCCAGTTTCCTGTTCTTCAACAATTGATCGGCGAGCCATGAGACCCAAAAATTCTGGGCGGCATCAGCCAAACGAGGAGCAAGACTGATGCTACTCCCAGGAACCAAATTCGGCAAGTCCTTCGAGCCATCAATCTTTGCGCAAGCTTCACCCGCAGCAGGGCCCTAAAGCTCTGCCTCTATTCTCAGCAGTGTGCGAAAGAGGTTCGGCATTCGAGCCCAGCATTCCGAGTACCAGGAACGGCAATCCCAGCAGGTAGTGGCCAGAAATCGCGGAACACAACGAGAGAACCAGACTTTGGTCGAAAGTTCGCGCTCTGGAAGCATGCATGCGGAGGAGGTTACTTCGGAGAACAACAGCACGATGCGACGGCTACATACAAGAACGGGTCACTGGCCTCCCGGCTTTTCGGGTAGACCCGCTTACGGCACTTCATTTGTCCGGCCTGGAGCTGCTTGGTTCCCGGTTTACAGCCTGGGAACTCGTGAGTAGCAGCCCACATCGCCCGAACTTTCTCTTCCAGCCCATTCGAGCTTGGAGTGCGGTGCACTGGCTTGTCTTCCTATAGAGCACGTCGTGTGCCAAAAGTAATCGATTGAAAAGATTCCACTTGCATCCGATCTCTCCTGGGAGATTTCAGGAAAACGTAGATGCTTCCCCACGAGAATCCCGAAAGCCATAGAGTCCACGCTTGGGCCCCAGATGCCCACTCCATGCCGGACCGCTCACCGCTGGCACTCCGGACAGTAGTGCGTGCCCCGGCCAGCCACGACCACCCGGCGGATCGGCGTCCCGCACCGGGTGCACGGCTTTCCGGTTCGCATGTAGACCTTGTGTTCTAGCTGGAAAAAACCTTTGGCGCCGTCCGCGCCAACATAATCCGAAACGGAAGATCCACCCAGCGCGATTGCTTCCCTCAAAACACCTTGCAACGCCGCCCATAAATCTGCCATTTCCCTGGCTGTCAGGCGTGCCGCGTACCGGCGCGGGCGGATCCCAGCGCGAAACAGGCTTTCATCGGCGTAGATGTTCCCGACGCCCTGCAGCAAAGATTGGTTCAGCAGAGCGGATTTGATGGGAGTACGCCGCAGGCGGAACAACTCGCGAAAAGCATCCCGGGAGATCGTCAGCGGCTCCTGCCCGCTCCCTGTAAAACGCTTCGCCTGCGCCAACTCTCCGCCACTTGGCTTATTTGGCTGAGGCATCTGCGAAAGATCGAGTACCTGCAGCCGCCCGAATCGCCTGGGATCCACAAATCGAAGTTCTCTTTGATCGTCCAATTGAGCGATTGCGTGCGTGTGGAGCGGCACGGCAACATCAAAATGCGAGACCAGCAAGCGCCCTGTCATTCCCAGATGGACCAGCCACTGCCCGCGCCATTGCGCGGCTTCCGCTGTCCGCGCTAAATCAATCACGATATGTTTTCCCACCCGATGGACTTTTTGGATGACGCTGCCCTTGAGCGCCTCAACCATTTCCTCCGGCGCAGACTTGAACGGCTCCGGCTTGGAACTTGTCCAGACCGAAACAATTCTGCGTCCGCGCACGCGCTTGTCCACACCGCGAGCAATTGTTTCCACCTCGGGCAACTCCGGCATAGCGGTTCTTCTCCCGGTTCCTGTCACGTCGCAGCCAAATTTCTGACCGGGCGTTCCGTTTTTCTGCAGCCAACCGGTAGTATAGGATTCGTATCTGTGGGGCTTGAAGTTCCGGCCCGACAAACTCCCCACCCCGCCTACGGATGAGATCAATAAATGAGCCAGATGCAAGCGAAAACAGCAGTAGTGCTTGGTGCCCAATGGGGCGACGAAGGCAAAGGAAAAATTGTCGATGTTCTCTCCGGTCGTTTTTCCGTGGTGGCGCGCTATGCAGGCGGCCATAATGCCGGCCATACGGTCATCATTGGCGGAAAGAAATTCATCCTGCAGTTGGTCCCCTGCGGTGTGCTGCGCCCGGACTGCCGTGCGGTCATCGGCAATGGAGTCGTCCTGGATCCCATGGCCTTCCTCCAGGAGATCGATCGACTCAAGACGCTTGGAGTGGATGTAGCTGGCCAGTTGTTTATCTCCGACCGGGCGCATGTCATTCTTCCGTAC
>DASSZI010000058.1:0-10681 GCA_035713565.1 Acidobacteriaceae bacterium | reverse complement strand
CCGCTAATACGCGGCCGCTCCGGCTTCCGCCACGGCGTGGTCCTGCTCGCCCATACCGCCGCTCACACCTACCGCGCCCACCACTTTCCCGTCGCGCTTCAAGGGAACCCCACCGGCAAAGATCATGATTCTGCCATGGTTGGAAGCATGAATGCCGAAGAACTGATCGCCGGACTGGCTCAGGCCCGCCAGGTCTTTGGTGGAGGTGTCGAACGCACGCGCCGTAAATGCCTTGTTGATAGCAATGTCAATGCTGCCGATCCAAGCATCATCCATGCGCACATGGGCGACAAGATTTCCGCCCGCATCCGCGACCGCGATGTTCATGGGCTGACCGATTTCTTCTGCCTTCTTTTCCGCTGCTGCAATAATTCTGCGTGCATCTTCCAGATGGACCATGGAGGACTCCTGACGATGAGCAAGGGCTCTGTTGGGTGGAGAAAACCTGCGGTTGAATACGCTTGCGACCAGGCAGCTCAACCTGATGGGATGCCCATATTGCGGCGGCTCGTTGGTTCTCAGCAGAAAGTTCGCTTTTAAGGCAGGCGCAAGACCAACCCGGTACTGATCGTCTCGGGATTCAGACTGCTGCCCAGTCCGGACACCCCGCCATAGCTGAATTCCACCACGCGCCAGTCCAGGCGCGGGAAAAACGTAAAATCCAGGCCGCCGAGGAACTGATACTCGAATTTCGTCGCGCGAGTCGTTGAAAATCCCTGGCCGTATTCGGCATGGCCTGCGCCAATCAGCGCTTCCGCATACGGTTTCAATGGCAAAACGTGGGGGACGATCGCAAGCCGCGGCCCGATCAAACCGCTGTCCAGCACGGTCAATCCGCTGCCGAGAAGCGCAACTCTGGCGTCGACGCCCAGGTTCAGTAACAGCAGATGTCCTTTGTCGTAGTAGCCGCCGAACGTGGGCCCGTAGATCCAGCCCGTGTTGGGTACGTTCAGTTTGGCCGCGCTGAATTCGCCATAGAGGCCAACCTGCGCCAGAGCTGGTATGGAACAGAACAGGAGCAGCGAAAAAAGAAGACACCGGGTACCTCGCATCACGATATCCCTCCAGAGTAAGATTTGGACCTTTGCGGATTCTATTTCCTCCGCTTGTATTTTTTCAGCTTCACATTGCGCTTCTTTTTGCTTGGATGCTGGCTGGGCCTTGCCTTGGACGGAGAAACCGGCGCGCCACCGCGCTTGCCCGAAGAACTCCTGGCGGCAGGCTGCAGTTCTTCCACTAACGCGAATTGCAGCTTGTTTTCCACCGTATCAATGCGATCCAGAATCACGCGCACTGCGTCTCCGACGGAGATGCGGTGGCCCCTGCTTTCCCCCATGACCTGGCGAGTGTACTCGTGATATCTATAGCGATCGCCCTGCAGGGTAGCTAAAGGCACCAGGCCTTCCACAAACAAATTATCCAGTTCGACAAACAAGCCATATTTCGTGACATTCAGAATGATCGCGGAAAACTCCTCGCCGATCCGGTCCTGCATGAAGCGGACCTTTTTCCATTCGATCAGTTCGCGTTCGGCCTCGGCGGCGCGCCGTTCACACTGGCTCGTCTCCTGCGCAATTGCGGCCAGTTCCTGTTCTTCCACCGGCGGGGGGATCCGTTTGTCGCGCGCTGGCACTGCGGAATGCGATGCAATGGATGCGCCCAGCGCTTTCCTGCGCTTGCTGGAAGCTTCCGTCCTGCGGGCAGCCGCCAGGTACTGACCGCTTACGCCAGCCGCCAGCATCTGTTTCGCAATCCGGTGCACGACCAGATCGGAGTAGCGACGGATCGGCGAGGTAAAGTGCGTGTAACTGTGCGTGGCCAGCGCAAAGTGACCTTCGTTATGCTCGCTGTAGCGCGCCTGCTTGAGCGAGCGCAGCATCAGGTACGTCAGAATCCGCTCTTCGGGTTTCCCGGCAAGGCGCTCCGTCAGCTTTTGATACATCTGTGGTGTGACCGCGACATCCTCAGAGATTTCTGTCATGCGCTTGTCGCGGCCGCCGTGACGCATCCGGTCACGCTTATCTCCGCGCATTTCAAATCGCTTTACGGGGAGTGCCCCGATGCCCAGCGAGTACCCGAAGTGGGCCGCGATTTCTTCAAAATTCGCAACACGCTTGGTATCGGGCTTTTCATGAATCCGGTATAGGCTGGGAACATCAAGCGACTCGATCCAACTGGCAACACACTCGTTGGCGGCCAGCATGAACTCCTCAATCAGCCGGTTGGCCCAGTTCCGCTCCGACCTGACGATGCCGCGCATCTGTCCATTCTCGTCAAACTGGATGACCGGCTCCGGCAGGTCGAAATCGATCGATCCGCGCTCTTCGCGCCTTTCGTTCATCAGCCGCGCCAAAGCGTACATCCGCTCAAATTCCGGCACCAGGGACGCAAACTGCTCCCGCGTTCCCTCATCGCCTTCCAAAATAGCGTGAACCTGCGTATAGGTCATGCGGCGCGCCGAGCGAATGACCCCCTCGCACACTTCGGACGCAAACACGTCCCCTTCCGGCCCAAGTTGCATGATGCAGGACAGCACCAGCCGATCCTGGTCCGGGCGCAGGCTGCATACGTCGGTGGACAACTCCATGGGCAGCATTGGGATTGCCCGGTCTGGGAAGTACACGGAATTGCCGCGCAGCCGCGCCTCCAGATCGAGCGCCGAACCGGGCCGCACATAATGGGCCACATCCGCGATGTGGACCTGCAGTTCGTATCCGTCTGGCGTCTTACGCACCAGCACGGCGTCATCGAAGTCACGAGCCGTTTCTCCATCGATGGTTACGATTGGAAGGCTGCGAAAGTCCCGACGCCGCAATGCCGCTGCCTCAAATTCAAGAGGCGCGGCACCCGGATCGAGCCGGGACGACACCGTACCGGACTGAGCCGGCGGCACTGCGACCGCACGCGCCTCCTCCAGAACTCGATCGGGAAACGTGTACGGCAGATGGTGCTTGCGGATCAGGATTTCGACATCGACGCCAAAAGCATCCCGCTCGCCCAGCACTTCCACAACGCGTCCGCGCGCGGGCCGTGTCGCCGTGGGCCAGTCGGTGATGGCGACATCGACCACCAGACCCTCCAGACTTTCGGGATCGGATGGCTGCTGCGCTTCTGCGCCGAGCACCCGGTCAGTCGAGACCTGCCGCTCCGGAATTTCAAAGCCAAAGGGAATCAGCACCGCCTCGTTCAGTTTTGCATTTAGTGGAGCGACAAAGTTGCCGCCCATGCGATGGCCCGATGCGGAGCGGCCCTCACGCGCGTAGTGAAAGATGCCGACGATGGTCGGATTGCGCCGCTCGAGCACGCGAAGAACCCTGCCCGAACGCCGTCCATCGCCTCGAGCAGGCTGCAGTTCCACCAAGACCAGGTCACCCTGCATGGCGCTCTCCAGGCTATCCGGTGGGATAAAGATGTCCTCTTCGTGGTGGGGGTCTCTGGGTTCGGGCCGCACAAAGCCATAGCCGTCGCGATGCAGATCCAGCCGGCCGCTGACCCAGTTTTTGCGCTTGTTTACGGCAGCGGGGATTGCCCAGAAATCACGATCGACTTTCGTCAGTTGGCCGCTGGCAGTCAGGTGATCCAACTGCTCCAGCAGCAGCCTGCGCTCGCGTCCGCCGCCCAGCCCAAGCTCCCGCACCAGTTGCTTGTAGCCGGCTCGCTGCCCGGCGGAGCGCTCCACCCGCCTAAGAAGTTCGTTATCCGTCATGCTGGATCCTGTTTGGTGTGGAAATGCGGAAAGAACACTGTCCCCGCACTGCATCCGTGCCCGGCGATGTTGCTTTCCATGTTACCCGTCCGGAGCAAAATGCAATTTTCAGTGGAATCATTCCCTATTTTGCTTTGCAGCCATTAGAATCTGTGTAATTGTCAGGACTGTGCCGCTCGAGCGGGGTTTTTCACCGCCGAGAATTCCGATGTAAACCGAAGCTCCGTGGTGCGAATCTTGTTCCGCTCGCCATTCTGCGCACTCGCACAACGGAGGCAAGCAACGATAGAAAGGATTTAAGAATACGATGTGGAAACCGAACCAGCCCGGCGCCAGCCCCAATAGCCCTTCGGAACCGATACGCCCGCAATCTCCAGCTGCCGTGAACAACACGGAGCAGCCGGTCGCGCCGCGTCCCAGTCCCTCGACATCCACAACCAGCGAACAGGCCACCATCGGCAAATCCCTCACCATAAAAGGGGAAATCACCGGCAGCGAAATGCTTTATATCGACGGCCACGTAGAAGGCTCTGTAAGCCTGCCTGGCAACCGGTGTGTTGTGGGCCGGAACGGGAACGTGTCCGCCAACATCGCCGCGCGCGAAGTGGTCGTGCTCGGCAAGGTGAACGGCAACATCAACGCCACGGACCGGGTCGACATCCGGAATGAGGGATCTCTGACCGGCGATGTAATCGCTCAGCGCATCAGCATTGAAGACGGCGCTTATTTCAAGGGCGGCATTGATATCCGCAAGCCCGCCGCGTCAGGCGCCAAGGAGAGCGAAGCCCATAAGTCTGCGGTAACAACGACCCAGGCCTGAAAGATTCGCGTGTCTTCAATCGGAATCCACGGCGGCCTCTGCTCCTGCAGCAGGGGCCATCCGCGCTGATGCCCTGCTACCCTCGTTCCGGCAGCCAGGCTGTTCCGTTGCATCCTTTTTCTCCCGCCTCCATCTATATATCTGCATTTCTGCAAGCAGGAGGGAAAGCAGTGCTAAATATTCGTTTGAACGAGGATCGTGGGCACGCCAACCACGGCTGGCTTGATACCCATTACACGTTCTCTTTCTCCAACTACTACGATCCGGCATACATGGGTTTCCGTGCCCTGCGCGTGATCAATGAGGATTTCATCGCGCCCGGAATGGGCTTCGGAACGCATCCCCATAAAGACATGGAGATTCTTTCCTACGTCTTGAGCGGCGAACTCGGACACAAGGACTCGCTCGGCTCGGGCGGTATTTTGAAGCACGGCGAAGTGCAGTTCATGTCCGCCGGCACGGGCATTCGCCACAGCGAGGCCAACCCCTCGCCTGGCGAAACGACCCACATGCTGCAGATCTGGCTGCTGCCCAACAAAGCTGGCCTCGATCCGAAATATGAGCAGAAGAAATTTCCGATCACGGCCCAGCCGAACCGGTTGCACCTGATCGCCTCCCGCGATGGCCGCGAGGGATCGTTTCTGATCCGCAGCGATGCCGAGTTCTACGCAGGAAAGCTTTCCGCCGGAACCAGTCTTCAGCAGAAACTTGCTGGCAAGCACGGCTGGCTGCAAGTCGCTTCGGGTGAACTTGCGGTGAACGGTCACACTCTTCACGCCGGAGACGGCGTGGCCATCAGCGACGAAGCGCAGCTCGCGATTGCGGCGACAAAGAATGCCGAGATTCTGCTGTTCGATTTGAACTAAAACTCCGGGTGAAGCCTGCAATGAGTCATTCTGAGCTCTTCGACTTCGCTCAGAGTAAAGCCGTGAAGAATCCAGAGGAGGATGCCTGCGCTTCCGAGGCGGAGATTTTCTGGATTCTTCATTGCGTTGCTCTTCAGAATGACTCCGCCGCATGAGGTTGCGGCATAACGCATATTTCCCTTTATTGATCGTTATTTACCATTGCGAAACTTCGGCATGGCTGGTATTTGTAATCTGCCTGCCTATGAGACGAATCTGGACCGCTCTATCCTTTCCAAGCGGGAAACTGGGTGCCCCATCCTTGCGCAGCAAGGGTGGGAGGAAGATTTGTTTACCGCTCCTTCTGCTGCCTCTGCTTGCGCTCAGCGCCACAGCGCAAACCTCATCCGCGCCAGCGGGACCCGAGCCGGTCACGACCATCACCCTGGGCCAGTCCATCGTCGCGCTCAACGGCCCGTGGAAATTCCACATCGGCGACAACCCGCAGTGGGCCAACCCCAACTTCGACGACTCTCACTGGGAGACGGTCGACCTGACGCCCAAGGAGGGCAGCTTCGACCCTAACGCCGGATATTCGGGGTACGTTCGGGGCTGGACGGCGAAGGGCCATCCCGGTTATTGGGGCTGGGCCTGGTATCGCATCCGGGTCCGGACCACCGCGCAGCCGGGACAGAAGCTGGCGCTGGCCGGCCCGGCGGACGTGGACGACGGGTATCAGGTGTTCGCCAATGGGAAATTGCTGGGCAGCTTCGGCAAGTTTTCTGGCTACGGACCGCCCGTCATCTATTACTCGCGGCCCGCGATGTTTCCGCTGCCGCGGGCAGCGGCTGGCAGGAACGGCGACGGGACCACGCAGGTACTGGCCTTCCGATTCTGGATGGAACCCAACACCCTGACGTTCGATCGCGATGCCGGGGGCATCCACACTGCACCGCTGCTGGGCGAGGCGGGGGTTGTCGCAGCGCAGTATCAACTCGCCTGGGTGGGGCAGGTCCGCGCCTACTCCTCTTTGATGATTGAGGCTGCGCTGTATTCCCTGTTGGCAATGATGGCCTGCAGCCTGGTCTTGTTCGACCGCTCCGATGCGGTCTACTTGTGGCTGGCCGGGGTCTTTCTGCTGACGGCGGCCAACGCAGGTTCCGGGTGCATTGCTGTCTGGACGCAGTTGGAAAGCGGGATAACGTTCAAGGTAGCGCAGGACGTGTTCCTGATTCCTCTGACGCTGGGCGGCTGGGTCATGGTCTGGTGGGTCTGGTTCCGGCTGCGCCATCCGGCGAGGCTGCCGAACCTGGTCGCCGGGCTGACCCTGCTGTACATGGTTTCCAATGCGCTCGGCGAGGATTTCTTTTTTTCTGCAATTTCCCACCCGGTCGGCGTGATCTTTCACGCGGTTTCCCTGGGAGTACGGCTGCTCTTCCTGCTGCTGTTGGTCGGTATTGCCGTCGAGGGCGTCCGTCAGCAAGGGTGGGAGGGATGGCTGGCGCTCCCTGCCATGCTGCTGGTCGGCATTGCACAATTTCAGAATGAACTTAACATCCTGCACATTCGCGCGGACTGGTTTCCCTTCGGCGCATTGGTCACTCTTGCTAATGTTGCCGACGTGTTTCTAGCTGCGGCCATATTCGCCCTGCTATTGCGGCGATTGCTTCTCTCACTGCGGCGGCAGCGGGAAACGGCATTGGACATCAAGCAGGCGCAGGAAGTGCAGCGGGTGCTCATCCCCGCCGACCTGCCGCACGTTCCCGGTCTCGCAATCGAAAGCGAATACCGCCCGGCCCGCGAAGTCGGCGGCGACTTCTTCCAGATCGTCCCGCACGCGAGCGATGGCAGCGTGCTGATCGTGACGGGCGACGTGACCGGGCATGGCCTGCAGGCGGGAATGCTGGTCGCACTGATCGTCGGCGCGATTCGAAATCAGACGGAAACGAGCTTCGATCCGTTACACATGTTGCAGTCCTTGAATCGGCGATTGATGGGCCGCGGCCACGCCCATGCGACGGGTCTCGCGCTGCGCGTCGCCGCCGATGGCGCGGTCACGCTGGCCAATGCCGGACACCTTCCGCCTTACCTCAACGACAAGGAACTGCCAATGAAAGGCGCGCTGCCGCTGGGTATGATCGAGAGCGCGGAGTTTTCCGTCATGCACTTCGACCTCGCGACCGGCGACCGGCTCCTCTTGCTTTCCGACGGCGTGGCCGAAGCGCAAGACGAGCAGGGGCAGCTCTTCGGCTTCGAACGCATCCACGACCTGCTGCAAAAGCCGATCACGGCGGCTGAAGTGGCTACCGCCGCGCAAAAATTTGGTCAGCAAGATGATATCTCCGTACTGAGTATTCGACGCATGCATCAGGCCGCATCGCCGTCCACTAACATCGCGTAGGACTTACCGAGCAGCCCCTGCGGGCAGAATTTCTTCCACGTCCACCCATTGCGTGGGATACACGCCGGTATAGCAGGCGGTGCAATAGCGATCACCGCCTGCACCATCGCACGCCTCCAGCAAGTTTTCGAGCGAAAGATAGGCCAGCGAATCGGCCTCGATAAATTGGCAGATCTCCTCAATGGATTTATTGGCCCCGATCAGGTCGCGCCTGCTCGGCGTGTCCACGCCGTAGAAACACGGCGAAGTGGTAGGCGGACAACTGATGCGCAGATGCACTTCCTTCGCGCCGGCGCCGCGTACCATGCGCACGATCTTTCTACTCGTCGTACCGCGAATGATGGAGTCGTCGATCAGGATGACGCGTTTACCTTCCAGCAGATTGCGCACGGGGTTCAATTTCAGCTTGACTCCGAAGTCACGCACCCGCTGCTCCGGCTCAATAAAGGTGCGGCCCACGTAATGGTTGCGGATCAGGCCGAAGCGAAACGGCAGGCCGCTTTCCGCCGCATAGCCAATCGCGGCCGTCACCCCGGAATCCGGCACCGGAACAACCAGGTCCGCCTCCACCGGAGATTGCCGGGCCAGATGGCGGCCCATCTGCTCGCGACTCTCCTGGACCCATTTTCCAAACACTTTGCTGTCCGGTCGCGAAAAATATACATGCTCAAATACGCAACTGCTCTGCGGAACCCCGCTGCTGAACTGGCGCGATGTGACACCCTCGCGCGAAACCATGATCAGCTCTCCCGGCAGCACGTCGCGCTCATAGGTGGCTCGCAGTAGATCGAACGCGCAGGTCTCTGAAGCAAACACCACCGATTCGGTTCCGTCCGCATTGAGAATGCGTCCCATGGAAAGCGGACGAAATCCGCGCGGATCGCGCGCGGCAAAGATGCGATCGCGCGTCATCATCACGATGGAAAACGCGCCCTCCACCTGGCGCAAGGAATCGGCAATTGAGTCGATCAGGGTCGTTGCTTTGGAGTGCGCGATCAGCTGCACGATGATTTCTGAATCGCTGGTGGTCTGGAAAATCGCCCCTTCGCGCTCCAGACGCGTGCGCAGATTCCCGAGATGGACCAGGTTTCCGTTGTGCGCAATCGCGATCAGGCCCTTGGTGGAGTCCACGCGGATGGGCTGCGCGTTCAGCAACGCCGAGTCGCCCGTGGTTGAATAACGCGTGTGGCCAATGGCGAGCGGACCGGGCAGTTTGTCCAGTACGTCGTCGGTAAAGATCTCCGCCACCAGGCCCATGCCCTTGATGTTCCACAGATTCCGGTAGTCGGCGGTAGCAATTCCGGCAGACTCCTGCCCGCGATGCTGCAATGCATAAAGCGCGAGGTACGCCTGCCTCGCCGCATCGGGATGGTTGTGAATGGCTACAACTCCGCACTCCTCGCGCAGCTTGTCGAATGGGATGGCGTCGTCCATGAGCGGGTCTTCTGGCATGAATGCGTCCATTATGGCTGAAGTGGCTGCAAGTCGCCGGAAAAAGTTGCTTCGAGTGCGTCAGAAAGCCCACGCAGCCACGGCTGCTTTAAATCTTCTACAAGCTCGCAGATGACCTGTCGCCCGTTCACCTTCAATTTGAAGTCGGCGGCAATCGTTGTACCAATCCGCAAGGCTTCCAGCACGCCTTGCGAAGCAAGTTGCAGAACATTCTCCAGGTCCGCCTCCGCGCAGGTGACCAGCACATGCGAAGCAGGCTCGCTAAACAGCGCGAGAACTTCCGTACCTGGCCGTCCCGAGGCAGCGGAAAGTTCGGCGCTCACGCCGATGCCGTTCGCAAAGGCAGCCTCCGCCAGCGCGACGGCGAGTCCGCCGTCAGAGATATCAGACGCGGAATGAAGAAGGCGAGCTTCCGCAAGCTCCGCCAGTGTTTTTTGCAAAGCGGCTTCCGCAACAAGGGAAAGTGCGGGGGGCTTCCCCCAAATTTTGCCGAAAAGTCCCTTCACGTATTCCGAGGAGCCGAATTCTTCCAGGGTGGAGTTCGACGCGGCCCAGGTCTCAGAATCGAGACCCGCGGCACCCACGTCCTTCGGTCGCAGCAGCAGGATGGCGTCGCCTATCTTTTGAAATCCGGGAGGCACGGATTTCGTCACGTCTTCCAGTATTCCAACAATGCCCACCACCGGTGTGGGATAGATGGCATCGCCGCGCGTCTCATTGTAGAGCGAAACATTGCCGCCCGTGATTGGAGTTCCCAGCGCCGTGCAGGCTTCCGCGATCCCGTCGATCGCGCTCGAAAGCTGCGCCATGATCTCCGGTTTTTCCGGGTTGCCGAAGTTCAGGCAGTTTGTAGCGGCGACTGGGGTCGCTCCCGTGCAGGCCACTTTGCGCGCAGCTTCGGCTACGCCGTGGGCCGCGCCGAGTTTTGGATCCAGATAGCACCAGCGGCTATTGCCATCGAGCGCCATGGCCAGGCCACGTTCCGTTCCTTTGATGCGCATCACGCCGGATTCGCCACCCGGCCCCTGCACCGTGTTGGTCTGCACCATGCTGTCGTACTGCTCATATACCCAGTGCTTGGAGCAGATATTGCTTGAGGCCAGGAGCCATTTCAAATCTGCTGCAAGATCGCGCGTGGCATTCAGTTGCCGCAGAATCTCCCGTGTCGGCCCGCTCGGCACGGGCGCTTTCCAGGTCCCGATGGACCGATGATAGCGCGGAGCATCGTCGGTCAAAGATGTGTTCGGGATATCGGCGACCAATTGTCCACCATGAAGGATGCGCAGGCGCGGTTCGGCAATCACGGTGCCGACCGTCACGGCATCCAGTCCCCACTTTGCAAAGACCTTCGTTACTTCCTGCTCACGGCCTTTCTCGGCCACCAGCAACATGCGTTCTTGAGACTCCGACAGCATCATTTCATAGGCCGTCATGCTGGTTTCCCGCTGCGGCACTTG
>DASSZI010000057.1:0-7121 GCA_035713565.1 Acidobacteriaceae bacterium | reverse complement strand
CCTTGATGATCGGCAGGCCTGCATCGCCGCCGAACTGGTTCCTGTTGTAGCTCGGATTCGGCGTGGGTCCCGCACCCAGAAACTGGTAATACGGGTTTGAATCGAATTTCCCGCTGCGATAGTACTCAAAAGCTGAACCGTATACACTGGAGTGCCCGGCTTGATTTGTGCCAGTGATTAAGAGACACACTGGAATGAGGAGAGCAAGATGGCACGAGGTAAGCGGTATCAACCAGAGCAGGTGGTGAACCTGCTTCGCCAGATCGAAGTGGCGATAGCGAACGGGAAGACGACGACGCAAGCGTGCAAGGAAGCGGAGATCGTGGAGCAGACGTATTTTCGTTGGCGCAAGGAGTATGGCGGCCTACAGATCGACCAGGCGAAGCGGCTGAAGGAACTGGAGCAGGAGAACGCGAAGCTGAAGCGGCTGGTTGCGAACCTGAGTCTGGATAACCTGGTTTTGAAGGACATCTCTTCGGGAAACTTCTAAGCCCTGAGCGACGGCGCAGTGCGGTGAGCCATGCCTGTGAGTATGGCGTGAGTGAGCGACATGCGTGCCTTCTGTTGGGGCAGCCCAGAGGCACGCAGCGCTACCGGCCGACACAGCGTGAAGATGAAGATCGTCTGACTCAGGCCATCGTTGCTCTTGCCAGCCAGTATGGACGTTACGGGTATCGCCGGATCACGGCGTTGCTGGTGCGCGCCGGCTGGAAGGTGGGCAAGGACCGGGTCGAACGCATCTGGCGTCGTGAAGGGCTGAAGGTACCGAAGAAACAGAAGCCAAGAGGCCGGTTGTGGCTCAACGATGGATCGTGTGTGCGGTTGCGGCCAACGCATGCAGGCCACGTGTGGAGCTACGACTTCGTCAGTGCACGAACGCACGATGGCCGCAGTGTCGCATCCTGAACCTGATCGATGAGTCCACCCGCGAGTGCCTAATGATCCGTGCGGAACGTCGCTGGTCGAGTGCCAAGGTGATCGGAGCTCTTGCCGATGTCATGGTGTGGAAGGGAGTGCCAGAGCACCTTCGATCGGACAATGGACCCGAGTTCGTTGCAAAAGACCTGCGCAAATGGCTTGTGGATACCGGCGCAAAGACACTGTACATCGAACCCGGATCTCCGTGGGAGAACGGCTACTGTGAAAGCTTCAACTCCAAGTTGCGCGACGAGTTCCTCGACGGCGAACTCTTCTACTCGATGAAAGAACTGCGTGTGTTGGCCGAACGCTGGCGCGTCCACTACAACACCGTCAGACCGCACTCCTCGCTGGGATATAGACCTCCAGCACCTGAGGCATGGATGACTTCGACCGCTTGGCAACATGGGGAGCCAGTCGCTTCGCTCCCGGCTCCCCATGTTGCCATACCCTGCATCGATCTGATCTCAGAGGTCAATGCGCTACACTAACTCCTCACTGGCACAAAACATCGGGCAATCCATAGCCAATCGAGGCAAAGATTCAAGATAGTGTGTGGCTCGCGAAATTCCATGAGCACGGAGCTGAATTGCGGCCAGGCGGCGCGTTGCGCGCGATTGTGCGAGTAGAGGTTGCGTACGACGACCAAAATGAGTCTTTGCCCCCCAGATACACTGTCTTGGAGGTGCTAGAAGTTATTCCTCCTCCACAGGCAGAGCAGTTGCTTCTCAAGTAGCTTCACGTCTCTTCCAAATTCCAAAGTTGATCTGTTAGGGCCGGGTGCCCCACATCTCGCACCTAAGACGTGGTTGTTTTGGATCCCCACATCCCGCATCCCATCCACGAGGCAAAATGCTCTCCACTATCTCCCGGTTGGCATTCTCTGCCTCGCGCAATTCGTAGGAGGATCGCATGTTCATCCAGAATTGCGCCGTCATACCAAAATATCGGGCGAGGCGAACGGCGGTATCGGCAGTAATCGCCCGGCGCTCCAGCACGATGTCATTCAGGCGCGGACGAGTCAGCTTCAATTCTTTCGCCAGCGCATAAACCCTGAGGCCGAGCGGCTTCATATACACTTCGCGCAGAATCTCCCCCGGAATGGATGTTCCATCGCCAAACGGGCTTCGTTGTTTTCGCAACTTTGATCCTACCCGTTCCTCCTCTCCGCAACGATCTACAAAGTCCAGTTCTGAACCTTCAATCCCGGCACGCGCTTGAATTCCCGCTCATTGTTCGTCACCAGGATCAGTTCCGCCGCTTTTGCGTGGGCGGCAATCCAAAGATCGTTATTGCCGATCATTTCTCCACGCGTTTCCAACTGCTTACGCATTGAGCCGTAGGTGTGCGCCGCGGCCGTTGGCAGCGGCATCACCGGAATGAACGTAAACAGTTCCTCCAATTGCTGCATGGCCCGTGCGCGATGCTGGCTTTTCTCCGCCCCATAGAGCAGTTCGCCGCCGGTAATGACGGAGACGACCGCTTCACCGGGTTTGAGCCGTTGGAAGCGCGCGAGTACTTGCGGCGGCTGATGGCGTCGAATATAGATGCAGATATTGGTGTCGAGCACATATCTGGGCGTCATTCCAGATCTTCGCGACCTTGGGGTACGCTGTCCTGCCGGTCATCCGCCATAAAATCATCCGGCAGACCCACCAGTAAGTGGAATGCCTGCGCCATGGGCTGAGCGCTCTCACGCAACACGATCTCATTCCCGCGTCGAAAAATTTCCAATTCTTTACTGCTGACGCGGAATTGCTTCGGCAAGCGGACGGCCTGACTGTTCCCAGACTGAAAAACGCGGGCTTTCTCCATAGGCAACTCCCTACAATGTATACACTTTAAGTATATACTTACCGCCGGACCTCCAAGCCTTGGCCCTCCACCGGATCAACGATGCGAGCTCGCAATCGGCCGTTGGCCCGGGGCGCAATGCTCTCAACAATTTCCCGGTTGGCATTCTCTGCCTCGCACGATTTGTAGGACGACTGCGTCTGCCGGTTTTTAAAGCTCGCGATCGAATTGAAGCGTATCTCACCCGGTACGCTTGTCGGCGCGCCCAGAACGGCCATCCCTGCCTTTTCACTCGCGGCACGACGGAGGTCTGAATTTGCACCCACTCCGTACATTAAACTCGAAGACGCATTGCGCGCAGGGAGGTGGTGAGCATGAATAGCCGAAACAGCTTTGTCCTGTCTCTTCTGGCGCTGGTCATCGTGAGTGCCATAGGCGGGGTGGTGTTGATCCGGCGCGGTTTTCGCGCGAGCAGTCAGCCTTCTGCACTGGAAACGGCCGTGGCTCGGACGTTGCGGGACATCGCGATTCCCCTTCATAATCGCCATGATAAAAATCCCCTCGAGCCCACGCCAGAAAACCTGCAGGATGCCCGGGAACTCTACGTGACGCGCTGCGCCATCTGCCATGGCATCGATGGCGGCGGAAAGACTCGACTTGGGTTGAACCTGTATCCAAGGGTGCCGGATCTGCGCCTTGCGCCGACGCAAAAGCTGACGGATGGTGAAATTCACTACATCATTGAAACTGGCGTTCAGCTTACCGGAATGCCCGCCTGGGGTCATCCGCACCGGCAGCCGAACGCCAACAGTTGGAAACTGGCACTGTATATCCGTAATTTACGGCCATTGACCAACCAGCAAAAAGCCCAGCAGACCAGCACGATCGCGTCGGCGCACTATGTAGGGTCAGAGTCCTGCGAGAAGTGCCACGCTGACATCTATGCACGCTGGAAGAAGACTCCCATGGCGAACGTGGTCCGCGACCCGCGTACCCATCCTCACGCGATTCTGGCCGATTTCTCCAACGCGCCCTCGTTTGTAAACTTCAAACCGGAGCAGATTGCATTCGTCTACGGCAGCATCTGGAAACAGAATTATTTTACGAAGCTGGGCAATGAGTACTACCCGTTACCGGCGAAATGGGACATCGCCAATAGAAAATGGGTGCCTTATCTGGTAAAAGATGGCGAAGACTGGTGGGCACCTTATTATCCGCCGCATGACGCCGATCATCCAACAGGCCCCACATGCAACGGCTGTCATGCGGTCAACTACAACATTCAGACGCACACTGTGACCGAGTGGAATGTGGGATGCGAACGCTGCCACGGTCCCGGCAGCGAGCATATTGCGCATCCATCCCGTGGCAACATTCTGAATGAGTCGAGCATGGATTCTATCGCGGCGAACGATACGTGCATCCAGTGCCATTCGCAAGGACAGCCGCTGACCAATCCAATCCAGGGCCAGTACTATGACTGGCCTGTCGGATACCAGGTGGGCAAAAAGCTACAGGATTTCTGGAAGCTGCAGGATCACACGCTTGGGCAGCAGACCTTCTACTATTTCGCGGAAGGCACAGCGCACAAAAATCGCATGCAGGGCAATGACTTTGTGCAGAGCGTAATGTACCGGCACCGAATCACCTGCGCGAGCTGTCATGATGTTCACGGCACGCCGAACTATGCGGAGTTGAGAAAACCCGCAAACCTGATCTGCATGGACTGCCATGGCCCTATGTCGCCAAACGGCCCGCACGACGCGACCATTGAACAGCATACACACCACAAGCCCGGTACGCCCGGAAGCGAATGTGTGGCCTGCCACATGCCTAAAATTGAAACGGAAGGTGTCCCGGGCCAGTTCGTCCATGCCCATACGTTCAAGTTCATCACCCCGGACATGACGGACAAATATAAAATTTCCAATCCATGCACTTCCTGCCATGCCGGAAAATCCACGGAGTGGGCAACCAACGCATTGCGTCAGTGGCCCGGGCGCTCGCCCTGGCGGATGGAGTAGAACCAAAGCGCGGAAGGGCATTCAATCCAGAACAGGACTTTGCGTCTGTAAAGTTCAGACATGATCCGCTCCCGGAATACCGCGGTTCTGGATCAGACCGTAGCCCGCCGGGATACCTTGACCTTCGAGCCCTGAAATCCAAAGAAACACAGATAAACATAGCAGAGCGCAGGAATAAAAAATGCATGATGAATTCCGATGCGGTCCGCAACCACACCCTGCAGCAGCGGCAAAATTGCGCCTCCTATGACGGCGGCGACCATCAAGCTGGAACCCTTGTTTGTCAGGCGTCCCAGTTCCGCAAGGCCAAGTGCGAAGATATTCGGCCACATGATTGAGTTGAACAGGCCAACCAGAATCAAGCTCCACATCGCCAGGTGGCCAAAGCTCAGCATGGAGGTAACTACCAGAGCGCAGGCGACGATCGCGGCAACTCCAAGCACCGGACCGGCACGCAACTTCTGGGTAATTCCCGCGCCCGCCAGCCGGCCTATCATGGCACTCCCCCAGTAAAACGTTACATAGACAGCGGCGGCCTTCTCCGTCATATTGCCGATATCTCTCTGGCTTAGATAGTTGACCAGAAAGCTGCCGATCGAAACTTCCGCGCCCACATAGAGGAAAATGGCCCCCACCGCGTACAGCAAATGGTGCTGATGCCAGATACTTGGCGCATGCGCGCCTTCAGGCGCAACCGAGGAGTCATAGGCCTGAATCTTCGGCAGCTTAAACAGCCCCATGGCCAGCGCGAATGATGTCAGTATGACCGCAATGATGAAATAGGGAAACTTGACCACACCCGCCTGCTCAAGCTGATAAGCATGCAAAGCAGGCCCGGAAAGTCGATGCAGTTGCTCCATCGTCAACGGCACCGTGCCGAGAATAAACAGGCTGCCAATATAAGGAGCGATGGTGGTGCCAAAAGAATTGAACGCGCCCGCCAGATTCAATCGGCTGGAGCCGGTTTTTGCAGGCCCCAGTACCGTTACATACGGGTTGGCCGAGACCTGGAGAAACGTCATGCCGGCGGCCACAATCGCCAGCGCGATCAGAAATAGCGGAAAGGAAGGCGCGCTGGCGGCCGGAATAAAACAGAGCGCTCCGACAGCCATGATGAGCAGTCCCGATACCATGGTGCGTTTGTAGCCGATCCAGTCAATTACTTTGCCGGACGGCAGTGCGAAAACAAAATATGCGGAGAAGAAAAATGTCTGCACCAGCATGACTTCCGCATAGTTCAGGGAAAACACGCTTTTCAGGTGAGGAATCAGGATGTCGTTGAGACATGTGATGAAACCCCACAAGAAAAACAGGACCATCACCATCGCTAAAGCGCTTTTTGCATTTAAAACCGGTTCGTCCGTTGTGACGACTACCGGGCTGTCTGCACTCGTGATTGCCATGCGGTACCCCAGTTACTTCTGCCGCGGCGGTCACGGCGTTTCGCGGCAACTCGCGCCGCAAGAACGGTTGTCCCGCTGCCTTTGGCGATTGTACCTAGATTTACTTGTTTTTCGCTGGTGCGACCGCATCCGGAAACACTCCGGCCAGCGGCTTCGGCGCGTTGAAGTCGTACATAGGTTTAGGTGTCGGCAGCGGCTTGCGCGGCAGCATCTGGTCGCGCATCGCCGTGTTGTAGACGAAAATCGCCTCCACCACCGCGGCCTGTTTCAAATCGCCCGGCGACAGCTCCTCATATACGTCCATGTTGGAATGATGCGTGCGCGTCTCGTAGTCCAGCGGGTCCTGAATGAATTGGAAGCCCGGAATGCCCACCGCGTCAAACGACAAATGGTCCGTGCCGCCTGTGTTGCGCATCGTCTCGGTCGTCACGCCGAGGCCTTTCAGTGGGGCCATCCATGCGGCAAAGATGGGCGCGACGGCTGCATTGCCCTGCAGGTAGATGCCGCGTACCTTGCCCGAACCGTTGTCCAGATTGAAATACCCGGACACCAGCTTCTGCTCCGGCTTGATAGTCAGCGGGCCGGCCGGTTTGCGCAGCCATTCCGGCAGCTTCATCTGGTCCGGCGCGGAGGAAAGCGGGAAGCTGCCGAAGTGTGCGCTCACATATCCCCGCGAGCCGTAAAGACCCTCTTCTTCGCCGCTCCACAGCGCGATTCTTATTGTCCGTCGCGGCTGAACGTGCAGCACATTCAGAATGCGCATTACCTCCATCGCAACCACCGACCCCGCCCCGTTGTCGGTCGCGCCCGTCCCGGCAATCCAGCTATCCAGGTGGCCACCCACCATCACAAGCTGGTCTTTCAGTTTCGGGTCCGTTCCAGGAATTTCCGCAATCGTGTCGTAGCCCTGTTCGTGTTCGCCGGTGAACTTCGTCTCCACATCCATCTGCACCGTCACAGGAACGTTGGCCTGCAGCAATCG
>DASSZI010000056.1:0-4370 GCA_035713565.1 Acidobacteriaceae bacterium | reverse complement strand
GCTCGCATTCTTTTGCTGGCCGCAGTTGGTCTGCAGGTCGTCAGCTGGGTTTACTATCCACATGACGTAGTTCCACAACCCGCGCTCGTCGCTTCTCACGATGCCCTGACCGCCTGGATTCGCGGTTTCCCCGGCGACGTTTTTGTGCCTGCCAGCCCCTATGAGGGGGTCCGGGCCGGAAAGAGCTGGCACCCTGATATTGCGGCGCTGCATGACGCGCTGCGGCCCAATGATGCACAGATTCGGCGTCCTCTCGTGGCCAGGATCAGGGGAGAAGTGGATCAGGAAAAGTTTGACGCAATCGTACTCGACGGCGCACCGCCGCAGGCGCTGAGCAATCAACCATGGCTGCCGCCGGATCTGATGCATCACTATCCCGTTGTCGGTCTGGTTCCGGGGGCAGAAGCCAGCGACTTTTTCGCGCCGCACGCCGTCTTTTTTCTATTGCCCTGCCGGGAGCAGGCGCGCGCGATCGCTGAAGGATGGGTGCTGATCCAGACTCACGGACAGCTGCCCTGTCCACTGTCCGATCCCGCCCACCGCTGATAGACTGAACTCATCGTGATCGAGCTGGCACCGTCCATACTTTCCGCCGACTTTGCACGGCTGGCGGAGCAAATCCAGGCCGCTGAACGCGGCGGAGGAACGGTAATTCACGTGGACGTGATGGACGGACATTTTGTTCCGAACATCACGATCGGCCCGCCCGTAGTAGCTTCGCTGCGCAAAGCAACGAAACTTCCTCTGGACTGTCATTTGATGATCGAGAACCCGGACCAGTTCATTCCCGCGCTGGCGGATGCCGGGGCCAACTGGGCGAGCGTGCATTACGAGGCATGCCGGCATTTGCATCGTTCGCTGGAACTGATTGCCCAGCATGGAATGCAGCCAGGCGTTGTCCTCAATCCTGCAACCCCGGTGGATCTGCTGGTGCATGTTCTCCCGATGGTGCATCACGTTCTGGTGATGAGCGTGAACCCCGGGTTTGGCGGCCAGAAATTCCTTCCGTTTACGTTGGACAAGGTCCGGCGTCTATGTGAATTGAGACAGACAATGGGCTTGCATTACCGGGTGGAAGTGGATGGCGGCATTGCAGAGGACACCATCGCTCAAGTAGTGGAGTCCGGGGCCGAGTTGCTGGTTGCGGGAAGCGCAGTTTTCGGCGACGGGCATCCGGAAGAGAATGCACGCAAGCTGCTTCAAACCGCGCGTAATGCGGCTGGCGAGCCGGCGGGAAATCCGAAAAAGATTGAGAACGCAAAGCCAACGGAGAATCGCAGACCTCCGGCGGCCGCAGGGAAATGGAAGAAGTCTGCCAAGGGGAATCAATCATGAGCCGTTACCAAAATCGCTTGCTGCGCCACTGTTCCGCGTTATGTACCGCTGCCTTGCTCACGGGCGGAATGGCTCACGCGGGAATTTTTCATAAGAAAGACAAGCCGCTGTCCCAGAAGGACGATGCGCTGGCCAGCGTCACCTCCAACCAGCCGGATAAAGAGCTGTTCGATCGCGCAATGAAGGCGCTGAAGCGAGGCAAATTCGACATTGCGCGGCTGGACTTGCAGACGCTATTGAACACGTATCCAGATTCGGAATACGCGATGCGCTCCAAGCTCGCCATTGGCGATACCTGGTATAAGGAAGGCGGTACTGCCGCCCTGCAACAAGCGGAAGAGGAGTACAAGGACTTTATTACGTTCTTCCCGGACAAGCCTGAGGCTGCGGAAGCGCAGATGAAGGTTGCCGATATTTACTATCGGCAGATGGAGAAGCCGGATCGCGACCCCACGAACGCCACGCGCGCCCAGGAGGAATATCGCGTGATGATTCTCCAGTATCCGGACTCCAGCCTGATTCCGCAGGCCAAGCAACGCCTGCGCGAGGTGCAGGAGGTGCTTGGGGACCACGAGTTCGCCATCGGCAACTTCTATGAGACGCGGGCGAATTACGCAGGCGCTATCGCTCGTCTGCAAACTGTGATCGATACCTATCCTTTGTACAGCCACATCGATAGCGCCCTGCTGGACGTCGGTGACGCATACGAAGCGCAGGCCCGCAGCATCAAGACCATGAAGCTTGACCCCGCTGCCAAAGCCCGCCTGCTCAAGCTCTATACACGCCGCGCAGCCGATGCCTATGATCGCGTGATTCTCGAGTACCCGATGGCCCTGCATGCGGACGATGCGCGCGATAAACTGGAGGCGATCGGGCAGCCGGTCCCGCAGCCGACGGAGCAAGCAGTTGCGGAGAGTTCAGCAATCGAGCAAAGCCGCGCTCCGGTCAATTTGAAGTACAAGGCTGTGATACTGATAACGGCGCGCCCTTCCGTAGTGCAGGCCTCGCGGGTGGGTGAGCCGAGTCTGACCGATTCCGCGCAGATCATTGCGCCGACGGTCGTGAAACAATCCATTGCCGATGTTGCATGGGCCCAGAAGCCGGACGGAAAACCCGCGCCCGCGCTCCCAGGCAGCTCCAACGATGTGCACGAGCTAGCGCTGGCAGCTGCTAAGAATAATGCAACGCCCTCGTCTCAGAATGCAGGCGATCAGCAGGCTGCTCCCGCCGCAGGCACCGGCCTGCAGTTGAACGACGTCTCCGGCGACAACGTGAACGGCGGAGTGATCCACAACAAGGACAACAACACCGCCGGCCAGGGCGTGCCGCAACGAAGCGCCACCGAGCCCGTTCCAAGCCAGGCCGTACAACCGCCGGTCGGGTCGGTCGCCGATTCCAAGGAAACCCCCAAGCCCGGCACTGTTCCCGGAGGCACCGCAGGTGGAGCGCCCGCAGTTTGGCCTTCTGCTACGAATGACAATGGGGGGCTGCCCACGGTCGCTCCTAAAAACACCACCCCGTTGCCCGCTGCACAGCGGGCCGGTAGTGCGCCGATGCCGGTCAACGACATGACCCAGACAGGCCCCGCGCCAAATACGGTGGACCAGAACTCCAACGCCAGCGGCGGCCGCAAAAAGAAGAACCCCAAGGTGAAGTTCCACGGCAAGGAAGAATCTTCCAGCAAGCACAAGAAGAAGAAGGGCCTGCATAAGCTCTACTGAACCACCTGACGGAACAAAGGCGGCGCAAACGTGCCGCCCTTCTACTTTGCCGTTTGCACATCCAAGACCTAACCGCGGGTCGGCAAAGCTCGCGTCCTGGCTGTGCTATCTTCAGACTTGGCCCTATCAATACGGGTCGCTCCCCTGAAACCGATGCCGCGCGAACTCCCCAAATCCTACAATCCGTCTGCCATTGAAGATACATGGGCAGAGTACTGGGTCCGAGAGCATCTATTTGAAACTCCTGGACCTCTATCGCCCGCTGCCAGTCCTTTTGTCATGCTGCTCCCCCCGCCGAATGTGACCGGACGCCTGCACATGGGTCACATGCTGAATCAGACGGAGATGGACATTTTGACCCGCTGGCACCGGATGCGCGGCGATCTGACTCTATGGGTTCCAGGTACCGACCACGCCGGAATTGCCACACAGATGATGGTGGAGCGCAGGCTTGCCGATGAGGGCACGAACCGTCAGCAACTAGGACGCGAGGCATTTACCGCAAGAGTATGGGAGTGGAAGAAAGAATACGGCGGCGCGATTCTCGACCAGATGAAGCGCCTTGGCGCGAGCGTGGACTGGTCGCGCGAATACTTCACCATGGACGAGCGGTTGTCCGTTGCTGTCAAGGAAGCATTCGTCCGCCTGCATGAGCAGGGCCTGATTTATCGCGGCGCGTACATCGTGAACTGGTGTCCACGCTGCCAGACCGCCATCAGCGATCTGGAAGTCGTGCACGAGGAGCAGCAAGGCAAGCTATACGAGATTCGCTATCCCGTCGCCGGACAGGAAGATGAATTTCTGGCCGTTGCAACTACGCGGCCGGAGACGATGCTGGGCGATGTGGCGGTCGTGGTGAACCCAACAGACATCCGCTACACCCACCTGCATGGCAAAAAGCTGCTGCTGCCGCTGACTGGGCGCGAAATTCCCGTTTTGCCCGACGAGTGGGCAGATCCAGAGTTCGGCACCGGTGCGGTCAAGGTAACGCCGGCACATGATCCCAACGACTTTGCCATTGCCCAGCGGCACAAGCTGACGCCCATTGTCGTGATGGACGAAACGGCGCGCATGAACGAGGCTGCCGGAGCTTATGCGGGTCTGGATCGCTATGAAGCGCGCAAAAAGATTCTGGCGGATCTGGAGGCGCAAGGATTGCTCGTCGCGGTCAAAGACCACGCGATGTCGGTGGGCAAATGCGACCGCTGCAAGACAGTTGTCGAGCCGCGGCTTTCGACGCAATGGTTTGTGAAGATTCAGCCTCTCGCGGACAAGGCAATTGAAGCCGTCGAGAGCGGCGCAATCCGGTTTACG
>DASSZI010000055.1:0-9993 GCA_035713565.1 Acidobacteriaceae bacterium | reverse complement strand
AGCGCAAGACACATACGCCGTTCGCTGCCAAACTGATTCATCAGGATTTTGGCGCCGCGATAGCCTTGAACATTTTCAAAGAGCAGCGCAGGCCCACCGGCGGCGTAACCGGAAACTCCCCCCGAATATCCGGCTTTCGATACGCGATCGGTAATCTCTGCCACTTCAAGCAAAGGGCTTACTTCGTGCTTGATGTGCTTGATTTCACCGGATTTTTCGAGAACATCAATCCACTCCCGCAGGTCATTCGAAGCCAAGACACTCCCCTTGCCGCGCACGCAATGCGCCCATTTTCCTTGCTCCATGGTAACGCCGTCGGGGTCGGCTCGTGGCAGGGCCTAAAGAATGTCTAAGGTACCTCTGAAAATCGCCGAGTCAGCGATTGAAGGATATGACATACTATATGCGAAGGCTCGAATATTCCAATTGGTGTTGGGGGCGCAACATGCCTGATTCTTTACGCCGCTTCAAAGCCGATATTTTTCAGGCGCTCGCCCACCCGACTCGCATCGCGATCATTGAGCTCCTGGAAGGCGGGGAGCTTTCTGCCGGCGACCTGATAGAAAAGCTCGGGATGGAGCAGGCGAATATTTCTCAGCACCTAGCCGTGCTTCGCTCGAAACAATTGGTGGTGAACCGCAAGGCCGGGAACCAGGTCTTCTATTCGGTCCGCGACCCGATCATCAACAAGGTGCTTGCCCTGATGCGCCGTTACTTTCAAAAACATTTGAAAGAGGCATTGGAACTGCTGGACGAAATGGACGACAGCACCATTCCAGCGGGCCGCTGATCTCGAAAATGGATGGTTTTCAATGCTCGCTCTAACGCCACAATTGCGATATCGGACAAGCTAGTCGGCGTTCGCAACATGCTCAGCCAACTCTAAAAGGATTCATTCGTTGATAGCACAACAAAATTCGTGGGCAAGTAACATTCGTAATTTCGTATATATAGAGCGACGGATGCAAGCGGCTGGTTTGAGAAGGGCGCTCCTGTGAGCTTTGCTGACTGGATACCCCGGTGCATGATCGAACTATCGAGACACGACCTCGCTCTTGTATTGATGCTTGTGCTAAGCTGGCTGCTCCTTGGGGCTGCGGGGCTGATTCGACCTTATCGTGTCGATTTTGTGGCACACGTACTGTTTCCTCTAGGGGCATTCGGAGGGGTCGGTATCGCCCTGCTAGGAGCAATTGCTCTCCTCGCAGGCCACAGCCCGCAGATTCTCCTCCTCCCTCTCGGACTTCCCAACCTGCCTTTCCATGCACGCCTCGATCCTTTGTCCGGGTTCTTTCTCTTGCTGCTGGGGTTGGCTGGAGCGGGAATCTCAACCTTTGCTGCCGGTTATTTTCGCTCCGGGCACGGTACAGCAGCAGGACTGCTTTGCCTGCAATATCACGTATTTCTCACCAGCATGGCCCTCGTTATTCTTGCCGACGATGCGTACTTCTTTATGGTCGTCTGGGAGACGATGGCGCTCAGTTCGTACTTTCTGGTGACATCGCAGCATCGGAGACCGGAAATCCGTCGCGCCGGTTTTCTTTATCTCCTGATGGCGCACATGGGAGCACTCTGTATCTTGTTGAGCTTCGGCGTGCTGCAGGGCGGACGATGGCAATTCACCTTCGATTCGATGCGTGGTGCGTCGTTGACACCGTTCTGGGCCAGCGCAGCGTTCCTGCTTGCGCTCCTCGGATTTGGGGCCAAGGCCGGTTTAGTCCCATTGCACGTTTGGCTCCCAGAAGCACACCCTGCAGCGCCTTCTCCAGTATCCGCTCTGATGAGCGGCTTGATGCTCAAAACGGCAATCTATGGCATATTGCGCATCACCTTCGACCTGCTGCACATTCGCTACTGGTGGTGGGGAGTACTGGTTCTCGGTGTGGGGTTGTTCTCGGCCCTGTTTGGAGCCATCTTTGCTGCAGTACAAACCGACATGAAACGTTTGCTGGCTTATTCGTCGATTGAAAATATCGGCATTATTTTTACCGGCATCGGCCTCGCAATTTTGTTTGCGGCGTGCGGTTTGCCGCTGTTTGCGGCGCTGGCGCTCACCGCTGCCTTGATTCATTCGCTCAATCATTCTCTCTTCAAAAGTCTGCTGTTTCTCGCCACGGGGTCCGTGCTGCATGCGACCAACCAGCGCAGTTTGGGCAGCCTTGGAGGTTTGATCCGGCGCATGCCGTGGGTTGTTACGCTGGCACTGATCGGCACGCTTGCGATTGCCGGGTTGCCGCCGCTCAACGGCTTCGTTTCAGAGTGGCTGCTGTTGCAGTCGTTTCTTTTCACTCCGCAGATCTCTCACGCTTTTCTCAATATGCTCGTTCCGATGGGGGCAGCTCTGTTGGCGCTTACAGTTGCTTTGGCGGCCTACGTCATGGTGAAGTTCTATGGCGTAATTTTTCTCGGTCAGCATCGAGAACCTTCTCTCGTCCATGCGCATGATGCTGACTGGCTGGAACGCATCGGCCTGGCATGGCTGGCGCTCGGGTGCATTGCGATTGGAGTTATGCCACAGCTCGCGCTTCGGGCTGCGGGTGCCGTGACCGATACGCTCCTGGGTCAGACCGTGAGCCTTGGCTCTCCCTTCTGGTGGATTGCTCCGATCGCATCCAGGCAGGCGTCCTACAGCGGACTGATTCTGCTGGCGGGAATCGTCGGCGTCTTGGGCATTACGTTTGTGATGGTGCGCGTCTTCGCACATGGACGCATCAGACGGACCGCTTCCTGGGATTGTGGCTATCCGTGGCAGACCTCGCGGATGCAGGATACCGCGGAAGGCTTCGGCCAACCGATCCGGCATATGTTTGGTTCGTTCTTCCACATGGAGCGCGAACTTCCCGCGCCCACTGACACACTTCCCCATTACCGAGTCTTTGTTGAGGATCGCCTGTGGCGAGCACTCTATCTGCCAATCGCGCGCGTGGTACAGCGGCTCGCGGACTGGATTGGACTCCTGCAAGGAGGACGGCTTGCCGTCTATTTGCTCTACAGCTTCCTCACGCTGATTGCATTATTGGTGTTTGTTTTATGAGCGCGCTCACTATTGTTCGTCAGTTCGGCGAAGCGTTGCTTGCCATTGCTATCGCGCCACTGTTTGCCGCATGGATCGCGCAATGCCGCGCGTGGCTTCAAAATCGGTCCGCACCTCCACTGAGCCAGCCGTACCGCATGTTGCGCAAGCTGTTTCATAAAGATGTTGCGCTCGCCACCGACGCCTCTCCATTGTTCCGTATGACACCCTATATCTTGTTTGGGACAATGGTGCTGGCGGCAGCCATCATTCCGTCCGTCGCAACCGACTTGCCATTCGCGCGCGTTGCCGATGCGATTGCACTTATTGGTCTATTTGCTACGGCCCGCGTTTTCCTGTCGCTCGCGGCAATGGACATTGGCACCGCGTTCGGCTCGATGGGCGCACGCCGCGATATGATGATCGGCTTTCTCGCGGAACCGGCCTTGTTGATGGTTCTGTTCAATGCGTTTCTGCTGTCTGGAAGCACGGCTCTGCCAAGCGTCGTCGAGGCATCGACTGCACATCCGTTCCTCATCGATCCCAGCTTGGTCTTCGCAGCGGTTGCATTTCTGATGGTCTTGCTGGCGGAGAACGCGCGCATTCCCATCGACAACCCTGCGACCCATTTAGAGCTGACCATGATTCACGAAGCGATGGTACTCGAATATTCGGCGCGTCATCTCGCGCTGGTGGAATGGTCTTCTGACTTGAAACTCTTCAACTACTCCTGCATCGGCTTCGCGCTCTTTCTGCCATGGGGAATAGCGACCCACGGTGCGGACGGTCGCTTTACGTTGGGAGTCGCCGTCATCGCACTGCTGGCAAAGCTGATCGTGGCCGGAGCAGCATTGGCGCTGATTGAATCGCTATCAGCCAAGTTGCGAATTTTTCGCGCCCCGGAATACCTGGCGATGGCTTTCTTGCTCGCCGTGCTCGGCCTACTGGTTCATCTTCTGCTGGGAGCTTAAAGAAAATGCATCCCTCCCACATGATTGCCGAATTGTTGAAACTGCTGGCCGCGGGTCTGCTATTGATCTCCTTTGCGATGCTTTCACGGCGGCGCACGCAGCGGTTGATTACGCTCTTCGCATGGCAAGGCTCGGTGCTCTTTCTGTCCACACTTCTGGTGGCTCACAGTGCTGGACTTACCGAACTCTACTACTCCGCCGCATTGACGCTGCTCCTGAAAGTGATTGCGTTGCCCTGGATTCTTCATCGTCTGATCCAGCGTCTGGGTGCGCAATGGGACAGCGAGACCCTAGTCAATATTCCTACAACGATGCTTGTCGGGCTGGGCCTGGTCATCTTCGCTTTCGGCCTGGCACAGCCTATCAGCAGAATGGCGACAACGATCACCCGCAACACCATCGGCATTGCGCTCGCTGTTATCTTCCTGGCCTTCCTCATGATGATTACCCGACGCAAAGCGATTACACAGGTGATTGGATTTTTAGCAATGGAAAATGGCTTGTTTTTTGCCGCCACCAGTGCGACCTACGGTATGCCAATGGTCATCGAGCTGGGCATCGCACTCGACCTTTTGGTTGGATTTTTTATCCTGGGGATATTTTTCTTTCAGATTCGCGAGCAGTTCGACAGCCTCGATCTGAGCCATCTCGAATCATTGAAGGAGGAATGAATTGGATCTATCTGTCGTTCTGGGCTTGCCGCTGCTGGGAGCACTCCTCCTGGCTCTGTTTGGAGCGCGTATCTACGCAGCCGAACTGAATGCAGGCATGAGTTTTGCAACATTGATTGCGGTCGCATTTCTTGTTCTGCGTGTCCTCCGGCACGGACCGCTGCTGGCTTTGCATGAGCAGTTCTTTGTTGATTCCTTCAATGTCTTTCTGGTTGCGCTGACGGCTTTCGTCGGGTTCACAACTGCACTCTTTTCGAGGCCTTACATGCGCATCGAAGAACAGCGCGGTCGTCTCACCTCCCAACGGCTGCGCCTTTATCACAGCATGTATCAACTGTTTATGGCGGCAATGTTTCTGGCACTTTTGACCAACAATATGGGCTTGCTCTGGGTAGCGATGGAAGCCGCCACGCTATCGACGGTGCTCTTGGTCTCGCTCTACCGTACACGCGCCAGCCTGGAAGCGGCTTGGAAGTATTTCATCCTCTGTGGGGTTGGTATCGCGCAGGCTCTTTTTGGCACCATCCTGCTGTATTTCGCGGCAGAGCATGTTCTGGGGCGCCAAGGCATGACGGCATTGTTATGGACCCACCTCAATGCGGTCAAGGGGCAGCTCGAACCCCGAGTGCTGGGACTGGCCTTTGTTTTCCTATTGGTGGGATATGGAACCAAGGTCGGTTTGGCCCCGCTCCATAACTGGCTGCCCGATGCCCATGCCGAAGGCCCCACCCCGGTGTCCGCTGTACTCTCCGGTTTGCTTTTGAATGTCGCACTCTATGCGGTCATCCGCTGCAAGGTTCTGGTTGAAGGCTCGATCGGCTCCTATCTTCCGGGCCGTATGCTGATGACCTTCGGTCTGCTTTCTGCGATCCTTGGCGCGTTCTTTCTATGGAGACAGCGCGATATCAAGCGCCTATTCGGCTATTCCTCTATTGAACATATGGGCATCATCACATTTGCCTTTGGAATTGGCGGCCCGATCGCCAACTTTGCAGCGTTGCTGCACATGACCGTCCACTCGCTCACCAAATCGTCCATCTTCTTTACCGCAGGGCACGCCTCGCAAACCGCCCATACACAGCAGATGGACGAAATTCGCGGTCTGGTGGACACCAGTCCAACGATCGGATGGGGTTTGATGCTGGGCTCCATCGCCATTCTTGGGATGCCGCCGTTTGGAGTTTTCGCCAGCGAGTTTTTGATTCTCACTACCGCCATGCGGGAGCATCCCTGGACGACGCCATTTCTTCTGATCGCACTCGGCATCGCCTTCGCTGCCATCTTCCGCAAAATTCAGCCCATGGTTTTTGGAAAAAGCGATGCGCCGCCCTTACCGCATTCCCCTGCCCTGGTGCCGGTCTTTATTCACCTCGCCATGGTGCTGATGCTGGGCGTCTACATTCCGTTTGCTTTGGCAGATTGGTATCGGGCTGCGGCACGCCTGATTGGAGGGTGAAAGTGGCGACAAACTTCATGGAATCTCAAGCCGTCAAGTTGCCTGGAAACATACCGACCCGCCGTTTGCGCGTGGACCGCGTGCAATGGCTCCAGACAGCGAAAGCTCTGCGCGAATCGGATGCGCGCTTTCTGACTCTTTGGGGTGCGGATGACCGGGACCGCGATGGCGGCTTCCGCATCTATGCTGCGTATCTTCTGCCGCACGCCGTGATGGTGGTCGAGCACTTTATGGAAAACTCACCTGCGCCTGTGTATCCGAGTATTGCAGGCTTTTATCCAGCAGCTTTGCGTATGCAGCGCGCCGTCTATGATCTGCTCGGAATCTCAACGGACGAAACGGACATGCGCTGCTGGCTGCGTCACGGCGGCTGGCCGGAAGCAATCTTTCCGCTGCGGCGGGATGTCGATGGCAACCAGCAATATCCGGTTGCCTCTGCGCCTTATCCATTTGTCTCCGTGGAGGGTGATGGCGTGCACGAAATCGCGGTCGGCCCCGTCCATGCGGGCACCATCGAACCGGGTCATTTTCGTTTCTCCGTGGTCGGCGAAAAGGTCTTGCGGCTAGAGGAACGTCTCGGCTACACGCACAAAGGGGTTGCGAAACTCCTTGAAAATACTTCACAGCAAAACGGTCATCGACTGGCCGCCCGCGTCTCCGGAGATTCCGCGGTCGCGTTCTCGTGGGCATACTGCGCCGCTCTTGAATCCATCACCGACACCATCTGTCCTGCGCGGACCCTGATGTTGCGTGCCTTGGCGCTCGAACACGAGCGTCTGGCGAACCACCTGGGCGATCTCGGCGCACTGGGCAACGATGCGGGTTTCGCCTTCGGACTGACACAATTTTCAAAACTAAAAGAAGACCTGCTGCGAACCAATATCATTGCCTTCGGCGCGCGCTATCTTCTGGATTACGTCATACCCGGCGGCGTTGCCGTCGATCTGACAGCGGATGCGCGTTCCCTGTTGCTCGATCTGTACGACGCATTGGAGCCATCTGTAAACCAGATGCGTTCCATCTACGATGAGCACGCAGGACTCCAAGACCGCTTCCGCGAGGCTGGTCGGTTAGGGCAAGCTACTGCGGAAAAACTAGGCGCGATGGGTTTGGTCGGGCGCGCATCCGGCATTGCATGCGACCTCCGCGTGGACCATCCGTGGACACCCTATGACACACTCGCCCCGAAGCTGAGCGTGCAAGCCGGTGGGGACGTGGCAGCGCGGGTTCAAGTACGCTTCGATGAAAGCATTGAATCCCTTCGACTCTGCAGGACGCTCCTCTCTGGACTAACTATAGAAGCAATCCACACCTCCGTCCCCGTCGCAGCACCAGATCTTCTTGGGATTGCCCTCATCGAAGCCTGGCGTGGTCCGGTCATGATTGCTCTGGAAACCGGCCCGAACGGTGGTATCCGACGCTGCCACGCACACGATCCATCCTGCCAGAACTGGCCGTTGATCGAATACGCGATCCTTGGCAATATCGTGCCGGATTTTCCACTCATCAATAAATCCTTCAACTTGTCCTACAGCGGACAGGACGGATGAGGTAATTATGTGGGATACCCTTTCACGCATGCTGCAAACCGGCTTACTCACCGAGCCTCAGCCGGCACCTGATCAAACTGCGCCCGTTCTCGAAACACTGGAGAAGGAGCTATTGGAGATTCTCGGACGCGCGCTGTGCATCCGGCATGTCGATGCCGGTTCCTGCAATGGTTGCGAGTTGGAAATTCAGGCGCTCAATAATCCGTATTACAACCTGGAAGGGGCAGGGATCAAGTTCGTGGCCAGCCCGCGTCATGCGGACCTATTGCTTGTCACCGGTCCGGTTTCCGTGAATATGGAAGAAGCTCTCGAGCGTACATACAATGCCATTCCCGACCCCAAGTTAGTGGTCGCTGTCGGGGACTGCGCAGCTTGCGGTGGAGTATTCGGCAAGAATTACGCCAGCAGGGGTGGCGTAGCCAACATCATCCCTGTGAACTATACGGTGGTGGGTTGTCCGCCCAGTCCGATTGCCATCTTTGACGGTATTCTGCGAGCCATCCGCTCCACAAATATTTCATCAGTATCGCCACCGGATTTTTTATAGGTTGTGTGTTCGGTGGACTTGAAATTCCAAGGGGCCAGCCAGGGGCGTCCAATAGCTTCACCAACCAGCGGCTCATGGCAATCTTCACGCTTGCATGATTTCTAGATGAAATCTTCATCTCTGATGCTATGCGAAAAGACGAATGGACGAAATATAGAATTCGATCTGATTGGTCTTTAACTGAGCGCGATGTTTGTGAATAGATCAGGTATCGGAAGAATGCTCAAATCGTGCTGGTTGACGGCTACTATACGGGCTAATGCCACAGTTCAAGTCGCAAAGCGCAATGAACTGCATCGTAAACGGGCCCTTAGAGCCGCTCTTTCGTGGTGACCGCCTCGCAGGAAGCTCCTTTGCAGGGCGTTACCCGGGCTCGCAGGATTCCGTACCTGCATGAAAACTCAACATCCATCGGTCCAGAAAAGTGTGGGCGCACGCACCCCCACAGAGATGTTTGCTTTCGGCGCTATGGACCAGCAGATCGTCCCAGGGCATCAGTTTTAGAACCGGTTGCGTAGCACCGCCCGCGTGAGAGGCGGCACACTCGTTGATTGCCAGCCACCAATCCTCGGTTTCACGCCTCAACTTGCCGCAAACATCACAGGTAAAGCGTTCCGTCCAGGCCATCGCAGATCTCAACCCGAGAGAGATTTCTAAAAGTGATGCAGCGCATCCAGCAGATAAAACCCTACGATCCCTAGAGTAACAATGCCTTCGACGCCGCCGAAGATGCGAATCACGGGCTCGACTCGCTTCAGCTTTCGCAGTCGCTCCGCCTGTTCGGATTCCCTTACCTTCTGCGAATCATCCAGAAAGAGCTCCTCTTCCTGGAAGCGGACAATGCTGACCCGGTACATGGTCAGACCGATCAGAACAATTCCCAACGCGGCCCATAACATCCAAACTAAGATCATCCTGCTCACCTCCCGCGCCCTTTCCGTTCCTTGTCTAAGAACGCCTGGCCAAATTCAGACGACCGCCTGAGTTGTATGGGAACCGCCGCCGTCCAACCTCCGGCTGTATGCTACTCCAAATGTTCTCACGCGAAGCACTAATTTGTGGCACTTGCGCCTTCCACCTCCATGGCCGGTTAAGGCAGTCGGCACCGGTGACGTAAATTCGGTTGTGTAAAAAGCGAGAGGGTGTAAGTTGGCTTCGGCCTGACGAGCTGAAGCCGATTCCCAGGAAGGAGACCTACACCGATGGCGCTGGCGAGCAGAATATCACTCGTGCGGCAACGGGAGCGCGACGTACCGGAGTTGCTGGCTTTCTTCGCCTAAACACCGCATGGCGCAAGCTGCGCACCACCAACATCATTGAACGCTACTTCGTTGAAGTCCGGCGAAGAACCCGCCCCATGGTCCGCTTCGTCAACGTGCAGCCCGTGGACCGAATCCTCTAGTCCATCTTCCAGAGATTCAATCTGGAATGGAAATCACGCACCTCCCGCGTTTTTGCACATGCAGCTTGACTCACCAAAGATTGATCCGGTTTGACACGATTCGACAACTCAGGCTAGTATTTCCTCAAGTATGAATTCTTTCCTCCAAAACATGTGTTTCTCCATGCGAATGCCAATGTGCGCATGCGGGCAGCTGTTTTTGGAGATGCGAATGACCAGGTAAAATCTTTCCACTCCTTAGCTTCAGTCACCCGCAGCGCATAGCTCGCGGGTTTTTCGCTTTCAGCCACAAATTCATCCTGCCCACGGAGGCAAACGCAATGTCCGAGCCGAATCAACAGCGCCCCGCCACTCTCGCCATCCATGCCGGTCAAGCGGTAGAT
>DASSZI010000054.1:0-26242 GCA_035713565.1 Acidobacteriaceae bacterium | reverse complement strand
GGAAAAAACTGCCACACAACAACTCATCAAGCAGAATGTGGACTCACTCATCGACCAGCTTGAGGCGGGACACAGCGATGCACTCACCGCTTACCTCACGGCCATGAGCCGCTTTCATAATTACTCATTCGGCAACATTCTGGAAATCGCACGACAGAAGCCGGACGCTACGCGCGTTGCCGGAATGTACGCATGGAACCAGCTTGGCCGTCGAGTCAAGAAGGGCGAGAAAGGCATCCGCATTCTTGCCCCCATCATCGGCGTCAAGCGCAAGCCGCAGGAAGAGGCGGAAAAGGACATCACCAAGCAGAATGTCGCTGTTTTGGTGGGTTTCCGTAATGCCTATGTCTTCGATGTTTCGCAGACCGATGGCGCGGAGCTTCCCGAACACGCCAGCGTCAAGGGCGAGGTGGGAGAGAACCGCGACCGGCTGATTGACTTTATCGCCGCTCAGAACATCGAGCTTGAGTTCAATGAGCGCATCGCGCCAGCAATGGGCGTGAGCTACGGCGGCAAGATCGTTCTCCTGCCGGGACAGTCGAAGGCCGAGGAATTCTCAACCCTCGTGCATGAACTGGCCCACGAAATGTTGCACAAGGCCGACCGCCGCACCACTACGACCAAGGTTGTTCGCGAAACCGAAGCCGAAGCCATCGCGTTTGTAGTCGGCAAAGCCGTAGGACTACAGACCGGAACCGCATCGGCTGATTACATCCAGCTTTACCACGGCAACGCATCGCTCTTGGCGGAAAGCCTTGAAGTCATCCAGAAAGCCTCTGCCGTCATTCTGGCGGCACTGGACACGAAGCCGGAAGTAGAGGAGCAGGAACCACACGATGCAATGGCAGTCGCCAGTTAGTCCGCTGCAATCTGTGAGCGGATGGCAAGCGGCTGTCCGCTCTCCCTATCCACGCACGTCCACCGACAGGAGAAGCGCATCATGTCTACTCAAATCATCGCAGCTACCGAATACCGCAACCTTCCATTGGCGGTACTGACGGAATCGAAAACCAACCCACG
Organism: Acidobacteriaceae bacterium; assembly: GCA_035713565.1. GTDB lineage: Bacteria > Acidobacteriota > Terriglobia > Terriglobales > Acidobacteriaceae > JAKAAZ01. The sequence goes on along the minus strand of DASSZI010000054.1, from coordinate 25,222 downwards.
CTGCATTTTTGAAGACGCGGCATTGAAAGAACTGGCCGACAGCATTCGCAGCCAGGGCGTTCTCTCACCCTTGCTTGTGCGGCCTTTGAACGAGCGCAGCTTTGAAATCGTGGCCGGAGCGCGGCGTTATCGCGCGGCGCAGATGGCCGAATCGGAAACCATTCCCGTTCGCATCGTCAACCTTACGGATGCGGAAGCATTGGAGGCGCAGTTGATTGAAAACCTCCAACGGCGAGACGTTCATCCGCTGGAGGAAGCGCAGGGCTTCCGAGCCTTGCTCAATTTGGACGAGCCAAAATACAGCATCGAACAGATTGCGGCCAAGACGGGAAAATCGCCCGCCTATGTCGCCCAGCGCATCAGGCTGACGGAGCTTGCCCCGGCAGTTGTCGAGGCGTTCTACAAGGACGAGATCGGGGTAGGCCATGCCCTGATGCTGGCGAAACTGCAACCAGCCGAGCAGGAACAGGCGCTTGCCGCTTGCTTCCGTGAGGATTGGGGAGGCGGCAGCAAGAGCAAACGTATCCTGCTACCCGTCCGCAATCTCCAGCAATGGATCGAACACAATATCCTACTCATCCTGAAGGATGCGCCATTCTCGAAAAGTGACGCGACCCTCAACCCACAGGCTGGCGCTTGTCTGGATTGCCCCAAGCGAACAGGACACAACAAGTTGCTATTTGCGGATGTTCAGCAGGACGCTTGCACGGACCCGGCTTGCTACCAGAGCAAGGTGGACGCGCATGTTGCGAAGACCATCGCAGCAAAACCGAAGCTGGTACAAATCTCCGCTGCTTACGGCCAACCAGCCGAAGGCAGCACAGCAATCCCGCGCAGCAAGTACATCGAAATCAAACAGGAGAAGCCCACCGGCAAGCACCAGCAGGATTGGCCGGAGTACAAGACCTGCAAATCCACTACCGAGGCCATCATCACGGAAGGCACGGAGAAAGGCGAACTCCGCAAAATCTGTGCCGACTCGAACTGTCCGGTTCACCATCCCAAGAGGCAGAAGCCGACAGCCGATGCCAATAGGAAGGCCGAGCAGGAGAAGCAACGCCGCCAGGAGGCGCTGGCCCAGGCAACTGGCTTGCACGTACTGAATGCCATCGTCGCAGCCGTTCCGGTTCGTTTGATGAAACGCGACCTGCTTTTCATCGTGGAGCGTGTAGCACCGATGCTGGACGAACGGCGGCTGGAGATTGTCGCCCGCAATCGCGGCATCAGGAAGGCAAAGGACAGTGACTCACTTCCGAAGCTGCTAGCTGCCTTTGTCCGCAAAGCCGACGAAGGTGAACTCGGACGGCTGCTGATGGAGATGGTCATTGTTCACTCAGCACGGACGCAGCCCGATGCTGGCAACGTGCTCAAGCAAGCAGCCGAGCATTACAAGGTAGACACCGATGCCATCGCTCTCAAAGTGAAGCAGGAGTTTACCGCGAAGCAGAAGGCACAAGCTGTAAAGAATGCGAGTGCTAAAGCGCAACCCAAACCAGCGAAGAAAACTACCGCTGCATAATCCCAACGACCAATCCTGACGGAGCCTGAACCACAGGCTCCGTTTTTGTGCCAGCCCGTTTTCCCGCCCTGAAGCGTGCTGCCGCTGCGCGCCAGGCCCGGTTATGCCCACCCAACGGGCCGAAGCAAAACCGACACATATCCCTTTTTCGAGGATTGTCACAAATAATTCGATTTGATTCAGGTTTAAAATGAAGGACCGAGGCTCTAACACTGGCCAATGTCTATGCGTGACAATCGGCCCAGGTCGGGGTACATTGACAAAAGCTGGGAAAAAGAGCCATGACATTTCACGTTGACATTCCGGAATCTGTTGCCAGCAGCCTTCGGCTGCCCATGCCGGAAGTGGAGCCTCGTTTGCGCACGGAACTTGCGATTGCGCTGTATGCCCGGGGCATCCTGTCATTAGGCAAGGCATCCGAACTCGCCGGAACCACGCGCTACGTGTTTGCTGATTTGATTGGGCGACGGGAGATTCCGCGGCACTACTCAGACGACGAATTAGTACAAGACCTCAATTATTTTGACGGTCAGTAATACCTCGCCGATATCGAATCTTACGTCGATAGGTCGCCTTGAACTCCTGAAATCTCAATTCTCCATGATCTGGATACCCAATGCGGTTCCTGAGGAATTGGCAGCGCATCCAGACCTGGATGCACGGGACGCGATTCAGAGCGCAATTCGAGAACAATGGATACAGATCGGGACTCCGCAAGACTCCCGCCTGCTTCGGGTTCTCATGTTGCAACTCCACCAGGGAGAGGCGGAGGCCATTGTTTTGGCAACGGACATCGTGCTGATCGACGAACAGGAAGCCCGCCAATTCGCTTCGCGGACAGGCCTTGCTGTCACTGGTGTTCTTGGAATTTTGCTGCGCGCCCAGCGCGACGGACACATCACAAAGATAAAATCGGAAATTGATCTTCTACGCTCGAAAGCCCATTTCTTTATAGCGGCATCGCTGGAAGCAAAGGTGCTCTCCGCAGCGGGAGAATAGCTGTCAATTTTTTGCACCACAACTGTGATGCACCGCGAAGAATTCGGCTCCATTTCCAGCAGCACTGACAATGAAGTTTGAGCATAGTCCATCTCAAGATGAAGTGTACCGTATGTGGTACAATGGAAGCCGTGGAACAAGTTCCGCTAATCCAAGGAATTGGAAAGCCAACCAAACGGATCTCCGTCATATTTTTTCGGACTGCTGCAAGTGGGGAACCTGTACGCGAGTGGCTGAAGTCTCTTGAACCGACGGAGGACCGCAAACAAATCGGCGTGGACATAAAGACGGTCGAGTTTGGCTGGCCCATCGGGATGCCGGTCTGCCGTTCGCTCGGTGATGGGCTGTATGAGGTACGATCCAATCTCAGCGGAAACAGGATCGCGCGCGTGCTCTTTTATGTGGATGTCGAGGGACGAATGGTATTGCTCCACGGGTTTGTGAAGAAGACGCAGAAGACGCCGACTGCGGATATGGAATTGGCACGGAAGAACAAGCGGCTGCACGAAGCTGAGATGAAGGGAAGGATATAGTGATGGCAAACGAAAACGTAAAGGTTCACAGCGGTTCCTCCTTTGACGAGTTCTTGGAGGAGGAAGGCATCCGTGAAGAAGTCGAATCGGCGGCCATCAAACGTATCCTGGCCTGGCAATTTGAGCAGGAGATGGGACGCCAGCAGAAGACCAAACAGGCAATGGCGAGGGAACTGAAGACGAGCCGCTCACAACTGGATCGTCTGCTCGACCCGCAAAATACGGCCGTCTCTCTGGACACGCTGGCGCGTGCGGCGCGTGTTCTCGGGAAACGTTTGGTACTCGAAATTAGGGATCAACAGGCCATCCAAAGGCCCGCAGTCAGAACTGCGTATAAGATCGTGGGTGCTACTGCCGTAAACAAAAAATCAGAGGTCAGGACCAAAGGCAGCGGCCATAATAAGCGTGCAAGAATGTCACAGAACAGTGTGACGTAAATGTGACGTGAGCCCTCTAATCCGCTACGCAGAATCAGTAGTTTATAAGCAATTTAAGCAATTCCATCCGTGCGGGCGAACGGTTTGTAAGTTGTTGTTGAGACAATGGTTTAGCAGCATGAACCGAATCAACTCCCCACGACTCTTAATCGACAGGTTGAAGGTTCGATTCCTTCCGCGTCCACCATCTAATTCATTCCATCGTGAAACTTCCGTAGGTATGGCGTGCGCTGTACGTTAAGTCCTTAGGTGTAAATGGATCCAGCACATCATCTTCCATAGGGAAGGCCGCCAATATGCAGAGGCTGCACCTGAAAGAGGGCCATGTCCAATACTTGTTCGCTATACCCCGATCGGTCCTGGCTGTAGGGGTATAGGGATTTCCATATCACCCGACTGATATTCAGAAGATTGCATCACCATTACCTTAGTCACGCTTTGTTTTATAAATCTGGTTGTAACGTCATTCACGGAGGAAGCAAGGCGCGTACTTATTATGTGGAAAACGTAGAAGAAAAACTACCGAAACGAGTCTATCCGGCATCAGAGTAGAACCGAGTGTAGATAACGATAGTGGCTGACTCGGGGCTTCCGATACTGGATGTACGGTTGCAATTGTGCTGGCCCTTGGTGCAGTATGTGAGCTGCCCCCTCCGGTTAGTCCGCGTAAGTGAGAGCTCCGGGGTTTAAGTTTAGCTGCAGATTGATCTCGCAGCAGTAGTCGAGGCTGTGCGAATGTGGGAAGCGGTTTTTTGCTCTCCACATTTGCAACGGCCCAGCCTTCCCGTCGCAGAAGAACGTGCAGTCGCCGAGGCGATGCCGAACCATCGCACGCAGCACTTCCAACTGCCCACAGGCATGTCGTTCCGAGCACCCCGCCGCGACACGAAATACTCCAACGGCTTCCCGTTCCGCCTGTGGGCCTACCACTTTTTGAGAGCACCGCCTTGAAGCCGACGATGTCCAGCGCCTGCTCAGCCACCAGCTGCTTCAGCTTGCGGTTCTCTTCCTCCAGATGACGAAGCCGCTGCGCGTCGCTTACTTCCAGGCCGCCGTACCTCGCCTTCCAGCGGTAGAACGTCTGTTCCCTGATGCCATGCTTCCGCCACAACTCCGCCGTTGCCAGACCCGCTTCCGATCCTTCAAAATGCCAACAATCTGCTCTTCCGTGTACCGGCTCTTCTTCATCCTGTTCTCCTCAACCCTCGCGGGTCCTTATTATCGGAGAACTCTCACACTCGCCGGACTCAATCAAAGGATGCAGCTCATGCGGCAAGCCAGAAAGCGGAAGTTCATCACAGAGAATCCAACTGAAGATATTGAGCTGCCAGACTTGAAGCCAGTGTCAAGACCGACATTGCAACCGGATCAGATCATGGCATTGCTGAACTCTATTCAAGACCTGCATGACCGGTGGCTTATGTGCGTTGCGCTGGTTTGCGGCACACGTACAAGCGAGACACTTGGTCTGCAGTGGAAGTGCTTCACAGGAGATCGACTCATCCCGTGTGGCACGGTCTATGAGGGAGTCTTTTACGAAGGCAAATTGAAGACCGCAAGAAGTGGGGATTCGATTCCGGTCCCAGCATTCGTGAGAAGTGTGATTGATGCTTCGCGGCTGGTTTGCACGGACGCATCTGCGGAGGCATTGATGTTTCCCGCAAAGGGGAAAAGAAATCGAGCGGGACAGATGGTTCCGCTCGATGGCAACGATTTCCTGCGAAGTCGAATTCACCCGATTGCCGATCGGCTCGGCATTCCCAACCCTCTGGTTGACGTCCAGTTAATGCGACGACGTACGCTGGGAACCGACCTGCAGCAGCACGGGAGTATCAAAGATGCTCAGCAGATACGCTTGCGACATGCGGACATCCAGACCACCGGCAATGTTTACATGCAAGAGGTTCCCCAGAGCGTGGTGCATTTGTACAGCCCCGACGGCGGCTGCGGGATGAATCTGCAGCTAAACTTAAACCCCGGAGCTCTCACTTACGCGGACTAACCGGAGGGGGGCGCTCACGCATGATCGCCTTGCTATAGGCATACATGTGTTTTACCGTCGAGGCCGCATACTGTTTCGCAAGGTCGTTTAAGGTCATATGGAAGTCAAATCCGGAGATCTGTCGCAGCGGGCTGTCTTTGAAACGGGCCACAAGATAGCGACGAATCTCAAACTCCGCACTTCTCCGGGTTGGAGGTCTCCAGAGTCCGCGCCGCATAGGTAGATAGGTTCCTCGACAAACCAACCGAATGTTACAGACTCGTCATAGGGTTGATGTTGAGAGTTCGCTTGACCGCCAGCGTTTTCGCTTCGGATAACCTGCTGCAAAATCTCTTCTGCCTTCCACTTTCGCAGTTTCGATTTCAGTCCGAGCACCACCTTGCGTGTTTTTTAAATTTCCTTTCCATCCCGGTCTCGCATATAGACGCGGAACTTGCCGTACCACTTTTTCTCCCGTGACCCATCGGATACACGGGATCAGGTAGTAGAGCAGATAACGTGTAAGAGCGTGCTCCGGATCGGTATTGGAAAAACTAAGATCAATCGGCTTCCTTCTCCAATGCGCTTTCGCTATTTTTGAACTCGCTTCATTACAGATGAATGGCCCATCGACTGACCCCTTGATGGGTTGGATGCGGCGAGCTGGTCCGGAAGGCCAATGCATGCTATCAAGCATTGCGGATGCGACTCGCTCCAGATAATCGCGGTAAGCACTCCGCATCTGCAGTCAAGGAGCCCCTTACGCATTGGATGCTTGCTGGTTCAGGGATTCGCAGCGGATTCGGTGGTTTGCCTAAGCCTGCGGAGGAAAGGTTTTCTTCTCCGCTCTCGAGCGCTCTCGCAGGGCTGTGTTCCGCAAATGGTATGTGGCAGAGAAATGAGCTCCTGCCAGCAGTATCAGTCCGGACACAAAGGCCCATAGCATTAGACCCACAGATATGGAAAACGGCCCATATACAGAGTGCAGATCGAGCAGCGGCAGAAAGGCGATGTAAACCAATTTTGCGGCTTCCCAGAACAGGCCAGTGACGATAGCCGCAGGGAGCACGGAGAGGACGCGGATCCGGCGGTTTGGCAGAATCCAGTAGATCAGAAAAAAAATCAAAATACTGGCGACACCACCCAAAATCTGCAGCATGGTCTTCTGCAGGAAGTGGAAAGCGGGACTCTCAGTGTGACCAAAGAACAGCATTCTTAGCAGCGTTTCATGCGAAACGGAGACGGCAACGGAGACCAGCGCAAGAATCCCAACCATAAAAGCCAGGCCGAGAGAGATCAGCTGATTGCGCCAGTAGGGTCGATTCACGCGCACGCCCCAGACCTGATTCAGCGCCACTTCCAGCGGCAGAAAAACGCCGGTGGAAGAGACTAGCAACATAAAGACGGAAACCAGAGCTACCTGCTTTTGCGAATAGACCAGGTAGACCATATTCCGCACCACAAAATCCTGGCCTGTGGGCAGGAGCGCCCGCAACATGTTTGCGATGACATCCACCATCTGCCGGGAATGCATAAAACGGTGGGCGATGGTCAGCATCAGCACGATAAATGGGAACAGGGAGAGGATTGCGTTTGCCGCAACGCTGAACGCGTAGGTATGCACGGCGGTCCGAGTGAGATAGCGAAGCAACGCCAGGACCTGCGGCTCGTCGGGATGGCTCTGCTCCTCGAACTCTTCCGGCGTGAGCGCGATCGTATCGTTAGATCTGTCTCTCGGAGTGATGGGCAGCATGTCAGCTAGGATTGCGGGATGTTACTCGAATCATACCGGGATTCCTGCTGCCCGATGGATTCTTCCATGCAGCCAGCCTCCCCGTTGTTCTGTGCAATCGCAACGTTTCGTTGCCATCCGGCGAATTTGGTTCGCTCCACAGGCGAACGGCGGAAGGTTTCACGAAAGTCAGCTTCATCCATAGCCGCCAGCCAATCCAGCGCAGGATTCACCAGTTCCCTGCGCGGCTGCAGCTCCGGCCAATCGGTAACAGGCGGCCCGTGGCCTTTGTTGTTCCACGGGCAAACCTCCTGGCAAATATCGCAGCCAAAAACATTCCGGCCAGTCTTCGCGGCCAGTTCTCCCGGAATTTGGCCGCGCTTTTCAATCGTCAGATAAGAAATGCATTTGGACGCGTCCATCCGGTAGGGCTCCAGAGCATTTGTTGGACATGCGTCAATGCAGCGCGTGCAACTGCCACAACGGTCTGGCGCGGTCTGAGACCACTCTGCCGCAGGTAATTCCAGGGAAGTAAGGACCACACCAATAAAAAGCCACGATCCCAAAGACTCGTGAATAAGGCATGTGTTCTTCGCCTGCCATCCAAGCCCGGCATACTTGGCGTAGACGCGCTCGACAAGCGGGCCGGTATCGACGAAACAGCGAGCCTGAAAATTTCCAAGCTCCTGCTGAAGTGTTTCGCGCAGTCGCTCCAGTCTGCCGCGGATCACCTCGTGGTAGTCCGTTGGTGCCAGGGTAGTTGCGGGCGAAGAGGTTGTTTGTTTCAGATTCGCATTCCCGGACCAGGCGTAGCGAGCAATCCAGCCTGCGCCCTCCGGCTCGGCGTGAATCGAGTAAGGCTGACCGGTGTTGTAGTTGACTGCGCATACAATCACCGAGCGCACCCAGGGAAACGGTACGAGAATAGAGGAGCGCAGCAGCCTCCCTTGAGGATCGCGCCGCTTGAGGTATTCCATCTCAGCTGCTCGCCCTTCCGCCACCCATTGCGGAAAATACGACAGCTCGGAAACCTTCCTGCTGCTCACCGCGTCTTCTGAAGTGTCAGAATCTTCCGGCTCCAGGACAGGGGCAATTCCTGATAGGTGAAAACCGCAGCGCGCGGCCGATTGAATGACAGCTTGCGTAAGCGTGACGGCTGAATTCACCGAAAGTTGTCCTCGGTTTGCTACATGAAGTTTATCGTAACGGCGAAGCATGGCTTGGCGAGGAACCTGGGACCGCAGAGAATATACTGTCGATGTTGCGTGCTTCAAAGCAGTGAAAGATCGCATCTAATGCGATGAACGCTGTGTGTACGACCGAAGGAGTTTCGATGAGGAGTTTGACCTGCTGTTCGCTGGCGGCGATTTTCACGTGCGCTTTGACATTGACTGCGACGGCCGGTGACACGGCCGCAAGTAAATCAAAAAACGTACAAACGGGTCAGTCGGCCTTCACCAACTGGAAACTGGAAAAGCCCGGCGTTTTCAGAAAGATCACTGTTGGTGATCTTCCGCAGCCCTACGCCACGCAGCCAGTCGCGAATAGCCCTCACGTGGTTCCTCGGCCTGCGAACGCATGGCCGCAGGCCCTGCCCGGCTTCAAGGTCGAGCTGTACGCGACCAGTCTGGACAATCCCCGGCTGGTTCGCGTCGCCCCCAATGGGGATATATTCGTTGCGGAAAGCGAGCCGGGCAAAATCCTCGTTTATCGAGGAATCACTCAAGGTGGAAAGCCGAAGAAGTCGGAGGTGTTCGCCACCGGCCTGAATCTTCCGTTCGGAATTGCCTTCTATCCGCCGGGGCCCAACCCCAAATGGGTGTATGTGGGAAACACCGACTCTGTCGTGCGCTTTCCTTACCATAATGGAGACCTGAAAGCGACGGGGGCCGCGCAAACTATTGTCCCAGACCTTCCTGGCGGGGGGAATTCCCGCGGAGCTGGACACTGGACGCGCGATGTAATCTTTTCTCCTGATGGCTCGAAAATGTTTGTCTCCGTCGGGTCTCACTCCAACGTGGACGATCCCGACACGCACCCGTTAGAACTGCACCGCGCAAATATCCTGGAGTACACGCCAGAGGGCAAGGACTTCAAGATCTATGCCTCGGGCATTCGCAATCCGGTCAGCATTGCATTCAATCCCACGACCGGACAGTTGTGGACCTCTGTCAACGAACGGGACATGCTTGGAAACAACCTTGTCCCGGATTACATCACTCATGTTCAGGAAGGGGGATTCTACGGCTGGCCCTGGTTTTACATGGGCGGCCACCAGGACCCGAGACTGAAGGGCAAGCATCCGGAGTTGAAGGATAAAGTGATTACGCCGGATGTACTGATCCAACCGCACTCCGCATCGCTGGAGATGGTTTTTTACCAGGGCCATCAATTCCCTTCGCAATACGCTGGCGACATATTTGCCGCCGAGCACGGCTCGTGGAACAAGAATCAGCGTGCCGGGTATGAAGTCATTCGCGTGCCACTGCAGAACGGCAAAGCCTCGGGCGTGTACGAGGATTTTCTTACCGGTTTTGTGTTGCCGGATGCGACCGTATGGGGCCGTCCTGTAGGAGTCGCAGTTGCGAAAGACGGTTCCCTGATGGTCACCGACGACGGGTCTAACTCCATCTGGCGGGTGAGTTACAACGGCAAAACCAATGGAGCGCCCGAAAACAGCGAGACAGCTGCCTCCGCCGCTTCGCCAGAAACATCACCGGTAATGGCAGGAAAGCAATATTTCGATTCCGGGAGCTGCATCATGTGCCACACCACCGATGCCGCCGCCAACGGCAAGGTTTCCCTGGCGAATGTCGGAACCAGATTGACTCGCCAGCAGATCGTGGACACATTGCACGGCTCCAAGGTCTCGCAGGGGATGCCCGCAATTCCGGCATCAATTTCATCCAAAGAATTGGACGACCTGGTGGCCTATTTGCAATCGCTGAAGGGACACTGAGATCCCTTTCGAAGAAGCGATTCGCGGAGTCCTCAGAGGAATGCGACTAAGAGCGGCCGACTCTAAGAGCGGCCGACTCGGTCTGCCGCGCCGCACGATAAAAGTCATTTGCATCATGGAAGAGATCTGTTGCAGCGATTAACTCAGCTTTTGGCCGTCATCTTCCTTCTGTCCACATGTTTCTCTTTTGCGCAGATCGCAGATCAGCATTACGCGGGACAGGTGCTGGACCCGGCGGGAAGGCCGGTGCCACACGCCATGCTTCAGGTGCAGATTGGAAATCGTACGCTCCAGGCAGTCACTGATTCCAGCGGGACCTTCGATATAGCAACGCCACTGACGGGCCCTGCGATCGTCAGCATCCGGATCGCGGGATATGCGCCATTCCAGCAGAAGATCTCGGCGGCCCATTCCGTTCCACTGCAACTTGCAGCGCCTTCAAACGTCCAGCGCGTTGTCGTCACTGCAAGCCGCACTGCCCTCGCACTGGATCAGTCGGCCAACACCGTGCGTGTTGTCTCACAAAAAAACCTGGAGCGCAACGCAACGATTACAGTCGGCGATCGCCTGCGTCAGGTTCCCGGCTTGCAATTCTTCCGGCGCTCTAGCACTCTGGTTGCAAATCCCACGTCCCAAGGCGTGTCCTTACGTGGGCTCGGTTCCACCGCTGCTAGCCGCACATTGGTCATGGCCGATGGCATTCCAGTCAACGACCCTTTTGGAGGCTGGATTTACTGGGACCAGTTGCCCTCCTTGGCCATCCAGGACATTGAAGTCGTACGCGGCGGAGTCTCCGATCTGTATGGCAGCAGCGCCATTGGCGGCGTCATCAACATGATCGAGCGCAAACCGGAGCACACAGTCTACGCGCTGGACACCGGCTATGCGCAAGAGAATACACCACATGCCTCCCTGCTCGCGACGCGGGTATATGGCCCCTGGAGCGAACTGCTGGCCGGAGATTTTCTTCGGACAGACGGGTACATCGAGGTTGCGCCTCAGTTCCGCGGCACGGTAGATACTTCCGCCAACGTGCACTATGAAAATGGCGAACTCGACCTGCGTCGGACCATTACCGAGCGGGGAATCGCATATCTGCGCGGTAACGTGCTGAACGAAGCGCGTGGAAATGGAACTCCCCTGCAAACCAATGGAACGCGGCTATGGCGCTACGCAACCGGGATCGACTGGACGAGTGAAACCGCAGGCATCTTCACTTTGAAGGCCTTCGGCGATCAGGAGCATTACCGGCAGACCTTTTCCGCCGTGGCCAGCAACCAGAACAGCGAGTTTCTCACCCGCCGCCAGCAGGTGCCCACCCAGCAGATTGGCGGGGCAGCGCAGTGGTCGAAGACCCTGCGCCCGTGGCTCACTCTTATTGCGGGTGGCGATCTGGACGATATCCGGGCGACGGATTACGAAGTTCCGATACATAACGGACTGCCCAATGGCCTTTCCGACACCTCCGCGCGCCAACGCGCCACCGGCGGGTACGCTGAGGGTCTGTTGCAGTGGAAGAACTGGACCGCAACCGCCTCCCTGCGCATCGATAACTTCCTTAATTTTGATGCGTCTGAGTTCCTGCAGACCGGGCACGGACCGATCGTTCCCAAGTCCATTCCCAATCGCAGTGAAACACTCGCCGATCCTAAGGTGGGAGTGGTCCACCGTATAAACGATCATTTCGCGCTCACCGGGTCGGCCTATCGCGCCTTTCGCTCCGCCACTCTGAATGAACTGTACCGGCGCGGCCAGGTCGGCCAGGAAGTCACGCTAGCTAATCCCAATCTGCAGTCAGAGAAGGCCACCGGATGGGAGAGCGGCGTGGAGCTTGCGCTGCCGTCGCGCAACACCGTCGTCAGGGCCAGCTATTTCTGGACGGAGGTCAATCGTCCCATCATCGCGCTCACGCTGAATGTGACGCCCAGCCAGGTTCTGAATAAGCGAGAGAACCTGGGCCAGATTCGCAGCCGGGGCTTCTCTCTGGATTACCAGTCCGAGCCCCTGCACTGGCTTTACGTCACTGGCGGCTACCAGTACGCGGACGCAACCGTAACCCAGTTTGCGCAGGAGCCTTCTCTCGTCGGCAAATGGATTCCGCAGGTAGCGCACAATATGGCCACAACTCAGGTCCGCGCAACGAGGAACCGGCTGGGAACTTTGGAATTGCTTGGCACTCTGAGCGGACGCCAGTATGACGACGATGCCAACCGGTTCCTCCTGAATGGGTATTTTCAGCTCGACGGGTACATCGCGCATAGCTTTGGGCCCCGCATGGAAGTATACGGAGGGGTGACGAACATGCTGAATCGCGCCATTGATGTGGGTCGCACCCCAATTCTTACGCTGGGTACGCCGCGTATGGCAAGCGTGGGAATCCGCGTCCATTCCAGGGGATTTGCACGTCAACATTGATGGGCGGCGTGCTGCTGTTCTTTCGTCCGGCCAGGCGGTGCGCTTTACAGGCCGTGCAACTCTGCCAAAGTGGCTACTTTCTGCAGCATGTACGGCGGCGACACGGGCTTGGCAAGGATCTCGAATTCGTGACCGTCTCGCCTGGCGAGTTCGAGCAAACTCTGGGTATCCGCGTTCCCGGAGAACAGCAGCACTCCGCACGACGGGTAGGAGGTCTGGATCTTCGTCGCAAGCGCGATCCCGTTCATCCCAGGCATCACCACATCGGACACGACAATCAACGGCTGCAATGTTTCGATGATGGGTAGGGCGGCTTCACAACTGTAAACCGCAGTCGCCTCGTATCCGGCATACCGGAAGATGGTGGCGAGGGTGTCCGCCAGAACGGGCTCGTCGTCAACCACAAGAATTCGTTTCTTCATAAGCTCGTGTGTCCTGCTCTACGATCGATGCGGCCATTAGCGGGGAGACCGCTGGAAAGTCTATGGCGAATACAGTGCCCGATCGGATTTTGCTGCGTACCCGGATGGTGGCTCCGTGCTTCTCCGCGATTTGTCTGGTCACCCACAGGCCGAGCCCCGTCCCAATCACCTCTTTAGTGGTGAAAAACGGTTCAAAGATTGTCTTCATCACCTCCGGCCGGATGCCCGAGCCCGAATCCGCGATGACAAACCGTACACCCTGCCTTCCGTCCCTTCTGGTCGTCGAATGAATACGCAGCCAAATGCGTCCGTTTGTGTCGATTGCGTCCATGCTGTTGGACAACAGGTTGGAGACAATCTGCCGGATCTCACCGGCAAAGCCTTCGATCCTTTCCACTTCCCCATAGCGCTTCTCTACGACGACTCCGCGCACCATAAGGCGAGGATTGAAAAACTTTAGCACGTCATCTGTAAGTTCTCGCAGATCGATTTCCGTGGCTGTGCTGCTTTCCTTATGAAAGGCAAGCGTCTGTTTGGTGATGTGCGCGACACGCTCCAGTTCGGCGACTGCAAGATCAAGGAAACTTTTCGCCTCATGCGGAATGGAGGGTTGGATCTTCGCCAAGTAGACAGATTGCCCGATGATCTCCAGGGGATTGTTGATTTCATGCGCGATCGTGGAAGCCATTCGCCCGACAGAAGCGAGCTTTTCACTTCTCAGCACCGCTGCCTGAGCACGTTTTCGCTCGGTGATATCGGTCGCGGTCAGCACGCAACCAATCACGGCCGCACCATCGCGAATGGGGGAAGCACTGATCAGCAGAGAAATCGGCGGGGCTTCTTCTTTTGGAAAGGTCACCTCCAGCGCGCGGATGACATCGCCTTGCAGAGCTGCCGCAATGGAAAAGCTGCGCGTCGGGTCGTCAATCAACTGGATTGGCATTACCTTTTCAAAGGGCTGCCAAACCGGATTGGAGCCGCACAACTGTTCAAAAGCGTCGTTCGCCTTGATGATGAAGCCCTCCTGATCACAGACCGCAATGGCTTCCGCAGCGCTTTCCAAAATCGACGTTGCAAGCTTTCCAGCTGCAAGCAATTCGTCGTTTCTTTTTCGCTCCTTCAGGTCGGTGACGACCATGCATATCGTGATCGGTTCCAGTGAGGTCATGGCACGCAGCGAGACGTAAACCGGCGCGGCGCTCCCATCCCCGGCGCGCAGTTCGAGTTCCGAACTGTGGGGCAGCCCCTCTTGCGCCTGAGATAAAAGCGCTTCCACTAAGCTCATGGAATCCCTGGAGAAAAGATCAGCCACCGGAGCGCCGATGATGTGCTCCATCGGAATTTGGATCAGGTCTGCAAGTCGCTGGTTGCAATACAGGACGGTTCCGTCCACTCCGAGCGTCGCCGCGCCTTCACTCATCTCTTCCACCAGAGCACGGTAGGCATGTTCCGCGCCCTGCAAGGTAAAGATTTGATCGCCTTCCGGCCCGGAAACCACCACGGCATCCACTTCGCCCGCACGAATCGCGGAGATGATCTGCTGTGCCTCCGCAAGCTCATGCTCGGCTGCAGCAAGTTTGATCCGCAGCGACGCCAGCTCATTACGGAGCACCGCAAGTTGATTGATCGCGAGTTCGTCCATTCCGGTTTATCGTCCCAGCCTGAGTCCCACAACAATTTTCTCAGTCTTCGACATGTCTCCCACAAATCTCTGCACGGGCAGAGGCAATTCCTTGATCAGCGTCGGTACAACCACCACATCGGCAGCCTTCGTTTCCTTCGGCTGCTGATAGATGTCAATCACTTCCAGTTCGTAATGGTGGGCAAGATACTGGTCGCAAATGCGCCGCACATTTGTGACGGCCGAGGCGGAGCGAGGAGTATTGCCGGAAACGTACAGACGGAAGTGATACGTAGGCATGGCAAGAGCGGACACCAGCCTCTCAAATTCTTCCAGTGTCGAATCCTGCGCAGATTCCGGATGCTTTTCGGGAACTCTGGCGTGTTTGTTTCCGCTTTCATCCTGGTTCATTATTTTTCGCTCCGGGCCGTCTGCGCCGGACGCAAATCGAGACCAACCAGCACTTTTTCCTCGTTGGCAAGGTCTCCGATGACCTGTTTGACAGGGGCCGGCAATTGCCTGACGACGCTTGGAACCGCTACGATTTGATGCCCTCGGGCGAGCGCGGGGTTTACCAGAAGATCGATGAGTTCAATTTTGTACTTGCCTTGCAAGTGCGTTTCGCAAATGCGCTTGAGATTGGTAAAAGCGGCAACCGATTTCGGGGTTGTGCCCGCGACGTACAGGCGCAAAACCCACTGCCCGGGGTCCTTCGATTGTGAACTCTTTCCGTCCGAACTCCCCGCCGGTTTCATGGTCTGCCTCCCGAGCAGGATTGCCTTGACGGAAGAGCGCTGGTGTAGATATCTCCAATCTGCACTCCGCTGTCTGTCAGCATGAATTTCCGCATCTCGTGGGAGTGAGCCATGCCGCGAGACTTGAGAACGAAGAGGGCATAACTCCTGTGTCCCTCATGTTCGATGTCGCGAAGCAGCAACCAGCTATCCATAATGGAAGAAATATTCTGGTCTGTGCTCTCCAGCGATCCTCCTGAAGTAGAGAGATGCGTAAATAAGCCCGTAATTTGCTGAGCCTTCAAGAAATCCACCAGCCGGGTAAGCATGGACTTGATGCTGAAGTTGTCTGCGACGGAAAGAAAATTGCTGATCGGATCCATGACAACCACCTTGGGTTGAACCCGCTTGATCATCGCATGGATCGACGAGAGATGCCCTTCCAGTCCCAGGCTGCTGGGACGAACCGTATGAAAATGCAGCAGGCCCTTGTCAATCCATGGCCGCAGGTCCAGCCCGATAGAAGCCATATTGCGGACGATCTGATCCGTGGACTCCTCAAACCCGAGGTACAGGGCTTCTTCGCCCCGCTTGCAGGCGGCCAGCAGAAAAGTCATGGCCATGCTGGACTTGCCGGTTCCCGCAGTTCCTGACAGCAGAATGCTGCTGCCGCGAAAAAATCCGCCGCCAGAAAGCATCGCGTCGATATCGGGCACACCGGAAGAAACGCGCTCGGAAGAAACTGTATGGGAAAGCCCTGCGGACGTGATGGGCAAGACCGAGATCGCGTCTTCGCTCATCAGGAACGGGTACTCATCCGTGCCATGTTTGCTGCCCCGATACTTGATGATTCTCAGCCGCCGCGTGGATACCTGCTCCGTAACGCGGTGATCCAGCAGGATTACGCAGTCTGCGACGTACTCTTCCAGGCCGTAGCGAGTCAGGGTTCCGTCGCCCCGTTCGCCTGTTACCACCGCAGTAAGGCCGCGGTCCTTAAGCCATTGGAACAAACGGCGGAGCTCCGTTCGAATGACTGCGTGGTTCTTCAATCCGGCGAATAGAACTTCAATGGTATCGAGCACGATGCGCTTGGCCCCAATGCTGTCTACGGCATTTGCCAGACGAATAAAGAGACCTTCCAGGTCATATTCGCCCGTCTCCTCAATGGCAAAGCGATCGACGGAAACGTGATCGATTACTAACTTGCGTTCTGACTGCAATTGTTCCAGGTCGTATCCAAAGGACACGACGTTTTCCACCAGGTCCTTTTCCGTTTCTTCGAACGCCATGAAAACGCCCGGTTCATTGAAATCGAAGATGCCGTGAATGAGAAATTCCATCCCGAATACAGTCTTTCCCGCACCCGCGCTTCCGCAGACCAGAGACGCCCGCCCGGCAGGCAGTCCGCCGTAGGTAATTTCATCGAACCCTTCAATTCCGGTTGGAGTTTTTCGTAAAGAATGCTTGCTGTGCGCCTTCAAAAATGCACACTCCTAGTCCTTTATGGATACAGTAACGTCGACTTCTAGCAAATCAGTAACGTCCGCTTTGAGAATACAATGGCTCCCATGTGGGCACCGCATGGGAGATCCTGTGAGGCATGCTGAACTGGATACCAGCCCCGGATCTCTGCCCCTCTCCCGAAATCTGGCCGCCTGCCGCACCATTGTGAGACGGCGGCAATCTCCGTTCGGTTGACTCCCAGACTGGGATTTCGCTGGTGGAATTGCATTTTTTCCGGCTCAGCCGGGCTGCGCCGTTTCATTCCCTCGAAAACCGGCTGCCACTAAAACAGACTGCGGAGGGCTACGGGCAACGCCATGGCAAAATAGTTGCATCCGGCTCACAATGCAGCGCATCTGCTTGATTACAAGTTCACGCGTGCATGTCACAGGAATGGAATGCCGGTATCTTTTTCCGATGGGCAACGAATTCTGTAGCCATTACGTACTTCTTATATAGGTAGGGTCAGGAACGCGAACCCTGGACTGCAGTTGTTTGCCAGCCCGGTCCGTGAAAAGTGGGGACATTGTTTTGACAACCCGTATCAAATCAAAATCCTGGTGTGCAGCCTTGGGCAGCGGTCTTGTCCTTTTGGCGGCAGGGTGCGGACGTGCGCCGGCAAAAGAGAGTGCGCCGGGTCCTATGCCGGTCCAGGTTCAAACCGTATCGCTGCAGCCAGCTCCAGTAAGCGACAGCTACGTTTCCACCATTAAATCTCGCCGCTCGGCCACCATCCAGCCGCAGGTGAGCGGAGCACTGACTCAAATTTTCGTACACTCCGGCGATCATGTGCGAACTGGCCAGCGCCTGATGGAGATTGACCCGCGCCAGCAGCAGGCTGTGGTAGCCCAGCAGTTGGCGACGGAGCAACAGAAGCTCGCTGTCTATGAGTACAACCAGAAGGACATCATCCGGCAGCGCAACCTGTTCACCTCCGGGATTATCAGCAAAGTGGCGGACCAGCAGGCGGAGCAATCCTACAGCAATTCAAAAGCGGACTACGAATCGGCAGTGGCGGCCAGAAAGTCTGCCGAGCAGCAGCTGGCCTACTATCACATCTACGCGCCGTTCGACGGTATTGTCGGAGACGTTCCGGTTCACGTCGGGGACTATGTTTCGCCGACAACAATCCTAACTACGCTGGATGAGAATTCCGATCTGGAAGCTTACATCTATATACCTGCGGAACGCTCCTCGCAGGTGCGCATAGGCCTGCCGGTCAACATCACAGACGCGGCAGGAAAGGTGCTCGACCGGACGAAGATTTACTTTGTTTCCCCGCAAGTCGACGATCAGTTGCAGGGCATCCTGGCCAAGGCGAAGGTTCACTCGGCCTCTGGATTGCGCAACTCCCAGCAAGTTCGGGCTCAGGTGATTTGGAGTACGGCACCCGCACCGACAGTTCCCGTTCTCGGCATAACAAGGGTGGGCGGCCAGACCTTTGTGTACGTAGCGGAAAACAGTAATGGCCACTTTCTCGCCCGGCAAAAGCCGGTCGTGCTCGGAGACGCGCTGGGCAACCTGTACACCGTGAAGGAGGGGCTGCATCCCGGAGATCAGGTCATTGTTTCCAGCCTGCAGTTCCTTGTGGACGGCGCACCAGTTCAGCCTATTCCAGGGCATTGATCGTCCGTATCCACACCTTGGTTCCACACGCCTGAGGATTCTACCTTGTTTGTTGATTTCTTCATTCGACGCCCGGTATTTGCCACCGTCTCGGCACTGCTGATCATTCTTGCGGGTGCCGTTGCGATCCCCGGCCTGCCGGTTTCTCTATATCCGCAACTGGCGCCGCCGCAGGTGATCGTGACCGCCAGCTATGTCGGCGCGAATGCGGAAGTAGTTGAGTCGGCTGTGACCGTTCCGTTGGAGGAAGCCATCAACGGTGTGGAAGGAATGCGGTATATCACTTCCACCAGCGGCAATGATGGAAGCAGCCAAATCACCATCACCTTCCAGACCGGCTATGACCTGAATATTGCGGCAGTAGACGTACAGAATCGCGTGGCCAGCGCACAGGGCAGATTGCCCTCGGAAGTTAACAGCGCTGGCGTTGCCATCACCAAGGCAAACAGCAATTTTGTTTTTGCAGCCGGTTTTTATTCCGACCACGGACAATACTCCAACCAGTTCATCAGTAACTATGTCGACGTTTATGTAAACGACGCTCTGAAGCGCGTCCCCGGCGTGGGGAGCACGCAGATTTTTGGCGAGCGCAAATACGCCATGCGCATTTGGCTGGATCCCATGCGGCTGGCCGCCCGCGGCCTGACCGCGACGGATGTGGTCACAGCGCTGCAGCAGCAGAATATTGAAATAGCCGCGGGATCGCTCGGTACTCCTCCAGCGGACCCGAAACAGCAATATCAGATTACGGTGAACGCGGTGGGGCGGCTTACCGACCCGACGCAATTCGACGATATTGTCCTGAAAAATACTCCAGCAGGAATCGTGCTGCTGAAGCAGGTCGGTCATGCCGAGCTGGGAGCGGAGACCTACAGCACAGACCTGAAATACAACGGATACAGCGCCGTTGGCGTCGGCGTGCAGCAGCTCAGCAACGCCAACGCGCTAGACGTGGATCACGAGGCGCGCGCGGCGCTGGCGAAGCTGTCCAGACAGTTCCCGCCCGGCTTGAAGTACGCCATCGCCTTCGATACCACGACCGTGGTTGGAGACTCAATCCGCGAGGTGTTGCAGACCTTGGCGGAAGCGATCGTTATTGTGATTGTGGTGATTTTCTTTTTCCTGCAGGACTGGCGCGCCACGATCATACCGTCGGTTACAATCCCCGTTTCACTGGTCGGAACTTTCGCATTCATCCACCTGTTCAATTTTTCCATCAATTCCCTCACCCTCTTCGGAATCACACTAGCAACGGGACTGGTGGTCGATGACGCCATTGTCGTGATTGAAAACGTGCAGCGGCATATCTCCGAAGGGGATAACAACGGCTATGCTGCGACATCCGCGGCGATGAGAGAAGTCACCGGTGCCGTGATTGCCACTTCGCTGGTACTGATTGCCGTCTTTGTGCCGGTCTCCTTTTTTCCTGGAACGACAGGGATTCTGTACCGTCAGTTTGCACTGACCATTGCATTTTCCATCGCCATTTCCGCATTCAATGCGCTCACCCTTTCTCCTGCTCTGGCCTCACTTCTGCTGCGAAAAGAAGTGCGGCATCATGGGTTACTGGCGGCAACAGAACGTGGCATCAAAGCGATGTCCAGCGGTTATGCACGCACGATTCACGTCGTCCTGCGGCTGCGATACTTGATGGTGGTGCTGTTCCTGGCCGGGCTGGCGGCCACTCTTTACATGTATCGAACGGTGCCGACGGCATTTGTCCCGCAAGAAGACCAGGGCTACATCATCATGCAGGTGCAGGCGCCCTCGGGAGCATCGCTCTCCTACACCAGCCGTCTTGCCGACCAGGCGCAGGCCATCCTTGCCCAGGAACCCGAAGTAGCCGGTTCCTTTGCGGTGAGCGGATTCAGTTTCTCTGGGAACGCAGCGAATTACGGCCTCATCTTTGTCAACCTGAAACCTTTCGATCAACGCAAAGGGCCTGGTCATTCCGCGGCTGCGTTTGTACGGAGAGTTCAACAAAAGTTGTTTATGATTCCTGGCGGACTGGTACTCGCCTTTGAACCGCCAGCCATTCAGGGCCTTGGCACCTTCGGCGGCTTTCAATTTGAGCTGCAGGACACCGGACGCAATACACTCACGGACCTGGCGCGAGTCGCCAACCAGATTGTCGCCGCGAGCCGCCAGCAGCACGATCTGGCTGGACTGTTTACCTCTTTCACAGCGAACGATCCGCTGGTTCAGGTGGTCATTGATCGGCAGAAGGCCCAAGCCATGAACGTTCCGCTCAGCCAGATCAGCGACACTCTTCAGGTCTACATGGGCTCGCAATATGTGAACGACTTCAACTTCAACAATCGTTCCTATCGCGTGTACATCCAGGCCGACAAGCAATTCCGGCGCGAAACGCAGGACCTCCGCTCCTATTATGTCCGCTCCGGAAGCGGCCAGATGGTGCCGCTGGACAATCTGGTGACGATCACACAGAGCTCCGGTCCGCAGGTCATCAGCCACTTTAACCTCTTCCGGTCTGCGGAAATTGTCGGCTCTGCCGCTCCTGGATATAGTTCCAGCGAAGGCTTGACTGCAATGCAGAACCTGGCAAAGAGACACATGATGCAAGGAATGGAATATTCCTGGTCTGGACTGGCGCTGGAGGAGATCGAATCCGGCGGCAAGGCGACCATCATCTTCAGCCTGGGGATTCTGGTCGTCTATCTCACGCTTGCGGCTTTGTACGAAAGCTTCGTGCTTCCCTTCATCATCCTCCTATCTGTGCCGATGGCGGTTTTGGGTGCGCTGGGAGCGGTCTCCATGCGTGGTCTGACGGACGACGTATATTGTCAGATCGGTCTTGTGATGCTGATAGGCCTAGCCGCCAAAAATGCGATTCTGATCGTGGAGTTCGCAGAACAGTTGCGAAGCCAGGGCCGGTCGATAGCGGACGCTGCAATGGAAGCTGCCGAACTGCGGCTTCGCCCCATCCTGATGACCTCCTTCGCGTTTATCCTCGGTGTGATGCCGCTTGTTTTTGCCAAAGGAGCAGGTCAGCTCGGACGCCATTCCGTCGGCACGACCATCGTAGGAGGCATGTTCCTCTCGACGGTGCTCAATCTATTTTTTATTCCCGTCCTGTACGTGCTGCTGAAGACGATTCTGGAGAAGTTGTCGAGAAAAACAACGGGCAAGCTCCCAGAACGTGAACGAACGGAGTCTCTGGTCTAGTCAGGCACTCCAGCGGATTGAAAACGACACCTGCTTGCGTCTGGTAGACTGGGCCAAATTGCAGACATGGTGTTGATCTCAATGCGAAAATTCCAGCGCCTTTGGCTGTCGGCCCTCCTTGTCACAGCTGGCGCACTGTCATCTGCATTCTTCGCGTCTGCTGCCACAGGGCAGGTTGCCGCGCAAACCGGCGGAGCGCCTCAGTCTGCAAGCGGCGGTGCTTCTACCGGGGGAACGTATGCTCCCGTACTCGATGCCGAAAAAAGACCGATCACTGCCGGCGGATATGTCGACGCAGGACCGATCATTTTTCAAAACATTGCGGACAAAGCGGGCCTTACCAAATGGCGCCAGCAAACAGGTACCCTAGACAAGAAATACATTCTCGACACAGTCGGCGCAGGTGTGGCACTGGTTGACTACGACAATGATGGCTGGCTGGACATCTATCTGGTAAACGGCTCCACCTACGATGCACTTGCCGGCAAAGCCACTCCGCCCCACGCCGCGCTCTTTCATAACAACCACGATGGAACATTCACAAACGTCGCGGTAAAAGCTGGGGTGACGAATGACCGCTGGGGCGAAGGCGTAGCCGTGGGAGACTACGACAATGACGGCTGGCCCGATCTCTATGTAACAAACTTTGGCAAAAATCGCCTGTACCACAACAACCATGACGGTACGTTTACCGACGTTGCTGAGAAAGCGGGCGTAACCCTTGGCAACTGGTCGACCGGCGCTACCTTCGGCGACTATGACGGAGACGGCCGGCTGGACCTTTTCGTGCCAGGCTATGTCCATTACGATCTCGTACATCCCACCGATCTGGCCTCCTGTGTCTTCCGCGGGGTCCGCGTTATGTGCGGCCCGCGTGGACTGCCCGGAGAACAAGACCATCTGTTTCACAACAACGGCGATGGGACCTTTACGGATGTGAGCGAGAAGGCCGGCGTCAGCGATCCTAACCGCTATTACGGCCTCAGCTCTGTCTTCGCAGACCTCAACAACGACGGACGCGTCGATCTGCTGGTTGCCGATGATTCCACACCGAACTATCTCTATATCAACAAAGGCAATGGAACGTTTGAAGACGACAGCTATAGTTCGGGCTACGCCCTGAATGAAAGCGGCCGGGAAACCGCGTCCATGGGCATAGCTATCGGAGACTACCGGAATAACGGCCTTCTGGACGTGTATAACACCACGTTCTCCGATGACTACAACCCGCTGTATCGCAATGATGGTGATGCCAACTTTACGGACGTAAGCTACCAGATGGGAATCGCCGATGTCACCATACCCTTCCTGGGATGGGGGGATGGTTTTCTGGATTACGACAACGATGGATGGAAAGACATTTTCGTTGGAAATGGCCATGTCTATCCGCAGGTGGACCAGCAAAATTGGGGAACCAGCTATGCCCAGAGGCCATTGCTTTTTCATAATCTGGGCGGGAAAAAGTTTTCCGTAGTTCCGGCGGTCAAGGGAACGGCATTGGCTGCCACTTACGTTGCCCGTGGAGTAGCCTTTGGCGACCTATTCAATGACGGCAGTGTCGATGTAGTCATTAACCAGATGGACGGCGTACCTGCCTTGTTACGAAATGTGACCAGCCATTATGCCAGTGCTGCAAATCACTGGATTGCGTTTCAATTGATCGGCGGACCGAAGAGTCCCCGCGATGCTACAGGCGCGACCGCCTACCTGACTTCAGGCGGCCTCCGCCAACGCGGCGACGTGCTCAGCGGCGGCAGTTTCGCTTCCAACAACGACGCTCGGCTGCATTTTGGCCTCGGTACCAGCAGCAAAGTGGACCTACTGGAAATTCATTGGCCGGATCGCGTAGTGGAGAGAGTTCGTGTTCCGTCGGTGGACCGTTATTTCACAATCCAGGAAGGAAAAGGAATCGTCGCAGGCCGATACGACCCCGCGGCACAGACCCATTCGCATTCTTCCCGCAAAACAAAGTAAGCCACAGTGCGCGAAGAGAGATTTCGCCGTTAAGGTTCGGGTGACGTGAAGTACGCGTGAATTTACACGGGTGCGATTCGCTAAAACAGAGAGGAGGATGGTAAACGTGAAGAGTCGACGAACGACGCGAACGACGGCCAGGGTGTCAGCTCTTTGTTTGTGCTGCCTGTTCGTCGCTGGTTGCAGCCATCGACGCGTCTATGCTCCCCCACCTCCATCGCCGCCCTCGATGGAAGCTTCACCAGCCGCGCCGGTAACGAAAAGTACGCCGCCCCCCGCTGCAAAAGTGCGGATCCTTTACAGTGAGATTGGAATTGCCAGTTGGTACGGTGCCCCCTACCACAATGCAAGGTCCGCCAACGGCCAAATCTACAACGAGAATGCCATGACGGCGGCTAACCGCACACTGCCGATGGGAACCATGGTGCGGGTGACAAATCTCGCAACGCATCAATCTGCGGTTGTAAAGATTACGGACCGCGGCCCGTTTGTTCCCAACCGCATTCTGGATCTTTCGCGCGCTGCGGCTATCAGAACCGGTGTGTATCGCTCCGGCGTCGCGCGCGTCCGCATGGACGTGCTGGGCAGCCCGCACACAGGGACACAAACGGCCCGATGGTGTGTGCAGATCGGCGCGTTCCGCCATGCTGGTTCTGCAAACAAGCTTCGCGATCATCTGCAGAGGCAGTTTCCAAGGGCCAATATAATCGCGTTTGCCGGAGCCACCGGCCACTGGGTCCGCATCAAACCGTCTGGCGAGTCGCACCAGGCTGCGAAAGAAGTCGCCGCTTCCCTGCACCTGACAGAGGGGCAGGCCTATATCGTCCGGCTGAACTGATCCCCAAAATGGCAATTCTTATTCTTTGCCATCGAGCGCCGCTTGCCCATCGTTTAGAATGACAGTGGTAGCAGGCCGGGATGGCGGAACTGGCAGACGCAGCGGACTCAAAATCCGCCGACCCTTGCGGTCGTGGGGGGTCGACCCCCCCTCCCGGCCCCCACAAAATAAAAGGTTTAGATCAAATTGGCCTCTCGAAAACGAGAAGCCAGTTTTTGTTTGATTAAGTGCTAGTGATACATCCACAACCGGGAAGAAAGTGAGCTTCTGATGGCCACTATTGAGGACATCGCAGCCGGTATTCGTCGCAGAGACTTGAGCGCACTCATGGACCTGATGTTTGAGGACAACCCTCCTCGATTGAGAAATGGCTATGGAACCGAGAATGATCTGTGGGATTTCAAAGCAGGATGCCCCACCCCCGGCAGAGCTCATACGGTGGCATGGTCAGAACTGGCTATAGACGTGCTGGCTTTTTATAACGCCAAAGGCGGCATCTTGATCTTCGGTGTTGATGACAGACACGTGATCAAGAGAACTCGGGAGCACCTTGACAGTAAGCTCTTCAACGATCAAATCCGGAAGTTTGTATCTGATCGCATCTGGGTCGACTTCCATCGGGCATTCATCTCATCCGATCAACGATATGTGGGGATTGCAGTCATTCCTCCGCGCGGGCCTGTCCTCGAACGTTTTCACTCTGATGGTCCGCTCGTGCAAGGGGTACGACGATTCAAAGCTCA
>DASSZI010000053.1:0-12655 GCA_035713565.1 Acidobacteriaceae bacterium | reverse complement strand
GATCGAGTATTTCCTGAGTTACTATCGCGAGCACAAGCTGGATAAAACTTATGTGTATCCGGGGATACTGCCACTGCTGGATGCATTGCGCGAACATCCGCGCCAGCCGCGCATGGCTGTCTTGAGCAACAAGCCCGTCGGCCCGACCGTGGCCATCTGCGAAGCGCTCGGGCTTGCGAAGGGCATGTTCCGCATCTATGGCGGCGACAGCTTTGCGACAAAAAAACCGGACGCGCTCGGACTGGAAACGCTGCTGCGCGAGGCCGGGGCCGCGCCGCATGAAGCCGTGATGATCGGCGATTCGGACATCGACGTTCTCGCCGCGCAAAACGCCGGGACTTTTTCCATTGGCTGCAGCTATGGCCTGTCGCCGCACACGCTTGAGATCATTCCACCGGACGCGCTGATCCAGAAGCCTTCAGACTTAATGCCGCTTCTGGATTTGTAAGCGCCTCCGTGCTGCGTCTCCTTAACTGGGCCCAAGTTCATATAACAGGTTGCCAAATCTGTTCAAGGAGTTTTAATGATGTCGGCCGATTTCGCTGCGCGCGTATTACTGGTAGACGACGAGCCTGTATTGCTTAAAACCATGAGCGCGATGCTCCAGGCAAATGGTTTTGTCTGCCGCACCGCCACAGACGGATTTGAGGCGCTGCGTCGGCTGAGAGAGACACCTCCAGACATCATCATTTCCGACCTGAGAATGCCCAATATGTCCGGCTTCGAACTGCTCGCGATCATTCGTCGAAGATTCCCTCAGATTGCGGTGATTGTGATCAGCGGTGAATTCATTGTCAATGTCGAATCTTCGGGCTTGCTGATGAATGCCTTTTTTCAAAAGGGCGCATACGAGCGTGAACAACTGATTGCCACAATGCGTGAGCTTCACCGCCAATCACCTATACGTCCGGCGTTGCCGAAGCAGACCCAGGCACCAGTTTGGATCAACCGGCGTAGCAATGAATATCTCCTGGCAACTTGCACGGAATGTCTGCTATCATTCCCGATCGACAAGGAAACATCCGCGGAAGTAAGGCTGCAATCCGCGCAATGCCCCTCCTGCGGGACGACGATTACGTATGCGGTCGATAGTAATGTTCTAAAAATGCTCGACCTATACAAAGCCACAATGTGACGGGTGCAAGGGCTGAGGGCATCGATCTCTCACCTGCATAATGCCAGATGTCAAAGCTCGCCGCAAAACGCGGGGCATTTTTCCTCGTCTGTAGCAGCGGCCTGTCCCGCACGCCGACATTGTGCAGCCAGACCTCATGATCCCCTACCCAACTCCATTAATTTAACTGATTTAACTGCTGGGTCTGCGGCGACTCCCTGACCTTCGGTTTTAAGCGGCCCTCGATTGCCTGACTCTCAAACTGAAACACTCGCTTGAGCAGGGTTCGCAAGGAAAGCACCACCGCGAATGTCCGTATTTCCGTCCAGTTCTGCAAAGCGAGCGTCATGAGCAGCGTACCCGCGGCCATGAAACCAAGCCCATCCAGAACTCCTTTGGCAAGGATCAGTCGCGCTTGATCACTTCCTCTTCTGCGGATAATGCAGAGGAGGCCCCAGAGCGCGTGATAGGAAATTACTACCGCTGCAATCAGTTCAATCCAAACTCCCCCAAGCATGATCATCGGTCTAGCCGTTTCCCTCGCCTGAAGAATGGAGCCGATTCACATGATCGCCCAGCATCTGCCTCTCTGCCGCTTTCTGGTCCGGTTTCGATTCCTGGCGTATCTCTCTTTCCAGAAAATAGTTCAGGGCGGTCCTCAGCGTGGCGATAGCCGCAAGCTTCAAAATGTCACTCCACGTGGGAGTCACTGCGGTATTCAGAATGTCGGCCGCGAGTTCGAATTCCAGCCCGACGGCCAGCCACCTGCCAAGCGTGAGCCGTACCCCGTTCTTGTCTTCGGGTCGGGAGCTGTCGCGAAAGAAAAGAATCAGCGATTTGATGGTCGCCTCAATCGCCGCCATACCGATGATCAGAGCGGCCGCGAATTCCACTCCTCGCGCAAGATACTCGATGATATTTTTGGAGCCCATCAGGAGATCTGCTTCCACCATGCCTTCCTTTCTTCGGCAAATCGTTTCGCCTTGATCCGCCGATAGCCCCGAAACATTGGATGCCTGTCACGCTCTCCGCTACTTCTGCACCACCCTGACCTCATACAGCTTCGGCCATAGCTTCCCCGTCACAAACAGTCGATTGTTCTTTGAGTCGTACGCAATCCCGTTCAATTGCCGAGCGAAAAGAGGATTGCAGGCGCATGCCAAGAAAATACCGCATGCGCGAGATTCACCCAAGATGCCTATCCGGCTGCCGACCTGCGCTCTCTTAAAATAGAAAACATGGACTTTGAGCTCGTGAGTGATTACCAGCCGCGTGGCGACCAGGGCCGTGCCATCGAGGAACTAGTGAGTGGCATCGTGGGCGGCGAGAAGCATCAGGTACTGCTCGGCGTCACCGGCTCGGGCAAGACCTTCACGGTCGCCAAGGTGATCGAGCAGTTGAACCGGCCCGCGCTCATCCTGGCACATAACAAGACCCTGGCCGCGCAGCTTTTTCATGAGTTCAAGCAATTCTTTCCGCATAATGCCGTGGAGTACTTTGTCTCCTATTACGACTACTACCAGCCGGAGGCCTATATCCCTTCGAGCGACCTCTACATTGAGAAAGAATCGACGATCAATGAACAGCTTGATCAGCTCAGGCTCTCCGCGACCCGTTCGTTATTTGAGCGGCGCGATGTCATCATCGTTTCCTCCGTAAGCTGCATCTACGGTCTCGGCTCGCCGGAAGCATACTACGGCATGTTGATGCTGCTCGAACGCGGGCAGAAGATTCGGCGGGAAGATATCACGCGCAGACTGGTGGAAATTCTGTACGAACGGAACGACGTAGACTTCCGGCGCGGTACTTTCCGCGTGCGCGGCGACGTCATCGAAGTCTTCCCTACCTATGACGAGAGCGCCTACCGAATTGAACTATTCGGCGACGAAATCGAGACCCTTGCGCAAATCGATCCCTTATTCGGGACGGTCAAACAGAGATACGCACGTCTGCCCATTTACCCCAAGAGTCATTACGTCGTGCAGCCCGAACGCAAAAAGACAGCCATTGACGGTATCCTGGCTGAACTGGAGGCATGGGAGAAAGAGATTGAAGCGCAAGGCCGCATGGTCGAAGCGCAGCGAATCCATCAGCGCACGCGTTTCGATCTCGAGATGATCAAGTCCATGGGTTACTGCCACGGCATTGAAAACTACTCGCGGCATTTCTCGGGAAGGCTGCCGGGCGAACCGCCGCCCACACTGCTCGATTATTTTCCGAAAGACCATCTCCTCTTCATCGACGAGTCCCATGTAACGGTACCGCAACTGCATGGAATGTGGCATGGAGACCGATCCCGTAAGCAGAGCCTGGTGGACTATGGGTTTCGTCTACCGTCCGCAATGGACAACCGCCCGCTGCGCTTCGAAGAGTTTCAGACCCGCACCAATCAGGTGACCTACGTCTCCGCCACTCCTGGGCCGTATGAGTTGACACAGTCGGGCGGCGTAGTCGTCGAGCAAATTATCCGTCCCACTGGTCTGGTGGATCCCCAGGTGGAGGTTCGCCCTGTTCGTGGCCAGATCGATGACTTGCTTGCTGAAATTCGCGACCGCGTAAAAAACAATGAACGTGTTTTGGTCACCACTCTGACCAAGCGCATGGCTGAGGATTTGGCAAGCTATTACACGGAAGTTGGAGTGCGCTGCCGGTACATGCATTCCGAAATCGAGACACTGGAACGGGTACGGCTGCTGCGTGACCTTCGCAAAGGCGAATACGACGTGCTGATCGGCATCAATCTGCTGCGTGAGGGTCTCGACCTTCCGGAGGTTTCTCTTGTCGCCATTCTCGACGCCGACAAGGAAGGCTTTCTGCGTTCCGCTGGCTCGCTTATCCAGACGATCGGCCGCGCCGCGCGACACATCAAGGGCCGGGCCATCCTTTACGCCGACAAGATGACGGACTCCATGAACCGCGCCATCGGCGAGACCGACCGCCGGCGGGCCATTCAGGAAGCCTATAACCGGGAGAACGGAATCACGCCGACTTCCATCATTCGCTCGGTGGACATGACTCTGGCTGGCATTCTGAAAGCCGAGTACTCCGACATTACGGAAGAAGCCGAGACTCTGCCAGAGAGTTTCCACTCGGAAGAAGACCTGGACGCCCACATCGCTCGCCTGGAGACTTCCATGCGCGACGCAGCCCAGAAGTTCGAATTTGAAAAAGCCGCCAAACTGCGCGACACCATCCGCGAGCTGCGCAGCAAAGATTTCCTCTTCGATGTGCCAAAGCCAACCGGAAATTTGGCTTCCTGACTCCAGCAGCAAGGCGAAGGACTCTCAGCAGATCGGGCGTGACTTGCGCCGCGCTGTCCTGTATGTTGTCCGAGGAAGTCAATGCCAGGAATTCCATAGACGAGTTCGATGAAGCTTAATTCCTATCTGATTCGCAGCACGCTGGTGGGCGCGCTCGGCGGCTTGTTATTTGGTTTCGACACTGCTGTCATTTCCGGCACCACACACATGCTGACGGAGGTCTACGGGCTGAGCACGACCCAGCTGGGCTTTACCGTCTCCAGTGCTCTCATCGGCACGGTGATCGGCGCCATGCTGGCGGGTGTGCCCGGCCAGCGAATCGGCCGGCGTGACAGTCTGCGTCTGATGGCGATCCTCTATGTGATCTCTGCCCTCGGGTGCGCGCTCGCCTGGAACTGGCCTGCGCTGCTGTTCTTCCGCGTGATCGGCGGCTTGGGAATTGGCGGCTCTTCCGTACTGGGCCCCATGTATATTGCTGAGATTGCCCCTGCGCATTGGCGAGGCCGCTTGGTCGGCACGTTCCAGATCAACATTGTTGTCGGCATCCTGCTGGCCTATATCTCCAATTACTTCATCGCCACCTTTCACCTTGGACTGCTGGAGTGGCGCTGGCAATTGGGCATTGCCGGTCTTCCCGCCGCTTTGTTTCTCATAATGCTCTTGACCATTGGCCGCAGCCCACGCTGGCTGGCCACGCAGAATCGCATTGAAGAGGCTCGAGAAGCCCTCCGCCTGACTGGCATACCCAACACAGAAGAAGAATTGCAGGACATCATCGCCTCGATTCATCTGGACCGGCAAACCAGCCACCAGCCACTCTTCGTCAAAAAGTACTGGCTGCCGATTTTTCTGGCTGTCACCGTGGGCATGTTCAACCAACTCTCCGGCATCAACGCAATCCTCTATTACCTCAATGACATCTTCGCCCAAGCCGGATTTACCAGCCTCTCCAGCGACTTGCAAGCCATCTATGTTGGCCTGGCCAACCTGATCGCTACGCTGGCTGCAATGTCGGTCATCGATAAGCTCGGGCGCAAAACTCTGCTGCTGGTGGGCGCAGTCGGCATGACCATCTGCCTTACGACGGTTGCTGTCATCTTTCAGAGCCATGGACACCAGCAGTATTTGCTTCCACTTCTGGTGCTGTACATCATTGCCTTCGCCATCTCCCAGGGAGCAGTCGTGTGGGTGTACATCTCGGAGGTATTTCCTACAAACATTCGGGCGAAGGGTCAAAGCCTCGGGACTTCGGCAAGCTGGCTGACGAATGCGCTCATCTCCGGTATCTTTCCCATTCTCGCGGTTCACTTCGCAGCACTTCCCTTTTATTTCTTTGCGGGCATGATGGCGCTGCAATTCTTCATCGTGCTCTTCATCTACCCCGAAACCAAAGACCTGACGCTGGAACAGATGCAGCGCAAGATGGGCATCGACTGACGCGGAGAGACTGTGTAAAGCGGCGGGGAATGCATGGGTCGGCAGCAGAGCAAATTCCGGCGGTTTCTGGCATCAACTATGTTGGCTGCGGTCGTCACCGCTTCCGTCTGTCGTGCGCAGAGCGAGCCAGCTCACCCAGGCCTCCACTCTACAGCGCAGCGCATCATCCTGGACACCGATATCGGCGATGACATTGACGATGCATTCGCGCTGGCTCTTGCGCTTTCAAGCCCGCAGATCAAATTGATGGGCATTGTGACTGCGTGGGGTGACACCGGACTTCGCGCGCGTCTGGCAAGGCGCTTCCTGTGTGAGACCGGCGAAGCGAACATTCCCGTGTTCGCAGGAGTGCCGACCAAGTCGAAGACTGTTTTTTCGCAGCGGAAGTGGGCGCAAGCATCGTCTGCATTGAAACAACCACCTGCCGGTGCCGGAATCGATTTCATTCTGAAAACGGTTCGACGCTACCCTGGCCAAATCACGCTGATCGCCATCGCGCCCCTCAGCAATGTTGGAGCGCTCATCGACAAAGATCCAGCGACATTCCGCAAACTGAAAAAGGTCGTGCTGATGGGCGGTTCCATCCATCGCGGGTATGACTATTTGGGACAGCCGAACGGGAAGCCAAGCCCCGAATACAACATTCACATGGATGTGGCTTCGGCGAACAAATTGCTCGCCTCGGGCGTGCCTATCTTTATGCTGCCGCTCGACTCCACGCAATTGGATCTGGATGCCGCCAAACGGGCCCAACTTTTCGACCACAAAACGTCCATCACCAACGTTCTCAGTCAGCTCTATTCGGAGTGGAGGGCTGCCACCAACAGACGAACGCCTGTCTTGTTCGACGCGATGGCCGTCGCCTACGATGTGGACCCGAAGCTGTGTCCCATGACCCCGATGCGACTGCATGTGGACAGCTTGGGATATACGCGCTTGGCCGATGGAACGCCGAATGTGAATGTCTGTCTGCGATCGGACCCTCAGAAATTTTTCCATTTCTATATGCCCAGGGTCCTCGACGCAAAAGTGACGCCAAAACCAGCCAGCCGGTTGTGCGCGGGAAATCGTCCGGCCAGGTAGCGCCCCACCCGCGAATGGAACGATCTCGCATCTCTATGTTGCCAGCACCGAGTCCACGGCGTCGCACGCATCGCGTAACCCATTTTCCTCGCGCAGGTTTAAGGCGACCTCCGCTGCTCTCTTCGCGAATCGTGCATCCTCCAGCAATCTCTTCAGGGCGGCTGCAGCGGACGTCGAGGAATAATCCTTCCGCGACAGACAAAGGCCCATCCCTTGCCGCTCCACGCGCGTACACCAGTTCACCTGCGATCATCAGGTCGGCGCGTGCGGCGGCTGAAAGCAGGTCCTCGTACGTCCATTGCAAATGCGGCAGAAGCAGTTTTCGAAAAAGTATCTCGGTTCCACGCTTCAATTCCTCGCACCGGCGAATCAATTCCTGGTCGGTCGGGTCCCAGTTCGGTCGAATCCCGTGGAAGGCGACCCCCATTCCCTCAACTCTGGTGCGGTAGAACTCCGTAGTGGCGATCGTTACGCGGTGACTGCGTCTTTGCAATTCGATTCCCAACGCCAGGCAGGGATGAAGATCGCCCAGCGACCCAATGGTCGCGATCAAGATGCGTCGAGAAATATTCGGATGGGCCAATCCGGTTGCACTCCTAGACTGCTGTCTCAATGTATCCGAAGCACTGATGTATTCTTATTTTTCATCGCATCTTGCTCGGGGAGAAATCTCTTGCCGAATCGTACTGGTGCTTTCCTGCTGCTGTCCGGTCTGTTCGTCTTCCAGGCAAAGCTGGCAGCGCAACAGCCCGCCCCCACGCCCTCCCCCGCAACGTTTGTTGGATTCAGCGACTCCGCGAAGCAGGCCGCGCTCGACCAGCAATTTCTTCAGGTACCGGATGCGGCGCTGGCCGGCCAGGAGTTGAAGGTGCTGACCGCGGTCCCGCACATTGCCGGATCGAAGGAAGATTATGCGACGGCGAAGTATGTCGCGCAGAAGTTCCGCGCCGCCGGACTGCAGACGAAGATCGTGCCTTACCGCGTCATGATGAATTTGCCGAAAACGATTGAAGTGACGGCCTACGACGCCACCGGTAAACAGATCATGTCCGGCCCCACGCCGGAACACGTAAGCGACGATCCTTACCAGGACGACAAGCGCATTGTGACCCCCTTCAATGGCTCGTCGGCCTCCGGCGACGTGACTGCGGACGTGGTCTACGCCAACTATGGCCGCCCCAAAGACTTTGCCGAGCTTGACGCCCGCGATATCGATGTGCGGGGAAAAATCGTCATCGTGCGGTACGGGAAAAACTTTCGAGGCGTTAAGGCATATATCGCGCAGCAGCGCGGCGCCGCTGGTGTCATCATCTACTCTGACCCTGCCGACGACGGCTATTTCCTAGGCGATAAATATCCAGTTGGCCCCTACCGCCCAGCTACCGGCGTGCAACGCGGCTCGGTGCAGTACCTGTTTGAATATCCAGGCGATCCTACAACGCCCGGCTTCGCTTCCGTTCCCGGACTGCCAGCCAGCAAACGCATTTCGATGCAGGATGCCACCAACCAGCCAAAAATTCCTTCCACCCCGCTCTCCTATCAAGACGCCGCTCCTATCCTGAAGGCGCTGGGCGGACCGCAGTCGCCACGCGGCTGGCAGGGCGCACTCCCCTTCACCTATCACATCGGGCCGGGCCCGGTGAAGGTCCACCTGCTGCTGCAGCAGGACTATGCGCTGCGCACAATCTGGGACGTGGAAGGCACCATCCCCGGCACCGAATTTCCGGATGACTGGGTCGTCGTGGGCAATCACCGCGATGCATGGGTCTTTGGCGCGGTCGATCCAGGCAGCGGAACGGCCGCCCTGCTGGAGGCCGTCCATGGCGTCGGCGCACTGCTGAAGCAGGGCTGGAAGCCGCGCCGCACTATCATCTTTTCTAGCTGGGACGCCGAGGAGGAAGGACTGATCGGCTCGACTGAGTGGGCCGAGCAGCACGCCGCCCAGTTGCAGCATGCCGTCGCATACTTCAATGTGGACGTCGCGGTCTCGGGTCCCAACTTCGAAGCGGAGGCTGTTCCCTCACTCAAGCCGTTCCTCGTGGACATCACGAAGCTGGTGCCGAGTCCGCAGGGAGGGACCGTGGATTCGGCGTGGCAAGCTCAGCAGCAACAGGACACAGCAGATAAAAACAACGGGCACGCGAAGAAAAATCCTCCTAATTTGCCGCTTGTACAAGGCATTCGGCTGGGCAATCTTGGCAGCGGCTCCGATTACACGCCTTTCCTGCAACACCTGGGCGTTCCTTCGACGGACATCGGATCGACGGGGCGGTACGGCGTCTATCACTCGACGTTCGACGATTACACGTGGTACACCAAATTCGCCGATCCCACGTTTGTGTATCTCAAACAGCAGGCCAGCGTTCTGGGCCTCGAAGCCCTGCACATGGCCGACGCGGACGTTTTGCCCTACGATTACAGCCTCTACGGCCAGGAAGTAGTCGATTATCTGCAAGCCGCGCAGCAGAAGGCGGCGAAGCTGGACATGCATGCTCTGAATTTCGGACCCGCCCTGGAGGCCGCGCGCGCATTTCAGGATGCCGGTGCCCATGTAGCAAGCGCCGAGCAAAACCCGGCCGGTCCTCCACAACAGTTGAATGATTCCCTGCGACTCGTCGAAACTGATCTTCTCTCGCAGAAGGGACTGCCCGCGCGCGGATGGTATAAGCACACAGTCTATGCTCCTGGTGAGTACACCGGGTATGCCGCGGTGGTGATCCCCGGCATCAATGAAGCTCTTGATGCCCACGACGCATCACGCGCCGCGCAGCAACTTGACGTACTCACCCGTGCACTGCACAGGGCCACAGCAACTCTGCGCCAGCTTCCATAGTGACCGGCGCAGCGACTATCGTTGCGAATTTTGGGACGATGGCACTCCGGATGCCATAATGCGAATATGCCGTTCGGTGAATTTCTGCGTCAAAGGGTTCTGGCCGTGCAGGAATATTCCCTCATGTCCTGGGCCGCCATCACAAATATCGGGCGACGGCCTTTTTATATGACCGACCTTTATACGCAGGCCGATCTGATCGGTGTGGGTTCACTCCCGATTGTGATTCTTACCGGATTCTTCACGGGCGGCGTGCTCGCTCTGCAGTCCGCTACTACTTTGGGACAGTTTGGTGCCAAATCGGTAACCGGCGAACTCGTCAGCCTCTCCATGATCAAGGAGCTTGGGCCGGTGCTCACCAGCCTGATGGTTTCCGGGCGTAACGCCTCCGGCATGGCCAGCGAACTCGGCTCCATGCAGGTGACCGAACAGATTGACGCCATGCGAGCCTTGGGTACGGATCCGCTGAAAAAGCTGGTCACACCACGTTTGATCTCTACTGTATTCATGCTCCTGTTCCTCACCATCCTCTCCGACGCGCTGGGAACGATTGGCGGCGGCCTGGTCGCCACAACAATGCTTGGCCTCGATGCGTCGCAGTACTTCCACATGGCCTATCAGTTTCTTATGTATCCAGACATTCTCGAAGGCGTGGTGAAGCCCCTTATTTTTGGCTTCATCATTGCGAGCATTGGCTGCTATTTCGGCATGTCCACGCGCGGCGGCACTCAGGGAGTTGGCCGCTCCACTACACAGGCTGTCGTGTTCAGTTCAATCTTTATCATCGTCACTGATTTCGTGATCAGCCGTCTGATGATCGGGGTTTTCGGACGTTGACCATGCCTTCAGAGATCGACAGAACCTCCGCTGGAGCAGACCTCGCGACGACCAACAGCCAGCAGGAACCCGCCGTTGAATTCAAGCGCGTTTGGATGGGATTTGACGGCCACTCCGTTCTGCACAACATCAGCTTCACGACGCAATCCGGCCAGATGCTGATTCTCCTCGGGCCGGCCGGGGGCGGTAAAAGCATTTTGCTGAAACTCTGCAATGGACTGATGCAACCGGACAGGGGGAGTATCTGCGTCTTTGGACAAGAGGTTTCCTCCATGGCCCAGGAGCAACTGTTCGTCCTTCGCCGCGATATCGGCATGGTGTTCCAGGAAAGCGCGCTCTTCGATTCCCTATCCGTGCGCGACAACGTCGCATACCGTTTGCGGGAGGAAGGTGAAAGCGAACAGGAAATCAATGAGCGTGTCACTGAATCTCTCCGTTTCGTCGAACTGGAAGACGCGATTGACAAATTTCCCGCCGAGCTCTCCGGGGGGATGCGCCGCCGTGTCGCCATCGCGCGCGCCATTATTTCCCATCCGAAACTGCTGCTCTACGACTCACCTACGGGCGGACTCGACCCCATCACGTCCACCACAATCATCGAACTCGTAATGAAGCAGCGAGACGTCTATAATGGGACGGCATTGCTCGTTACGCACCGCCTGCAGGACGCTTTCATGCTTGCCACCTATCGCTTCAACCACCAGACCAACCAGAGGGAGCGCGTACCGGGCAACGGCATCGACCCGCACACCACCCTGATGGTCCTGCGGGAAGGCGGCATCGCATTCCTCGGAAATCTTATCGAGCTGTTACGCTGCGAAGACCCTTACATTAAGGAATATCTGGCATAATCCATTCACAACCGGGTGGCCCCTCGTTCCGCTGTCTTCTCGGTTTGAGTCAGATCGGCGACTACTACCAGCCACGCTCAGACACGCGCCATCCCGCAAATCCCATTCCACTCTCCACACTTCTGCTAGGCTGGAGAGTTTGCCATTTCGTAAATGGAGAAGGAATTTTATGGCTTTCAAGTTCAAGGGTGTTGACTTTATCGGGTTCGATGGACTACTGAGCGAAGACGAAATTATGGTGCGCGATAACGCGCGCAAGTTCATCGAAGACAACCTTATTCCTATCATCGAGGAATGCAACCGCGACGGGCGCTTCCCCAAAGAACTGATCAAGCCTATGGGCGAGCTTGGCTTTTACGGCGCAACCATTGAAGGCTACGGCTGCGCCGGAATGAACAACGTGGAGTACGGTCTGGTCATGCAGGAGACCGAACGCGGCGACTCCGGTGTGCGAAGCTTCGTCAGCGTGCAGTCGGCGCTTTGCATGTATCCCATTCACACTTTCGGCAGCGACGAGCAGAAAAAGGAGTGGCTGCCGCAAATGGCCAGGGGAGAAAAGCTGGGCTGCTTCGGACTGACAGAACCGGACTTCGGCTCCAATCCCGGGGGTATGCGCACCCGGGCCAAAAAAGATGGCGGAGACTACATTCTGAACGGCGAAAAAATGTGGATCACCTCCGGTACGCTCGCGGACGTGGCTGTCATTTGGGCCAAAGTCGATGAGGAAGACAGCCGAGTACGCGGCTTTTTAGTTGACACAAAATCTCCGGGTTTCAGCGCGTATGATGTACACGGCAAATGGTCGCTGCGTGCCTCCGTCACCTCCGGCCTGTCTATGCAGGACGTACGCGTCCCCGCTTCTGCGCTGATGCCCGGCAGCGACGGCCTGAAATCTCCGCTAATGTGTTTGAATCAGGCGCGCTATGGCATAAGCTGGGGCGCGCTCGGCGCGGCAATGTCCTGCTACGACACGGCCTTGCAATATTCCCTGTTACGCAGGCAATTTCGCGATCAGCCGATCGCCAGCCATCAGTTGGTCCAGGAAAAGCTGGCCTGGATGGTGAGCGAAATCACGAAAGGCCAACTGCTTTCACTCCAGGTCGGTCGCCTGAAGGACGCGGGCAAAGCAGGCCACGATCACATCTCGATGGCAAAACGAAACAACGTATGGATGGCGCTTGAATGTGCCCGGATATCGCGAGAGCTTCTCGGCGCGAACGGCATTACCGATGATTATCCG
>DASSZI010000052.1:0-11124 GCA_035713565.1 Acidobacteriaceae bacterium | reverse complement strand
CCATTCGAGTCCTGGAAGTAAGTCGTATTCGCCCACGTCCCGCTGACGCGC
Organism: Acidobacteriaceae bacterium; assembly: GCA_035713565.1. Classification (GTDB taxonomy): domain Bacteria; phylum Acidobacteriota; class Terriglobia; order Terriglobales; family Acidobacteriaceae; genus JAKAAZ01. The sequence goes on along the minus strand of DASSZI010000052.1, from coordinate 11,073 downwards.
ACGTATGCAGGGCCCAGAGCAGCCGCCAACTTACGGCGGCGGGGATTTGTGAGATCGATGGGCGGACGGTATTGATACATGTCCGGGTTCATTCCGGCAGGTATGTTCGAGCTCGCCTGGGCAGGTTTAGTTACGGTTTTCTGCGCTTTGCTGTAAGGCTTCCAGAAGTCGCCCCCGGTGACTTCCAGCATCTCGATGTTGTAAGACTGGAAACGCTCATCGACTGTGCCGACGCGAGACATCGTTGCAGGTGCGAGAGTGAGCGGCGGTCTGGCGCTGGTCGTCGTCTTGGAGCATGCCGCAATTCCGAGCACCGCTACGGCTCCGATGATGCAGGGTTCAATCCATCTGATCGTCTTCATGAAGTCGCTCTCTTTCGGCACGGCTCTTCGCGAGCGCTACCATCTTACCCACGCGGATATTTGTAACACCAAGGATCCGGTTCTTGCCGTTATCATCCCGGTGGCCACCTCAAATCGGCTCGTCACTGCGGAGAAAAGGTTTTCCGTGTAAATTCAACAATCGGGATGATTCAACGTGCGAATTTGAATCGAACGACTATTGGACAAACACGGAGGAGCTTAATGAGCAGGCAAATTGCGCTGTTCGTGGCCGCAGTCTTCTGCTTTGGTTCGGCAGCGACGATCTGGGCGGCGCGGCAGGCGGAATCGGCTTCGATGACGCCGCTGGTGGTGAACATCAATACCACCCAAACCAGTACGCCGACTTCGAAATATGAGTTCGGGATGTTTATTGAGCACATCGGTCCACTCGTTTACCGAAGCTTATGGTCAGAAATGCTCGATGATCGCAAATTCTACTTCCCCATCACCGCCGGTGAGCCCAAACCGCCGGCAAAGGGGCCCGGCGGGGGAATTTCAGGAATGCCGTTGCGCAAATGGCGCCCCGTGAGTTCAGCCGACGCCGTCAAGATGGATACGGAGGATCCTTTTGTCGGCGTACAAACTCCCCGCATATTACTGGATGGGTCCGCTCCGCATGGGATCCGGCAATCGGGACTGTCGGTGGTGCAAGGGAATCAGTACATCGGCCATATCTGGCTGAAAGGCACGCCGGGCAGCACCGTCAGGGTATCGCTGATCTGGGGCGAAGGGCCAGGCGCACGAGAAACGGCTTCATTCGAACACCTGACGAGCACCTATACCAAACATCTGTTTCGCTTAACCACAAAAGCCAGCACCAACCGTGCATCCTTTGAGATTACCGGGACAGGGAGCGGCAGCTTTTATGTTGGGACAGTTTCACTGATGCCTGCTGACAACATCGAGGGATTCCGGCCGGATACGATTGCACTGTTGCGGCAGCTTCACAGCGGGATGTGGCGTCTGCCCGGCGGAAACTTCCTTTCCGATTGGAGTTGGTACAATGGCGTGGGCTTACGCGACAAGCGGCCACCGACCTATGACTATGCGTGGAACGCGATGCAGTCGAACGATGTGGGTCTGGACGAGTTTATGAGTCTGTGCCGGCTGATTGGCGTGGAGCCGTATATCACGGTCAATGCAGGCTTTGGCGACGCGCACTCGGCGGGCGAAGAAGTGGAATACATGAATGGAAGTACGCATACCCGGCTGGGAGCGGAGCGGGCGCGAAACGGTCATCCCGAGCCGTACCACGTGAAGTACTGGGACATCGGCAATGAGCCGTATGGTGCATGGCAGCTTGGGCGGACAGACCTGAAGTACTACGTCCTTAAGCACAATGAATTTGCGGCTTCGATGCGCAAGGCCGATCCTGCTATCACGCTGCTTGCTTCCGGTAATATGCCGGAGCCGATGGATCTTTCGGGGGAGATGCGGGCGAACGACGTAGACCACATGAGGTCCGTGGAAGGTACGCCGGAGGACTGGACCGGCGGAGAGATCGAGCACTGTTGGGGCAACTTTTCCGGCATTACGCAGCACTGGTACGCGCGTTCCGGCCAGCGGTTCAACGTCCAGAAGGCGAAGCACCTGCCGTTGAATGCGCCGACAGAAGCGGGATACGACAAGGTACAGCAGACACCGCTCGAATTTGCACGTTATCCCGCCAACATCGTCCACCTGTACGCTCAGACGTGGCACCGATACGAAGAGCGCTTTCCGCAGTTGGTGAAGAAGGACATCTTTCTGTCGATCGATGAGTACGCGTACTTCGGGGGTAGCTTCAACCGATCTCCCGACCTTAAAATGGCTTTGGCCTACGGGATGACGCTCAATGAGATGCTGCGGGACACGGATTTCCTCCGTATGTCAGCGCATACGATGGGCGTTTCCACGCTCGATTACACGCCTACCTCGGCAGTACTCAATACTACCGGGCTTGTGTACAAGCTCTACGGCGACAGCTTTGTTAGTGGTTCGATTCCGGTGGCGCTTACTGGAAACTCTCCACAGCCTGCCCCCGAATATCCCGTGGGCGGTGACCAGCCGGAGACGAATTCGGGTAGCGCGACATATCCGCTGGACATGTTCGCGGCGCTAACTCCGGACCACAAATACCTGACGCTGGCAGTGGTGAATGCGACGGATTCCGAGCAAAGCTTCGATTTGAAGGTCACCGGAGTACGGCTGGAAGGTCAACCGATGCATTGGCAGATCACCGGCAAAGATTTTCAGGCGGCCGATCAGGTCGGGCAGGCGCCGCAGGTGACAATTAAAAAGAGCACGGTAGGCGGCCCGGCGCGCGATCTATCGGTGACGCCAATCAGTGTGAACATCTACCGGTTTGCCGTAGAGCCTTAATTCAGCGAACCAAGAACAGATTGGTGCACTGCAGGAACCGAGGAAGCATGAGCAAGGTAAATGTCTGGGGTGCAGCGGCTTTGATGGCCGGATTATGGGGTGGCACTTGCGCGGTTTCCGCGCAAGTGCAGACAGAAGTGCCACCCGTGGTGCCTGGCGCGCAATCCGTGACCGTGGAGCATATCAAAGTTCATGCAACTTCGCTGGAGGGCAACCTCGAAGGCGAAGCTGTTGATCGGGATGTGATCGTTTTCCTGCCGCCTGGCTATATCAAGCACAAACACAAGCGATATCCGGTGGTATACGCGCTGCACGGCTTTTCGATTGGAGCGGAGCAGTGGACGCATGAGATTCACGTACCGCAGACCATAGAGGGGGCGTTTGCGCTTGGCGCGAAGCAGATGATCGTGGTTCTGCCGGACTCCAAGACGGTGTACGGCGGGTCGATGTATTCGCGGTCGCAGACGACAGGAGACTTTGAAGAGTTCATCGCGCACGATCTGATCGCTTACATGGACGCGCACTACCGGACAATTCCCAATCGTCAGAGCCGAGGGCTGGTAGGACACTCGATGGGTGGTTATGGATCGCTGCGAATCGGTATGAAGTATCCGACGGTGTTCGGCGCACTTTACGTCATGAGCCCGTGCTGCCTCTCGGCGCGCCGTCCCGATCCCGGTTCGCCGCAGGAGAAAGCTTTTGAAAAGGCGGTTGCTGGAATGAAATCGCCGACGGATGCTGTGAATTTCCCATTTTTCTGGAAAGCGCAACTGGCGAGCGCAGCTGCTTGGTCGCCGGACCCGAAAAATCCTCCGCTCTATCTTGATCTAACGGTGAAGAATGGCGCGCTGCAGCCGGAAATTCTCGCGAAATGGGAAGCCAACTCGCCCTTAGCATTCATTGATCAATACATTGATAATTTACGGGAATATCGCGCAATCGCGATGGATGTTGGCGACGAGGACGGACTCCGATTCGACACGATAAAGGTGCATCAAATCCTCGATAACTATGGAATTGCGAACAGCTTTGAGATCTATCACGGGACACACACCAGCGCGGTGGCTGATCGCTTCCAGAACCATGTACTTCCGTTCTTCAGTGAACATCTGTGCAGTGCGAAAGACTGCCCGCCAGCTATCCGCTCGAATGGTCGGTAATTTTGAATCGGCAAAATACTTACATCGCTGCTCCCGAAGAGAACGGATTATGAATTAAAGCAGAACACGAATCTCAACAGTGGTCATTTCTCAATCCGGTAATAATCATCGGTGTAGCTCCAAGCATGGCTGATCAAAACTTTGTAGTCCTTCAATGCTGCCATCGTGCCTCCAAAGTTGAAATCCGTTTACCTTCCGGCTTCATGTCGGTTAAACGTACATGTCACTGGGGTACCAAAGAAACAGCGAAAGTCAACGGCTTATCGCAATTGTGTTTTTGAGAAATGTTTTAGAAGTTTTATACATGGACAACTGTCTTTCCCGCGGCACACGCCACATGAAGGCAGGAAGGTGGCCCGGCTTGAATTGTTAGACCATTGGACGTACACTTGCAGTGGGACGCCAAGACGGAGAAAACGCCATGCCTCGAACTTCAACTTTAGACAATCCAGAGAAACGCCGTATGCGCGGTGCGCGCCTTGGTTTTCGTGTGGATGCCCAGACAAAAAAACTGGTAGAAAGGGCCGCTGCGCTGGAGCGCCGAAGCTTAACAGATTTTTGTTTGACCGTACTGACTCAGGCCACGCAGGCCACAATTACCCGGCACGAAAGCATCGTGCTTTCAGAGCGCGATCGCGAAGTGTTTTTTGACGCTCTGGTTCATTCTCCAAAGCCGAATGCGCGTCTCCGGCAAGCATTTCGATCTGCACAAGAGCGAATCGTCTCCTGATGGCGTCGGCGGAAGGATCTCTGTATCGGCTCGATCTGCTCGGCAAGCAGCACGACCGGGCAGAGTTCACCTGCGGAATAGAGAGTTTGGATTCCTATTTGAAAACCCAGGCGTCGCAGGACATGCGGCGGAAAGCAAATGCCGCATTCGTCCTGGTTCCAAAGAACGCCGCAAGCGAGATTGCCGGTTACTTTACGCTCTGCGCATACGGTCTCTCTCCCGGAGCCATTCCTGAAGCGGCGCAAAAATACCTCCCTCGCTACCCGGTGGTCAGTGCGACCTTGATTGGTCGCCTTGCGGTCAGCAAGCACTTACAGGGGCAGAGGCTCGGCTCTATGCTTCTGGCACAAGCGCTTCGGAAAGCCTATGAGAATGCCTCGGTCGTCGGTTCCTCAATGGTTGTCGTCGATGCGATTGACGATAGGGCGGTACGCTTTTATCAGGCTCATGGATTTATAAAACTGCCGGAATCCATGCGGTTGATCTTACCCATGCGGACGATTGCCGAACTGAAGTCCGGATAGCAGAGCATCCATGACCATGCGCTTAAGAAGATTTGTTCGAGCGCGCCCGCAAGAGTATTTTCTTGGATATCTTCAAGTCGTTCTTGCGAGTGGCCTTGGAAGGATAAGGGCTGTCGCTTTCCGCGAGTTCATCACCCTTGATGGGCGGATTGCTTTTCCCTAGACGACCCAGAATCCCGATTGCTTCAGGAACACTCGCCCGGTGAGCACGCTCACGGAAGAAAGCCTCCGTGCGTATCGCGGAAAGTTTTTCCGCCACGGCCACGTTGATCAATTGATTCAAATGAAGCATGGCTTTTTATCAAAAACGAGACCATTCGCAATTACATCGTCCAGGCGCAGAAGACGTGGCGCAAGCACAAGCCGCCATGATTCTCGCCACGCAATCCATCAAGGAATTGCAGGAGTCGGGGATGTTGCAGATCGTCTCCGAAAGCTGCCCGACAAAGATTTTCCTAGCGAACCCGGAGATGGACCGCGAACTATATCGCGAAGCATTTCATCTGAACGACACCGAACTCGACTTGATTGCCGCGTTGATTCCGCCCGGCCAGATGCTCATCCGCAAAGTGCAGTCGTCGAAGAAGGTCCGGTTGAACGTCGATTCCGTCTCGCACTGGATGGCGACCAACAACGTCCCCGACAATCTCAAGAAGCGCGATTACTTCGAGCAGTTCGGCATTGCCGAAGGGTTGCGCCGCCTTGCGGAAGACTTTCCCTTCCGGCCACGGACATTTGCCGGAGCTGCTACTGCCAACCGTAAAGGAGCACTCGTATGAACCGCACACTCACTATCATCGCTGGGGTTGCTCTGGCCTTCACTTCTGCTTTGGCCGTTGCCCAAGACGCTTCGCCCCGCACCGTGCAGTATCACTCGCAGGACATCGTTCCCATCCATGCCAATTGAAGTACACGACGCTGATCGAAGTCCCGCCGACCGAGAAGATCATGGAAGCGGCGACCGGTGATAAAGATTTCTGGGTGGTGGATGTTGTCGGCAACTTCTGTTTCGTCCATCCGGCCAAGGCTGGCATCAGCTCCAACCTGAATCTCATTACCGACAAGGGCAATATCTACAGCTTTACGTTGCAGGACGTGTCCGGCACAGCCGAAGTGCCAGATCTTAAGGTATTGATTGTGCCCGCCGATCGCTCCTCCATCGTCGCGTCGTCCGGCCCGGCGCAGTATGTTCCTGCTATCCAGTTGGAGCAGTCGAAGCAGCAGCTTGCCGCGCTTCAGTCTCATATCGAGCAGACCGTCGACGCATACAAGAGTGCTTATCCTCTGCAACTGAAATTTGCCTACACCTACAAGGCGAACGAGGCGCCATTCAATATCCAGTCGATTTATCACGACGACAAATTCACCTATATCAAGACGAATGCGCCGGAAAAGTTCAGCGTATATGAGATGAAGGATGGCAAACCCAACCTCATCAATTACGACCTCCGCGATGGGACCTATATCATCCCGAAGGTCATGGATTCCGGCTACGTTGAGCTCGGCAAGAAGCGCATGGAATTTTCACGCAAGGGGTGACGGCGATGACGGAGCAGAAAACAAAACCGGCAGACCCTGACATCTTCGATCTGCCCGAACTGCATCGCAGGCTTGTGGAGCCGAAGGGCGGGCTCCAGAAAAACCTGAAAATAATTCTTTACCTTGGAGCCAGCGTACTGGTGATCGTTGCGGCGATCTTCAGCGCCGGTGGCAAGAAGCCCGCGAAGCAGGCTGGCAAGAACCAGCCGCCACAGCCGACGGTGCAGGACAATACCGATAACAATGTTACGGATTTGAAGAGCCAGCTTCAGGCCGAACAATTGAAGGAACAGCAGCAGGCCGCTATGGCTGCGGTCAACGATCCCGCCCTTGCGTCTGCGACCGCCGCACAGCAGGCTACCGCCGCAGCGTATGGCCCTACAGGCCAGTCTCGCGCTTGTGTTCCGGGCCAGCCTTGCCCGCAAGCCGCAACCGGAGGACAAAACGGTCGTCAGCAGCAACTCACCCCAGAGCGACAGCAGGCCCAGCAGCTCGCCGCCAAGGAGCGGGAGCTTGCGTAACTCGCGGTTCGCATCGAACCTTGCTTATACCCGGCCTGCCCATCCTTCGCAGCAGCAGCAATCATCGACATCGGGAGAGCCGAGCAGTGAGACGCCGACCGGCTACGCTCCGCAGCCGAACCCATACGCCGCGCTTTCAGGTCATCCGGGAAGCAGCTTGATTGCACCCCGCGCGGCCGGCGAGACACCAGCCCAGCCAAAGCGTGCGCCTGAGATCAATCTGGATTCTGCAGTGGGTCAGCCGTATGTGGTCTACGAAGGTACGACGCTCGACGCGGTTCTGATGAACCGTCTGGACGGCGATGCTGTTGGCCCGGTCAAGGTACTTGTCTCGAATCCTTTGTATTCGCATGACCATCAGCATGTGTTGATTCCTGATGGAACGATCGTGCTGGGTGAAGCGAAAAAGATTGGCGCTGCCGGATTCGGCCAGCAGCGCCGACTGGCCGTCGTCTTCCACCGCATGATTATGCCGGACGGATATTCGATAGATCTCGACCAGTTCCGCAGGCTTGACCAGATTGGTGAGGAAGGACTCAAAGACAAAGTGAACAATCACTACCTCCAGACGTATGCGGGCAATCTGCGCAAATGGATTCTTCCACGCTGGCGGTCCTACAGACTCGCCGACGTGAAAGCGGTCCAGGTTGAACAGTGGCTCAAGTCATTGCCGGTTTCGAGAGGAACGAAGGCCAAAATACGGAACATTATGAGTGCTCTTTACAGCCACGCGCAGCGCTGGGAATGGACTACAACCAATCCCATCACGCATGTGCGCCAGAGCGCCAAACGTTCCCGCGTTCCTACGGTTCTTACCCCAGACCAATTGAAAGACTTTCTGGCCAACCTGGCAGGCCCGGCCAAGACGGCGGTGCTGTTGGGCGCGTTGACGGGCTTGCGTGTCGGAGAATTGCTGGGCCTCAAGTGGTCGGACATCGATTTCGAGAAGTTGGAAATTTATGTCATCCGCGACGTGGTCAAACAGCGGATCGAGCGCTGCAAGACGGAAGCGTCGAAAAAGGCGATTCCAATTGACGCGGAGCTGGCGGAAACGCTGTGGTCTTGGCGGCTTCGCTGTCCCTACAACCAGCCTGAGGATTGGGTTTTCGGAAGTCCTCAAAGGAAGGGCAAGCAACCGTACTGGCCAAGCTCGCTTTTCCGGGTTGCGTTGCAGCCAGCACTCAAAGCGGCTGGCATCATAGAACCGGTAGGCTGGCACACACTACGGCACACTTTCGGAACATTGATGAAGGCGAACGGCGAAGACGTGAAGACGATTCAGGAACTTCTCCGCCATGCCAACTTCAAGGCGACGATGGATGTCTACACGCAGGCGGTCACAGATGTGAAGCGCACGGCACACAGTCGGGTGGCACGGCAAATCATGGGGCCGATCAGGGAGGGAGAAAAGGATGATGAGTGAAAGCGGATTTTCCTTATCGAACCCTTTCAAACCCTAATAATTACAAGGTAAATTCGATAAGCCTTTTGTTCTGTTGGCGTCCCCGACGGGATTTGAACCCGTGTTATCGCCGTGAAAGGGCGGTGTCCTAGGCCGGGCTAGACGACGGGGACGTGGAAAGCAGAGGGACAGGTAACAGCTCTTTGTACTGGGGTAAGGTTATCAATGGGTTTGGCCGCTGTCAAAAGACCCTCTGTTCCTCTCTGTTCGTACATCACGCGGCCCTTCAGTTGGCACAGGAGCGTTCGGCTTACAAGAGGGAAGCGGATATTGCTTCCATGCTGGTAAGTCGCTGGGCCCTGGGCATCGGGACTCCTTTAGAAAAATAAACCTGCATAACCGCCCATTTGCTATAAAGGAACAACTTATGGATATGGACAAGATTTCGCGCCGATTGTTCTTGAGGAACCTGGGAGCGGCAGGCGCTCTCGCATGTGCCACCGGATCTGATTCCGTGGCACTCGACATAGACCAGCCTCACACTGGAAGCAATCCATATTCGGCGACAGAAGCCAAGCAGGCGGCGACGCGTGCACAAAGGATGGCATGGTGGCACGCAGCCAAATATGGCATGTTTATCCATTGGGGATTGTTCAGTCTGCTCGGACAGCATGAGTGGGCGATGGAGGCCGAGGGAATTCCCATTCCACAATATGAGTTGATGGCTAAACAGTTCCACCCCAAGCCGAATGCGGCGCGGGATTGGGCGAAGCTGGCACGCCGCGCCGGGCAGAAATATATGGTGATGACGACCAAGCATCACGAAGGCTTCTGCATGTTCGATACCAAGCTGACGAACTACTGCGCTCCCCAGCAAGGGCCCGGGCGAGACCTGGTGCGGGAATATGTTGAGGCTGCGCGCGCGGAGGGTCTTCGGGTTGGCTTTTATTACTCGCTGATGGACTGGCATCATCCAGACGGGGCAAAATGCAAGATCGATGAGGCTGCGCGCAAGCGTTTCGTTGCGTATACCCATGGCTTAATTCGCGAGTTGATGACCAACTACGGCAAGATCGACATCCTTTGGTATGACGTGGACTGGCCGCTGAGCGCCGAGGGTTGGGAGTCCCAACGCATGAACCAAATGGTGTTCGATCTGCAGCCCGAAATCATCGTGAACAACCGTAACGGATTGGAAGGTGACTTTTCCACGCCAGAGCAGCACGTGACCGCCGCCAAGGCAGGCCGGGCATGGGAAACATGCATGACGCTGAACGATAGCTGGGGCTATAACCGGGGCGACGACTCCTGGAAGACTCCGAAGGTCATCGCGAGCAACCTGGCAGATTGCGCCTCGGGTGGCGGCAATTACCTGCTTAATATAGGCCCAAAGGCGGACGGCTCAGTTCCGGTTGAGTCGGCTGAAGTCCTGACTGCAGTCGGGAAATGGCTCGACACAAATGGAAGAGCAATTTATCAGACCGAGCGAGGATCTCTCCCCGGTGCGCCTAATACCCTATTTACTCGTCGTGGAAATACTTTGTACGTACTCCAAAGGTACTGGCCTGGCGTCACACCAGCCGCGCGGTGGATGTCCTTTTTCCAACCGGGAGCTGTGATCGGGATCGGCGGCCTCAAGACAAAAATAAAATCGGCGCGCCTGGTCAAAACCGGGCAGGAAGTGCAATTTGACCAGAACGAACCGCTTTCCGTACAACTGAAGGGGCTGCCGGTCGAAGCTCCGGATTCTCCGTTGTCTGTTATTGAAGTGGAATGCGAAGGCGAACCCGTGATTGATGCCTGGGGAATGGTTCCGCTATGGCCCCGCGATCAGGTGGGTATCAGCTAGGCTTGGTTCCCCCGTAGAACCTGCAATCCGCACCAGCGGCGTTGCGGTTCACCCATTCGTCCGTAGAATGGCACTCGGTTCAGCGGGCCGATGGGGATCGAATCCAGCAACCATAGGCAAGGAAATGTTTCGGCTGCGGATACCTGCACTGCAGGTTGGCATGAGCGACCCGCCAAAGTTTGCCCCACCTTCGCTCGTCCGATAGTATCGAAAGGTTGCTGTGTTTTTCTTTTTGCCATGCAGGCATGTTCCGACTCCTGCGTTTGCAACGGCAAGCAGCCAACTTTTACCGGAAGAATTTATGAAAATTCACGAGTATCAGGCGAAAGACATTCTTGCGAAATATGGCGTCCCTGTACCGCATGGCGAGGTCGCCAATACGGTGGAAGAAGCCGCCGAAGTGGCGAAGAGGCTTTTTGCCGGCGGATCCAAAGGCGTCGTAATCAAAGCGCAGATCCATGCGGGCGGCCGAGGCAAAGGCGGCGGCGTGAAGGTGGCAAAAAATCTTGCCGAAGCTGAAGATTACGCCAAAAAAATCCTGGGCATGCAGCTGGTGACGCACCAGACCGGGCCCGAGGGTCAAAAGGTGAACCGGTTGCTGATC
>DASSZI010000051.1:0-21462 GCA_035713565.1 Acidobacteriaceae bacterium | reverse complement strand
CCTCATCCGCCAACCAGGTTCTTCCGGAGTAACATGCTGAATCGCAAGCTCTCCCTCTCCATTGGTTGTGTTCTTATGGCGTTCGTTGCGCGCTCTCTGACATTTGCCCAGCAATCCTACGTTGGCCGCTACGACGTCTATGCCGGGTTTACGGATTTCAACACTCCAGCTCTCGGTTTAAATCAGATCGGCGCTCACACTCAGGGCGGAGTCGTCCTGCGCCGCTGGCTCTCACTCGGGGTTGATTACAGTGTGGTTCAAGGTTCTGAAGTTTTAAAGCCGGACCTGCTCCCCGCAGCGCTTCAGCAGGAAATTGCCCCGGTGATTACTCAACTCGTCACCGCCGGCGTAATTCCGCCGGGCTATCGACTCATCGTCCCGGCCAATGTTTCCACACAATCCTTTGCGGCAGGTCCGCAGTTTGCCTATCGGCATTTTTCAAAGACAACTTTGTACCTGCGTCCATCCTTCGGTGCGTTCCGGCTGGCGGCAACGCCTCGTCCAAAGGATCCGATTGCAGCTCTGATAACCAAAACTTTGATTCCCGCAGGCTACAAGGTGGACTGGACGGGATTTTACGGACTGGGCGGCGGCGCCGAACTCAAATTCACCCGGCACATCGGCATACTCCCCCAGATTGACCTTGTCTACAACCACCCGTTCAACGACATTCTTGCCCACGGCAACTGGACAATGCGCTACTCGATCGGACCAATTTTCCACTTTGGCAAAAATGTTGGTTCACCGGTCAATCATCCATAGCCGTGGCTTAGTCGCTGGCTATTTGGGACGAACCAGCTCAAAGCGGTCCGTTGTGCGCGCATACGTTGAACCGGCCATGCGACCGATGGCGTGAAGCTTGTCGGGATCGATGCGGAAATTGTCCAACAGAGATTCGCGGATGTGAAAGCGCAAAACTTCCCCCAGCACCAAGCTCCCGCCGAGCGGTTCCGTGCTGACGTGGACAACCTGCGCCAGACGGCACTCCATCTGGATGTGCGATTCTGCGACACGCGGCGGACGAACCACCTCACTCGCCAGAGGTGTAAGCCCGGAGATTTCAAATTCATCTACCTGCGGCGGCAATTCAGCAGAGCACGCATTCATTTGGGTAGCAAAATCCTCAGACACAATGTTCAACACGAATTCGCGTGTGGCGACAACATTGCGAAGTGTGTCTTTCGATGAGGCCAGACCCTTATCGTTGGCCGGCCGGACCATAGGACAGAAGCACACGATGGGCGGGTTTGCGCTGGCCACCGTGAAAAAACTGAAGGGAGCCAGGTTGCGCACTCCCTCGGCATCGATAGAAGATACAAATGCTATCGGTCGCGGCACCACCGACCCGACGAGCAGCTTGTACGTGTCCTGCGGGGTTTGATCCCCAGGCTTCAAAGTGCGCATGGATGATTCATCTGCTGGAATGCTGGCCGGAGCGTCCTGATTTTTAATCATGCGTTTAGCTTATCTGGAGTCAACGTTGTGTCCAGCGCAGCTCCGAAATTTTCGAAATCGGCCTCCGGAACGCAGCGCAATTCCTCCCGTGATCAGGCTGGCCGCACCACGCGATTCTTTAGGATCCCGATGCCCTCGATCTCAAGTTCGATCAGATCCCCCGGCTGCACCCATCGATTCAGTTCCAATCCACAACCTGTTCCCACAGTGCCCGACCCAAGAATGTCACCGGGATAGATCGTGTCGTCCTTCGAAAGGAACGCAATCATCTGGTCAAATCTCCAGTGCATACTTCGTGAATTACCTCGCGACCATTCCTCCCCATTGACGCGCGCCACCATCTCCAGGCCATAAGGGTCGGGAATCTCATCCGGGGTGACCATCCAAGGGCCAACTCCGCTGCACCAGTGCTTTCCTTTGGCCGGGCCCAGCCGAACTTTCATCTCTTTGCGTTGAATGTCGCGAGCGCTGAAGTCGTTCAGGATTGTGTAGCCAGCAATGTAATTGCTGGCCTCAGACTCGGATATATTGCGCCCCGTAGATCCAATTATCACAGCTAGTTCCAGCTCATAGTCAAAGCGTTCCGTAAAGGATGGCCAGAGCACATCCTGACCACTCCCGATCAGATTGTGGTGGCCTGTTTGATAGTAAACGGGAAGTTCGTACCACTCCTGGGGCATTGGCTCGCCGCGCTTTTCAAACCCACGTTTCACATGCTCCTCAAACGCGAAAAAATCCCGCAGAGATCGTGCGTCCGGCAATGGCGTCACTAGACGCACTTCATCCCACCTGTAGCGAAGCGTCTCGTCATTTTTTCCGGTGCGCATCTCAGGCGGCAGAAAGGCCACGGCCGCTTGCACCGCCCGCATGGACGCAGTCCCACCCTCCAGTAGACCTAGCAAGGAGGGTGGAGCGACGGCGTCTGCAAGGCGGTAGCTAGCCAGGTGGTGCGCCACGGTGAAATGGACGTCCACCACCCCATCGCGGTCCACCACACCCAGCCTGCGATGCCGTCCCAGATGCGTTTTTACTTCAAAGGTGCAGAGTTTCATCCGAGACTTTACAGGTTTCCGCGCAAGCGCTGTTCACGCTCGATCGCCTCAAACAGCGCTTTGAAGTTTCCTTTGCCGAAGCTGCGTCCACCTTTGCGCTGGATGATCTCAAAAAAGACAGTCGGGCGGTCTTCCACGGGTCGGGTGAAAATCTGAAGCAGATAGCCTTCCTCATCGCGGTCTACCAGAAGATTCAACTTTTTAAGATCCTCCATGGATTCATCGATCTTACCCACGCGATTTTCCAGCTCAGAGTAGTAGGTGTCCGGTACGCGGAGGAACTCGACGCCCTGCTCCCGCAGCTTGCTCACGGTCGTCAGAATGTCATCGGTCGCCAGCGCAAGGTGTTGTGCGCCCGGGCCGTTATAGAACTCAAGATATTCCTCAATCTGCGATTTTTTTCGGCCTTCCGCTGGTTCGTTGATAGGGAACTTCACACGTCCGTTGCCGTTCGCCATCACCTTCGACATCAATGCGGAGTATTCCGTGGAGATGTCTTTGTCATCGAAGCTCTGGAACATTTCAAAACCCATCACGTCACGATAAAAATCGACAAACGCGTTCATCTCATGCCAGCCCACATTGCCGACCACGTGATCAATGTATTTCAAACCGACGGGCCGGCAGACATGGTCCTCCTGCACCTGCTGAAAGCCCGGCAGAAATGTTCCGCGATAATCCTGCCGCTCGACGAAGGTATGCACGGTATCGCCATAGGTTGCAATCGTGGACATGCGTACAGTTCCCTGTTCATCCTTCAGCACCCAGGGCTCCCGGACGCTGCGTGCGCCCCGGCGCGTGGTCTCCCGCCAGGCGGAAACTGCATCGTCGACCCACAATGCGATGTCCTTGACCCCGTCGCCATGCTTGGCAATGTGCTCGGCAATGGCGTTGCCCGGACGCAGAGGCGTAGTCAGCACCAGGCGAATTTTATCCTGCTGCACGACGTACGATGCGCGGTCGCGCAGGCCCGTCTCCGGCCCGGCGTAGGCAACCAGCTTCATGCCGAATGCCGCGCGATAAAAATAGGCGGCCTGACGAGCGTTGCCCACATAGAACTCCACGTAGTCCGTTCCATTCAGGGGCAAAAAATCTTTAACTTCGGTTCCATGAAGATGTTCCGTTGCTGTGGCCATCGCGATCTTCTCCAACTCCGGGGATCCCACCGTCGTCCAGGGACGGACGCGGCGACCTTCCACGATATACCCGGCAAGGGACGGTTGCCTAGAGGTGGCTTGGACCGGTGCGAAGGGCGAGCAGAACGCTGTCAAAGAAGAGGATTGACACTCCTGCATCTGCCGTCGCATTCTGAAAAGTTTAGCCACCTGGAAGGATGCGCCCTATGGCCACCAACGCCGCACAACTGCAGAATCCTGAACTACGCGCCGCCGCCCCGTTCCTTATTCAGCAGGACTGGAATGCGTACACGCCCGAGCAACATGCAACCTGGGCGGAGCTGGTACGGCGCTGCATGCCGCAACTGCGCGGGTACGCCTGCGAGGAATACCTTGACGGCTTTCACCAGATTGGCTTGCGCGAGGACAGCATTCCCGATCTGGCGGCGGTCTCGGCACGGCTGGAACCGCGCACAGGATGGAATTCCACTCCGGTTTCCGGCTATTTGCCCACCGACGCGTTCTTCGAGATGCTTGCCGCGCGCCGCTTTCCGACGACCACCTGGTTGCGCGATAAAAATTCGCTTGAGTACACGCCGGAGCCGGACATCTTTCATGATGTTTTCGGCCATGTTCCTATGCATGCCCATCCTGTGTTCGCGGATTTTCTTCATGAATACGGGCGGGTCTGCTGTAGCATGGCTGGCCGCGCCGATGACCTGGAGCGCATGGGCCGCTTCTTCTGGTTTACCGTGGAATTTGGTGTCATCCGGCAACATGGACAAATCAAGGTGTACGGCAGCGGATTGATCTCTTCCCATGGAGAATGTACTTATGTCGTAGAGCGTGGGCCGGAAATTCGCGACTTCAATCTGGATCAGGTGCTGGAACACAAGTTCTCCATTTCAGAAATGCAGCCGGTTCTCTACGCTGTGGAATCGTTCCAGCAAATCTATGAAGCAGCCAGGGAAGCAGAGCGGCGGCTCGGCTGATAAAAACATTTACCGAACCGCACTCCGTTTGGTACACAATTGAACTAACCCAAACGGAGAGAAAACGCAGTGCCGCGAATACACTATCAGCAACGTCTGGCAGAGCTAAAGAATAAGCTGCTTGCAATGGCCGCTCTTGCCCAGCAGACGCTCGGCTGCGCCATGGACGGCTACATGAACGCCGATATGGTGTTGTTGCATCACGTCCAGGAAAATGAGACAGCGATCAATGCGGCGCAACGTTCAGTGGACGAAATGGCTTACGACCTGATGGCGATGGAACAGCCGATGGCAATCGATCTGCGCTTTCTGCTGGCAGTCATCAAAATCAATGGCGATCTGGAAAGAATCGGCGATCAGTCCGTGAACATTGCTGAGCGAGCAGCCGATCTGCTCTCGCGACCTGCCGCGGACCTGCCCGTCAATCTGCGGCAAATGAGCGACCTGACAGAGAAAATGATCCGCTTCGCTCTGCAATCTTTGTTGGACGGCGACGCGGCCATGGCAAAATCCGTGCTCGCTCTGGATGACGACGTGGATCAAATGAATCGTGACATTCACAAAGCCATGATCACCATGGTTCAACAGAAACCGCAGTGGACAGCCCAGGCACTCAGCACCGTGATTATTTCCCGCAATCTGGAACGCATCGCCGACCATGCAACCAACATCGCGGAAGACGTCATTTTCTGGGTCCACGGTGCCGACGTACGCCACCATCTCAGCCTCGCCACAGACTAATTGGCGTCTGCTCAAAAATAATCGCATCCTTTTTAGCGGGCGATTATCTGTTACAACGAGCATGTTGTATCTCTCGAACATGTTTGCCATACTCCAAATCCAACTCGCGGGTGAATTTCTTATGACGAACTCTCCTTTGTGGACGCGTCTTCTCGGTGGCCTGGTACTGCTCACAGGACTGCATGCTTTCGCACAAACGACCAAGTGGCAGATCGATCCGGCCCACTCCGATGCCTTGTTCTCCGTCCGTCACATGGGCATCTCCAACGTCCACGGCAGCTTTTCCCAGGTCACCGGCACGGTGATGTACGACGATAAAAACGTTACGGGATCCAGCGTCGACGCCACGATTCAAACAAACACGGTGAATACGGACAACACGATGCGGGATAACGACCTGAAAAGTGCAAAGTTTTTCGATGTCGAGAAATATCCCACCATGCATTTCGTCAGCACCAAACTCACTGAGGAGGGCGGACAGCTCAAGCTCTACGGAAATCTGACAATGCACGGGGTGACGAAACCGGTCGTACTGAACATGGATCCGCTGGGCAAGCAGCAGCTTGATCCCTACGGGAAAACGCGCCGAGGCTTCACCGCGTCCACCGCGCTGAACCGCAGAGATTTCGGACTGGTATGGAATGGAACTCTGAAATCCGGTGATTCCGTTGTGGGAGACGACGTGAAGGTGACCCTAGAAGTGGAATCCACAAAGGAATAACCGCCTACGATTGCCACCACACAGCCCCATTGCAAGCCTGCTCCTGTTTCTGAGGCAGAAATGAATCGATCTTCCGAAATCTCGATTGCGGCCGGTCCGGGACGTTTGCAGCAGGAACTCCGTCAGAACAAGCCTTTCGCCAACCTTCAGGCAGAGGCTTTTCTGAACGTGGTTCGCACTGCGGATGTGCTCCAGCATGCACTTCGCCAGGAGCTGAAGCCGTATGGAATTACCGAGACTCAATATAACGCCTTGCGCATACTGCGGGGCGCGGTGGACCAGGGCCTGACCTGCTCAGAAATTGCCCGTCGTCTGATCAGCCACGATCCAGACATCACGCGTCTGCTGGGCCGCATGGAGCGGGAAGGTTGGGTGGCTCGCGCACGCGATGACAAGGACCGCCGAACCGTGCTGACACAGATCACGACGGGAGGGCTTAGGAAGCTAGACGAGCTGGATGGGCTGATTGTGAAGAGCGTTGATCGGCTGCTGGCCCATGTGGGAAAGGAAGAGCTGCAGACGCTCGTAAGATTGCTGGAAAACGTTCGTGCCGGAAGCCAGCACGGCTGAAGGTCCTGATACGCTTCCGCTGGCTGGCGCATTTCAACGGATTTGGAAGAATGAGAGCTCCCGAATTACACGGACGTCTTACACTCCGCGCGAAGAATACTGTCGCGTACGCCGCTTAGGGGCGAATCCGATTAATGTTGATTTCCTGGACTGTGGCCCTGCCTGCGCCTGAAGAGGCGGGCTGTTGCTTGAGCAGTTGGTGGTGCAGGCAATAGAGCGCCAGCTCCAGCCGGTCGGAAACGCCAAGCTTGTCGTAGATTTTACGAAGGTAGTTTTTAACCACCTGCTCGGTTGTTCCGATCTTGTAGGCGATCTCCTTGTTCCGCATTCCCTGCGTGACGCAACCGATGATTGAAAGCTCCTTCGGCGACAGGCGTGGCTGGAGCTTTGGATTCGTCAAATTGCTCGCCTGAGCGCGATAAGCCTCAATGACCCAGCTTACCGACTGGTTGTCAATCCAGGTCTCACCCTGCGCGATTTTGCGGATGCATCGAATCAACAGGTCGGGAGAAATCGACCGCGAGATCACTCCACGCACACCCCGGCGATACAGGTCGACGATGAAACTCTCGCTGTTTTCGCTCACCTGTACGATGATCTTGGCATTCGGTGCGCGCCGGGCCATGTCAGGAATGGCATCGGAAATGCCTGAGATCATACCCCCGTCGAGCAAAACAATGTCGGACGGAAATCGCTCCAGTGCGGCCAGCAATCCGGCATAATTCTCCGCCTGCGCCACAACGCGCATATCATCCTCAATTGCGAAGATTTTGCGGATCCCCACTCGATAGATTGCCTGCGAGTCCGCCAGCAGGATGCGGATTCCAGGAGCTTCTATAGGAGAAAGGCTCGCCTTCTGGTCGAAATTTGCGTTTGTCGTCATATCTGGACCGGCTTCCAGCTTTCGCTCGATCCCCGGTGCGGACGCAAAATTAGTGTTCTTTAAGTCGGCAGAAATTGAAGGCATAGTGCCTCAAGAAATAATTTGATACGTGTCAATCACGGTGGCTACTTCCACCAGTGTTGAGCTTTTTCGATAAGAACGTATCACTCGTCCGTGGCAATACACCACGACATCCTGTGATGTTCCCATCGTGTTGGAGGGCATGATCATCTCAATCTCGATCGGGCTGCCCGCATCAAGCACGCGCGAAAACGCGAGCAGGACACCGCTGGCTGACACATTGACGGTTTCGGCAGTCTCCCGGCCAGTATCGGTCTGGATTTTCACCGACATTCGCACGGGAAAACGTACAGAAGCGCGCAGCTCCATTAAAGGGTTCGTGTCGATACCCTTCGCGGCTGCTTTCGGCTGCGGAGTACTTCCATCTTCAGTTTTCAGGGCTGAACACCCCTTCTACAAGGATTGCTTGGCACAAGCATACATCGAAAAGTTCCTAGGTCCCAGTTACTTTTGATTGTTTCTTTTGATAGTGCCTTTGGAGTATGTATTGAGGTTACCGAGAGCCAAAGAATCAATATGTATTGAGACGCGGGTTTTTGCAACCGCGAATCAAATTAAATAAGCCGCTGTACTTCCCACCCACTGTTGATCGCGGTTGTGGTCAACTCCCATCATTTTTCCCCGTCCCATGCGGGTTAATATCAATACCGGAGTCAACTTGCCCTCGTCGGGCCAAATATAAAGAACGCGTACTTCCGCCTGGGTAGGGCCGAAGGGGGTCTCGATCACAGGAGCAAAGCTTACCCGCTCCTGGAGCAGGTACTTCTCTCTATCTGCTACCGGGATCATGTCCAATTCATGCTGGGACGGTGCAAAGACGATTCCTGTGCCTGCAAAGGAATACAGCGGCTTCAGCACCAACTGACTGCGATCCTCTGGCAAGTCTGCGCGGTGCCCTGCATACCAGTCGCTTAAAAACACGGCTCTGGGAACCATGGGGTGGTTCAACCAGGGCAATGAGAATTTACTGATCCGGAAATACCAGTTGGGATTTCCCGCCCATTCCACGTCAAGATCATCCCTGTAATCGAAGGCCAGCTCGATTCGTTTCCGTTCCAACTCATCCACAATCGCCCTGTTGTAAATGCGGCGTACCGGCGTCAGCACGGTTCCCCGGGAGCTTTTCCTGGGGTAGCACAGACGGTTTCCCTGCTTCACAATGTGCGTAATATCGACGATTTCGATGCCCAGCCGATCTTTCGTGGCATGGAAATCCGGCAATGTTTTCTGCCGCTCAGGCTCAATCTCCATCAGAATGACGTTTTCCGGGTCGTGCTGGGCCACAATGACCTGCCGCAGCAGCGCCCAATAGTCCGGTTCATCCAGCCCGGAGAGAAACCAGCGCAGGTTCGGATCCAACGAGTATTCCTGATGCATGGCCAGAGACAGCAGTGCCTGATACCCGTAAATTGACGGGAACGCCTGAAGCTCCACCAACCGCGGAAGCAGGTGACCCTCGGTATCGTGGGCGAGGCCGAAGTCCGCTGTCATGAAATTGGGGTGGCGATCGTCAGCCGGAATTCGATATCGATCCGGCACAGCCGCGTCGGAGCGACGCATGTAGTCAGGACTGTCCACCAGTTGATGCGTCAACTCCTCCCCGGCCTTTGCCATTTCGGATAGCAGCTCAGCAGGAAAAAAGCAGGGTGTTTCGGAAATGCGGAAATCCACATGCGTCCGGCTTTCGCGATCCATACGGTCCAGCAGCCGCCGGTACATGGCGGGTTGAAAGCGGGCATTGAAATCTTTACGGAATTCTGGGATCAACGGCTTGCTCCTTAATCCGGCGGAAACGAACAGGCCAGTGTAGCTGTTCTGCCGAGCACCAGGCCGGCCCTACTTGCTCCAGAAATGGTTCAACGGGCCTTTCCCTTGCCCCACGGGAGAGGCGTACCGAAGCGCGCCTTCGACGTACCGTTTGGCCGCCTCCACGGCTTCGCTAGCCCGATCTCCAAGCGCGACTCTGGCCGCGAGGGCGGAAGAAAATGTACATCCGGTACCGTGGGTGGAGTTCGTCTCAATGTGTGCACCGGGATACCACTGGCAAGTTTCCTCACTCAGCAATAGATCATCCGGTCGCCCCCGATCTCCACCCGTAGCGACAATTTTCAACCGGTTGTTTCCCTGCCCCACGGCCATTTCCAGCAGTTTCTCCGCACCCGCTACTATTTCTGGAACACTTTCGGGTCGTGCCCTACCGGT
The DNA here is from genome assembly GCA_035713565.1 of Acidobacteriaceae bacterium. Taxonomy (GTDB): domain Bacteria; phylum Acidobacteriota; class Terriglobia; order Terriglobales; family Acidobacteriaceae; genus JAKAAZ01. The sequence goes on along the minus strand of DASSZI010000051.1, from coordinate 11,650 downwards.
CAACTCCGCCAGCTCCGTCAGGTTCGGGGTAATCCAGTCAGCCCGGCGAAGTAACCGGGTGCGAAGTAATTCAAGCGTATCCGCATCCGCTAAACCCCTCCCGGAGCTGGATTTGAGCACTGGATCCAAAACCACCGGAACTCCGCTCTGGCTGCCGAGCCAATCACCAACTGCCTCCGCGACCGCACGGCTACCCAGCATTCCAAGCTTGATTGCATGGAATCTAACGTCGGCACTCAGGCAAGCAAGCGTCTCATGGACCGTGGCGGGATCGCAGACTTCAACGCGGCGAACCCCCTGGGTGGACTGGATCGTCAACGCCGTAATGCACGCCATTCCGTATACCTGGAGAGCGGCAAAGGTCTTCAAGTCAGCCAGGATGCCTGCGCCGCCCGATGGATCAAAACCTGCTATCGAAAGCACAATCGGCGGGGGAATTGGCCCAGAACTTGCAGGTAACCTCCGGGATGGCCGTTGCCTCTCGCATGGGTCAGGTATCGCCCGCTCGCACTTGTTGGAATTGGAAGCCATACACGGAATAAAGCCACCATGCAGGACTTTGCGGCCATGCAGGGTGAAACCATAGCTATCACAGCTCTGGGGAATGCGCAAGGAAAGCGCTAAGTAAGTTGCTGCTGCGCTTAGACTTACGATGTATTTTTCCGTAAACTAAAGGAGCTCCATAACATGAGGACACCTAGCGACAATTCGATTCTTAGTTTCCCTGCTCCCGCCCTGCTGCTACGCCTGAGTTCCCTTATGATAGCCGTCGGCCTCGCGGTCACGTTCAGCATTCTCGGTATTCACGAAGATCGCCGACACCCCGGTACGGCACCAGTGAGGTCCCCAATCGCCGCACAGACACTCGCATCATCCAGGATCAAACATTTTTTACACAAAGCGCAGCCCTGGCACCAATCGGGGCTGGCGTCGTGGTACGGGGAGCAATTCCAAGGGAAGCAGACCGCCAATGGCGAGATTTTTGACATGAATGGACTGACCTGCGCCCACCGCACACTCCCACTGGGTACGTGGATCAAAGTGACCAATATGCACACCCGCAAATGGATCGTGGTCCGGGTCAATGATCGCGGCCCGGTTCCAGAGACCAGGATCGCGGATCTATCCTCAGAAGCCGCTCATATGCTCGGCATGCGTTCCCGTGGCGTCACACGCGTTCGCCTGGACTTGATCGATCCCAAGCGCGCGGTGCAAATCGCGCGCCTGGAGCAGCTACGCGTGGCCCGCGATCTGGCGGAGACACAACAGCAGGATGCCGGAAATTAGTTCCACGCTACCAAAGTACAATTTACGAATGCCCGTGCCCGGCAGTGCCTGCGATACTCAGGCTTTGGACTGCTTCATCGTCGCTCTGGATTTGCCGACGGCAGCCGAGGCGCGGGATCTGGCGCAACAACTGCGCGGGACGTGCAAATGGGTCAAGATCGGGCTGGAGTTGTACCTGGCTGCAGGCAATGCTGTCGTCGAAGAACTTGCCGAGCTCGGGTTCTCCATATTTTTAGATCTGAAATTTCACGACATCCCAAACACGGTTGCGGCAGCAATCCGGTCCGCTGCACGCTCTCGGGCCTCTCTATTGACGCTTCATGCAGCGGGAGGTCCAGCCATGCTGGCGGCAGCGGCCGAGGCTGCGCGAACCACCAACAACCCTCTGCAACTGCTCGCCGTCACGGTGCTGACGAGCATGGATAGCGCGCAACTTGCGGCCACTGGCGTTCACACCACTCCCGCTGACCAAGTGCTGCAACTTGCACGCATGGCCAAAGCCGCGGGTATCCCTGGTCTGGTCTGCTCTGCGGAAGAAATCCGCATGCTGCGCCAGCAACTTGGTCCGGACGTGCGTCTGGTCGTTCCAGGAATCCGGCCCGCTGGCGCGGAGATCGGCGATCAGAAGCGTGTTGCGACGCCTGCGAGCGCGATTCGTGCAGGTGCCGACATGCTCGTGGTTGGACGGCCGATCACGCAGGCATCCAATCCCAAAGCAGCAGCCAAAACGATCCTCGCAGAAATCGCCGAAGCGATCGCTGACTGACTCCGCCAATCGGGCCGGTTTGCGCTCGCAACCCCATCGGCCATCCTGCCCATCTCTAGTTGTCGCTTGCGGAAATCGCAACTCAGTCGAGATCACCCACCACAACGGAGCCTCTGGGAATCATTAAGCGCCGAATCCCCGGGCCGAGTGGAACATCTAAATAATGCGCAACAATTTCCGAACAAGGAGCTTTCCGCAAATGCCGAGTGCTGTCGCAACGACTTCCCTGTTTTCTCCGCTCACCATGGGCGCTTACACGCTGCCCAATCGGGTGGTCATGGCTCCGCTGACTCGCAACCGGGCGCGAACCGGTCTGGTGCCCTGGGAACTGAACGCGGAGTATTATGCACAGCGTTCCTCGGCAGGTTTTATTGTGTCAGAAGCTACGCAGATTTCGCAGCAAGGACAGGGCTATCCCAACACGCCTGGCATTTACACTGCGGAGCAAGTGGCCGGATGGAAGCTGGTCACGCAGGCGGTACATGCAACAGGCGGCCACATATTTCTGCAGTTATGGCACGTTGGAGCGGTTTCGCATTCCTCCTACCAGCCTGGCGGACGAATGCCAGTTTCGCCTTCGGGCGTGCCGTTTCACGATGGCAGCGTGATGACGGCAGACGGAAAGATTGTTCCGTACGAAAAGCCACACGCTCTGGAACTTCCCGAAATTGAAGAAATCATGGCAGATTTCCGCCGCGGAGCTGAGAATGCGCTCGCCGCAGGGTTCGACGGCGTGGAAGTCCATGGAGCGAACGGCTATCTGCTGGAACAGTTTCTGATGAGCCATAGCAATCTGCGTACAGACGAGTATGGCGGCTCAATCGAAAATCGAGCGCGTCTGCTGCTCCAGGTCATGGACACCGTCATTGATGTCTGGGGAGCGGACCGGGTTGGCGTGCGCCTTTCGCCATGGGGCCGCGGGTTCAGCGGCGAAACCGATATTGTCCCCGTGTATTCCTACGTGCTGCGCGAACTGAGCGCTCGCAAGCTGGCGTACCTTCACTTGATTGAGCCGCACGTCCGGGAAGGCTCCGCCCCGATTCCAGAAGAAGCACGCTCCCCGCTGGTCACTTTCCGTCCGCTCTACCCCGGTGTGATCGTTACGGCAGGCGGATACAAGCGGGAGACCGCGATTGCAGTGGTGGAAAATGGACTGGCGGATGCAGTCGCTTTTGGCCGAATCTTTATCGCCAATCCAGACCTGCCGCGTCGCCTGATGGAGAATGCGCCTCTGAACGCTTACGACCGCAGCACGTTTTACGGCGGCAAGGAACACGGCTATACGGACTATCCCGCGCTGGAAGAGTAGTTCCGGTCTGCGAGTAAACACAACAAACCCATCCTTCGCAGGTGCGAGGGATGGGTTTTTCTACCAGCAAAATTGATTGCGGCTAACTTTCCGCCTACAGCTTTTCGTGAAACTCGCACGCGGAGCAGGAGATATAAACGCCGCCGGGCGCGCCGCGTTCGCGATCCTTGATCCGCTTTACAATGCGGGTCGGCTTGGAGCACTTGGGGCAATCTGTGCTCTTGGTGGTGTCCATCTGCTTTTTGCGGTCTCCGGTCTTTGCAACTTTCGCCATGACGTTTCCAATCTCCTTGAACTTTGCGGAACTCTTGCGCCCTGTCCCGAACTCATTCCGCGCGATGTCTTCGGCGTCTCATCTGACGCCTTGAGTCCGGAGCGGATCAGTTGGGATTTGGGCTCTGGAAGCGCCAGAGCAGGCAAGGTTCTATCGTTTGATTTTACATGATGATGTAGGACCCTTCCTGATTTCCCGCGTCAAGCCTGAGAAGGCAAAGACTTCGACTGCGATTCCGCGCAACAGACCTGGATGAGCTTTCCACATTTAGAATGTCTACGCAGTTTGGCCACTGCCGATCCGGTCGCCAAATCAGGAGCTGAATCCAATGAGCTTTGTCATCGACGACCTGCCGAACTCGATCCGCAATACTAAAAAAGCATTGCGCCAGGGTTTGCCCCACTACGCCGAAATTTTTCGTGAGGTCGAAGAAGAGATGCGTCGGCGGGTCCACGCGCTTGTGCGCGAACGTGAGACGGGGCAAGAGGTTATCCCGACGGTGCAATATGGTGCGATTGAATCCGGAACAGTGTCGGCCGATCAGATTGTGAATATCAAGGAGCGCGGTGCGTGTGTCATTCGCAAGACCTTTTCTCCCGGGCAGGCAGAAGCCTGGGACCGCGAAATTGCTGGGTACGTCGAGGAAAATGGTCTGGACGCGAAATTGGCTCACGCTGCGGAAGACAAATATTTTGGCACGCTCGCCTCCGCCAAACCGCAGATCTACGGCATCTATTGGTCGCGCCCACAGGTGCTGGCGCGCCAGTCGGAATCCCTGACCCGGGTGCGCACCTTCCTGAACGGTTTATGGCAGTCCACCAGCGAAGGCGTGCAGCATTTCAACCCAAAGGAGACGCCTGCCTACGCCGACCGTATCCGACGACGTCCCCCCGGGTCCGCTTCTCTCGGCCTGTCGCCGCACGTGGACGGCGGTTCTGTAGAACGCTGGCTGGACGAGAAATTCCGACAGGTCTACCGTCATGTTTTCGCGGGAAACTGGCGTGCCTACAACGCCTATGACGCGGCGTACCGCCCCGAAGCTCGAGAAGTCGCCTCTCCGGCAGTATGCTCCATGTTCCGCACGTTTCAGGGATGGACGGCCCTGACCCGTCAGGGAAAGGGTGATGGAACTCTTCAACTGATACCGATTGCCAATGCCATGGTGTACGTGCTGCTTCGCGCGCTGCAGGACGATGTGCCGGAAGACGATCTCTGCGGAGCCGCACCGGGCCGAGCGCTCTCCATCAATCCGCAATATCACAGCCTTCTGATCGAAGCTTTGTCATCGATTCCGCTGATGGAGCCGGGCGACACCGTCTTCTGGCATTGTGACGTGATTCACGCGGTGGAGAATGAACACAAAGGAAGCGGATATAGCAACGTGATGTACATTGCCGCCACGCCCGGATGCGCCAAAAATTCGGCTTATCTGGCCAGGCAGGCTCCGGCCTTTCTGTCCGGAGAAACTCCTCCGGACTTCGCGCCTGACGACTTCGAAGTGGATTTCAAAGGGCGCGGCACTGAGGCAGATCTGACTCCACTGGGAAGATCGCAGATGGGGCTTGCCTGACCGAGGTGGCTCCCTTGAAACAGGTCCGTCGTCATTCTCAGTTCCTGGCGATCGAAACTCCGCCGTTGACGGTTTGCAGATGAATGTTTGGGCCGCCCTGTCCCAGATTAGTGTCCAGATTGTGTTTCATATTTCCGTGCATTGTCACCGGAAAGTCGACCGAGATGCCACCGTTCACCGTTTTCGCGACGACGTGCGCAGAATAATGGTCGGGTGCGGTCACAGAGATGCCGCCATTGACTGACTGCGCAGAAAGTCCTGCTCCCCGCCACGTGTCGCCAGTCAGGTTCACATGAACGCCACCATTCACCGTGCGGGCATGCACGTCCCCCGCAAGATCCTTGAGCGAAAGACCTCCATTGGTAGTCACTGCATTCAGAACGCCTTCCACATGATTGATATCCACTCCGCCGTTTGCCGTGTGCAGTTCGGCAGAGAGATGGCGCGGAACGCGAAGCCGGTAACTTGCCGAGTAGCCGCTGCGGAACAGCCAACCGGAGGAACGCGGGCCCTCGTCATGGATCGTACCTGCCGTGGCGATCTTTACCTCGCGCATAACCTTCTCCGCCTCGGCAGGGCTGGATCCATACGCAACCAGGCGAACTTCCAGGGCAACGTCGTTGCGGTCTTCCCCTGTGACCTCGATACCGCCGTTCGTTCCTCTCACGGCAATCTGTCCGCTCACGAGCGGGAGTACCGTGCGGCGCAGCTCACAAACTTGCTCCTGATGACCGAACAGCCAGTCGTTGGGGGTGTTGCGATCGTTCCCGTCGCATCCGCCGGTAGTCCACTTCGGAGCTTGCGCAGAGAGGGCTGCCGTGGCGAGCAGCAGGACGGGAGCGAGAACAAAGCGGCGCATGAGCATCTCCGGCATGTGAGCTACTCCACTACGTACGCAGATCACACGCAGATGGTTCCCGGCGAAGGAGGAGGCCGCTTTGCCGCCAGGACACTGGCGGACAGTCTTGTTCGGTCTAGCTACTCTTTGGGCTGGGGTACAACCGGCTCGACGACTGGTTCAGGCGGAGCTTGCCGGGGCGGCGGTACGGCGGGCGCGATCTGCACCAGTCCGCTGGCAGGCGCGGGCTGTACCGCAACCGAAGCTGCCGAAGGTGGAGGTGCAGGATGCATGGGATGGCTGAGATCCATAGGAATGCCTGCGGGCTTCAGCACCGGCTGGTTGACTTTCCAGGCCAGATCTCGCGTGATTCGGAACAAGAAATAGAGACCGATCCACAGAACCAACAGCGTGATCACACTGGCCTCCGGTCCGTACTCGGCGCCAGTCAGCCAGGTAGGGCCGTCGGCATAGGTCTGGATCACGGTGGAGGCCGTGCGGCTCCCCGCCAGCGGCTGACCAAACAGAATTCCAATGGCCGCGAGCCACGCGAAATGCAACCCCCAGCACAGCCACAGCCTATGCGTCTGCAGATAGGCGACGGACAACAGAATGGCTGCCATGCCACTGACCCACACTGCCGCCGAAGTTGTGCCCGGAGCCTGTACCCGCACCAGCCCAAAAAAAAGGCCAGCCAGCAGCGTCGCCGCAAATGGACCAACGGCGGCAACCAGCTTCTGGAACGCGTACCCGCGAAACGCGATCTCTTCCGCAAGGGCAACGGTTGCTACAACCAGCAACTGCAGCACGAGTCTGCCCCAGGCGGCCGGCGCAATCCACAACTGGATATAGAGATGTCCAGCTAATGCCACGATCAGGATGACCACGGCGACCATGGCCCAGCCAAGAGCAGCGCCCAGCGCGAATTCCCGGCCGCATCCGGGCCCTCTGCCCAGACCCATGGCGCGCAAGGGCTGGCGAGTGTTTTCCCACGACAGCTCCATGTAGCCATAGCCGATGACGAGCAGGAAAATGTCGAAGATGTTGCGGATCAGCGGAAATGCGAGACCCCGGCTGAAGCCATGGCCGGCTTTTTCCGCCAGGAAGTAGGCCAGCAACAGCCAGCAGACTGCGGCAAGGAAGCGAAGGAACTCCCGCCTGCGGCCGGGCCCCTGAAACAGGCTCATCGGCCAACTCCCAGGCTGAAGACAGTTGCTTGCGAGGAGGTCTTAACCAGGAAGCGGCGCACACAACACGATCGCTTGGAATGCATGCTCGGACACGCGGCTGGCGCTTCTTTTTTCGCGGTTCGGAACACGATTTATCCTTCGCTATAGAATTGAGCCATTTTGCGGAATTTGGATTGCCTCGTCTGCACCAGCTCATCCGGCGAAAGATTCTTCAACTCGCTCCAGTGCTGCAGGAGAACGCCATCAAGCAGCTCGGCGGCCCGCTCCGGGTCATTCTGTGCACCGCCTTCCGGTTCCGGTACGACGGCATCCACACACCCGAGCTGCAGGACATTCTCCGAATTGGTGCGAAGCGCCTCGGCAGCCAGGCCCCGCTTAGTGGCATCCCGCCACATGATGGATGCGCACGCTTCTGGTGAGATGACAGAATAAACGGCATTTTCCAGCATCAGCACGCGGTCGGCCACAGCCAGCGCCAGCGCGCCGCCGGAGCCGCCTTCGCCGGTAATCGTGGCCAGGATCGGCACCCGGAGACGCGCCATTTCGCGTAGATTCCTGGCAATGGCTTCTGCCTGCCCACGTTCTTCCGCGCCCAGGCCCGGGTTGGCACCGGTCAGATCGATAAACGTGAAAATCGCGCGGCCAAATTTTTCGGCAATCTTCATCGCGCGGAGCGCTTTGCGATAGCCCTCCGGGTTCGGCATCCCGAAGTTCCGGTGCACCTTTTCCTTGGTGCCGCGCCCCTTGACGTTGGCGACAACAAGAACCTGCTCGTCATGAAAACGTGCCATTCCACAGGCCATTGCAGGATCGTCTCCGAACGCACGATCGCCATGAATTTCGCTGAAGTCCGTGAAGAGGGAATGGATGAAGTCCATTGGGTAAGGACGCTTTGGATGACGCGCCAGCTCCGTTTTCTGCCATGCCAGATTGGTTTCCTCGGGCGGTGTGGTCGGCTTGCCTGCTGGTTTTTCTGCCGTCATAGGTCGAAGTTTGATTCTAAACCAGTTTGGCAAGGTTATAGACGAGGCACTTTTCCCCGCAGCTATTTGCGCCGGGTGCATCGAATCCAACAATGTTGCATTTCCGTTGAACTATAAATGGTTTTTGGAATCTAACTGCGAGAGTCGGCCTTCCTGGCCGGCTCGAATCTCGAGAAGGATTATCGAATGTCGAGCTTTTTCCGTCCGATGCTGCTGTTTCTTTTTCACATTGGATACTTTGGCCCGCTCGTGCTGGGCATTCTTACGTCCTTCATTGTCCTTCCGTTTGGGAACGATCTGCTCCTGGTGGGCCTGGTGGCTCAGCACCCCAAGGGTTTGCCTCTCTATGTGTTTTCTGCGACCTGCGGATCCGCAATTGGAGTTTTCTTTCTCTCTCTACTGGCACGTAAGCTAGGTGAAGAGGGTATCCGCAAAGTCGCAGGCAAACAGAAATTCGAACGACTTAAGAAAAATATCGGCCGCCGGTCGGGCGTGGCTGTGGCGATCGGTTCTCTCGCCCCTCCACCTTTTCCCTACACCCTTGTCATGGCTGCGGCCAGCGCACTCGGCTATTCGATTTGGCGTCTTCTCACGATCAACTTTTTTGCTCGCCTGGTCCGCTTCACAATTTTTGGACTGCTTGCTCTCAAGTTCGGACACGAAGTGCTGCAAATCGCAAAGTCGCGGCCCTTTTTCTGGAGCATGGTGGTTTTCATCCTCGGCTGCTTCGTGGCCACTGCCATTTCGACCACTCAATGGGTAAGAAAGAGCCGCGGCGGAAGTAAATGAGGAAAATTGAACCGGGCCGCCGCAGACACAACTTCGTTGCTCCGTATAGGCTGAGATAGCGGTAGAGTAGAAACTGCCTTCGCAAGACACATATCGCACGATGATTCCTCCCCAGCGCATTCGCGTGATCGATTCGCATACCGCCGGCGAGTCGACGCGCCTGGTCCTCGCAGGCGGCCCCGAACTCGGAGATGGCCCACTTGAGCGGCAACTTGAAACTTTGCGGCGCGATTACGATGCATTCCGTTCCGCCGTGGTGAACGAACCGCGCGGATCCGATTTTATCGTCGGCGCGCTGCTCTGCAAACCGGCGGATTCACACTCCACTGCCGGGGTCATTTTTTTCAACAATGTTGGCTATCTCGGAATGTGCGGACATGGGACTATCGGCCTGATTGCCACGCTCAGCTATCTGGGCAGAATTGAACCGGGGGAGCATCGCATTGAGACCCCGGTTGGCACGGTTACCGCAACGCTGCACGTGGACGGCCGAGTAACGGTACATAACCTGCCGAGCCGCCGCAGCGCTGCGCGAGTGACGGTCGAGGTGCCCGGCTATGGCACCTTTTGCGGAGACATTGCCTGGGGCGGCAACTGGTTCTATTTGGTTGACGACCAGCCGTACACACTGGCCATCGACAATGTTGAGGAACTCACCGCGGTAGCATGGGCCATTCGGCAGGCGCTTTCCGCCAACGGGATCACCGGCGAGGACGGAAAAGAGATCGACCACATCGAGCTGTTCGGCCCGGCATCCTTGCCCGAAGCGGACTCCAAAAACTTTGTGCTGTGTCCCGGCAAGGCGTACGACCGTTCGCCATGCGGTACCGGCACCAGCGCGAAACTCGCCTGCCTCTATGCGGATGGCAAACTTTCCCCCGGACAGGTCTGGCGGCAGCAGGGGATACTGGGCAGTATCTTTGAGGGATCTTTCTACGTGAAAGACGGAGATGTCTATCCAAGCATTACGGGCCGCGCCTATATCACGGCGGAAGCAGATCTGATTTTTGACAGCAATGACCCTTTTTGCACGGGTCTCCTGCCTTGAGCACGAGCTACGACGTCATCATTCTCGGAGCAGGGATCATAGGAACGGCCTGTGCGCTGGAATGCGCCCGCGATGGCATGCGAGTGGCCGTCGTGGATGCGGGTGAGGTGGGAGGAGGCGCGACGGCTGCCGGGATGGGCCATATCGTGGTGATGGACGATTCTCCGGCGCAGCTTGCTCTTACCAGATACTCGCAAATCCTGTGGCAGGACCTTGCGCCCGAGCTGCCTTCCGCAGCCGAATATGAAACACCGGGCACCATCTGGATCGCTGCGGATGAAGAGGAAATGAAGGAAGCCACGCGCAAATGCGTCCTTTATCAGCATCACAATATCCCTGCGGAGATTCTGGATGCGCAGTCGCTTTGTGAGGCCGAGCCCAGGCTCAACCCTGCACTGGCCGGCGGCCTGCTGGTGCCGCAGGATGCGATCCTTAATGCCTCGCGTGCTGCGCGTCATCTGCTTGACAGGGCAATCTGGGGTGACGCTGTGCTGCTAAGAAAAACTGCTGTCAAAATCGGGAACAACCGTGTCCAGTTTTCCGACGGCACGACGTTCAGCAGCGCCAGAATTGTAAATGCCGCAGGCGCTGATGCAGCCGAACTGACTCCAGAGCTCCCCATCAGGAGACGCAAGGGTCATCTCGTGCTTACCGATCGTTATCCTAAGTTTGTACGCCATCAACTGGTGGAGTTGAGCTATTTGAAGGGTGCGGGATCGATCGCGCCGGAATCTATCGCATTCAACGTGCAGCCTAGAAAAACCGGGCAGATGCTGATCGGATCCTCCCGCCAGTACGACGCCGAAGGCCCGGATGTGGAACAGCCCGTTCTGGATCGAATGATGGAACGCGCTCGTTCCTACTTGCCGGACCTCGATCAACTCACAACGGTTCGTGCGTGGACAGGTTTTCGTGCGGCCACGCCGGACAAGCTGCCCCTGATCGGTCCCTCCTGGAGCGACCCCACGGTTTTTCTGGCGACCGGACACGAAGGTCTGGGTATCACCACCGCTCTCGCCACGGCGCGGTTGCTCGCCGATCACATTGCCGGCCGCTCCTCGGAAATTCCACGCGAACCCTATTTCCCTTCCCGATTGCAGCTCGATACCATGGTCGACAGAGGACACTCATGATTCGATGGAAGGGCGTAATGCCTGCCATGACTACCTGTTTCGATCAGGCGTTGCAGGTGGATCATAATTTAATGCGGCAACACGCGGAACTGCTGGTGAACAGCGGTTGCACTGGACTGGTAATGCTCGGCTCGCTAGGGGAAGGGGCTGCCCTGGACCCGCGTGAAAAAAGCTCCATTCTGCGAAACATGGTGGAGGCGGCAGGCCGGCGTGTTCCCATTATTGCGGCGATATCGGCACTCACCACGGCGGAGGCGATGCGGCTGGCGCAGAACGCGCAGGAGACAGGCTGCACCGGATTGATGGTGCTGCCGCCATACATCTACAAAGGCGATTGGCGCGAGACCAAGACTTACATCAGTTCCGTGCTCCGCTCCACCCACCTTTCGGCAATGCTTTACAACAACCCTGTCGCGTACGGAACCGATTTTCTTCCCGAGCAAATTGCAGAACTCGCTGAAGA
>DASSZI010000050.1:0-5659 GCA_035713565.1 Acidobacteriaceae bacterium | reverse complement strand
GCCATTCCGACATTCGTCACCACACCCCAATCCGGCGCAGCGATGTGGCACAAGGCGGCGATCTCTCCAGCATGCGACATTCCCATCTCCAGGACGGCCACATCATGGTCCGGCTCCAGCTTGAGCAACTGGAGCGGCAGTCCGTAATGATTGTTCAGATTGCCTTGAGATTTGTGGACGCGAGAACGAGTCTGCAGAATCTGCGCAATGGCTTCTTTCGTGGTCGTCTTACCCGCGCTTCCGGTAATTCCGATGACCCGCTTGCCCCAATGCCTGCGAACAGACGAGGCGAGACGCTGCAGTGCGGCAAGAGGGTCGTCCACCAGCAGGAGACGTGCGCGAACGGCAGGCAGAGTAAATTGCGCAGCCCGTGCCGAGCTGACGACCGCGGCCATGGCACCCGAGGTCAGTGCCGCTTCCACAAAGTCGTGGCCGTCAAAACGTTCCCCCCGAACAGCGAAGAAAACTTCTCCACGCCCGATCGTGCGCGAGTCGATGGAATAGCCAGAGGCCACAGCTCCATCCAGCAGATGCGGAGCAGCAAATTCCGCGCTCATCCAATATCGGATTTGCTCCAGATTCAGTCGCATGTCACCCCGGCCTTTTTGACGAGAATTGGCGGAAGCGCGTTTCCAACTCCCGCCGCGCATGCTCCGCGTCGTCGAAGGGTATGGTGCGATCACCGATGATCTGCACCTTTTCATGTCCTTTTCCGGCAATCACCACCACGTCATGATCTGTCGCCGATGAAATTGCCATTTGGATTGCGTGCGCACGATCCAGTTCGACAGCAAATTTTACTCCGCTGGCTTGAACGCCCGGGAGTATCGCCTGGACAATCGCCTGAGGATCTTCTGCGCGCGGATTATCACTGGTAACGACAACAAAATCGCTTCTCTCTCCGGCTGCCAGTCCCATGCGGGGCCGTTTGCCACGATCACGATCTCCACCGCAACCGAAGACGAGGATAACTCGCCCGCCTTGCGGTCTGGCCAGCAGCCTGGCCAATCGAGCCACGTTGCGCAATGCATCTTCCGTGTGGGCATAATCGATGGCAACTGTAAACGGCTGCCCGCAATCGACGGTCTGGAATCGTCCTGGCACATGGCGGATCGTCTCGATTCCAGAAATGATTTCGTCCATGGACAGTCCCCGTGCTGAGGCAGCAGCCGCGGCGGCAAGGAGATTGAGCACATTCACCGGGCCAGCAAGGTGCGTTCGAATCTCGGCACGACCGTCAGGTGTCAGCATTCGAAACTGCGTACCACTGCCTGAAAGATGCACATCTTCCGCGCGGAAGTCGCCATCGTTCAGGCTGTACTCCAGCACGTCACTCCCGGCAGCCTTGGCAAGGTTCAGCATGCGCTTTCCGTAACCGTCCGCAGTATGAACGATCGCCACGCGCGGTGGGGGAGCGCCCTGACCACTGAACATTTTCGTCTTGGCCTGGAAGTACGCTTCCATATTGCCGTGGTAATCGAGATGGTCCTGCGTAAGGTTCGTAAATACCGCGGTATCCCAGTGCAGTCCCCAAACACGCTCCTGATCGAGCGCGTGAGAGGACACTTCCATCACAGCCTCCGTGGCGCCTGCTGCGACGCCTTCCGCGAACAGCCCTAAGAGGTCGCGCGACTCTGGCGTAGTATGCTGCGACAGGCGAACCTGTTGGCCAACGCGATATTCAATGGTACCGGCGAGCACGCACGTACGACCCGCCTGCCGCAGCATGGCTTCCAGAATGTAGGTGACAGTGGTTTTCCCGTTGGTTCCCGTAACTCCAGTTAGCTGGAGCTTATTCTCCGGATGTCCGAGCAGATTTGCACTGAGCGTTGCCAGTGCCCGCCGCCCATGCTCCACACAGACGAGAGCCAAATCCGGGTGAGAGACGCTCCACTCTTTCCATAGCTCCACCGAGTCCGTAACGATGGCAACCGCGCCCTGCTGCAGAGCATTTTCAATGTAGCGATTGCCGTCGGTCGTGCCTCCATGCATCGCAACAAAGACAGCTCCTGGCGCAACTTTGCGGGAGTCATAGACGACATCGTTGACATGGGGATCCGCGCCGGCCTTTCCGGTAACCTCCACATGACGCAATAGATCAGAAAAATTCATAGTCAGGGGGAACACCTATTCTGGAGAACCTGCGCCATATGGCTGATTTGCGCGAAACTCTACGGCTGACATTCTGAGCGGCGCGAAGAAACGAATAACGTGCCGCAACAAGAAACGGCCAGCGCTCCGCTCAGGACTCAACTGTGTTCTGGACAAACGGCCATGATGACGCTTTGCAGGGTAGTGTAGCGCAGTCCGTCCTGATATCAATCAATGGAATCGCACCACAACCGCCGTTCCGGCAGGCACCTGCGTTCCCGCAGCCGGAGCCTGATCGGATGCCAATCCATTTCCATACACGCGCACATTCAAGCCCAGATTTGCCGCAGTTCCCACAACGCTCCGCATAGGCTGGCCAGCAAAGTTCGGCACAGTAACAGGGGGTCCCAGATTTCCCTTCTTTACCGGGGCCGTTGCTACGTTGACGACTGCGGGTGCAGGCTGTGCATGGCTCGGCAATGCGTCACTGGCGAGTGCGGGGTTGCCAGGGGTCGTATCGTCCTGAGCCTCCGCGCTGCCATTCGCGTTGTCGCTCCGCGTTGGGTTAGGCTCATAAGCCCGAGCCTCATCGGCGTCTGCGTTGGCGGCGACCGTTTCCCTGGCAGGCGCTCGTAACGGATCGTCTGCGGGCAGATGATTGACCTCGGCAAACAAGGTGCTCAGATCATCCAGATGCTCCGCCGGAGCGTCCTCCGCCGGCGCATGGCGGACAAGGGCCGCAATTTCGTTCGTCGATTTCAAAGGCTCATCGTGCGGCACACCAAGGTATTCCAGGATCTGCTGTGCCATCTCATGAAAGACCGGAGCACTGGCTGACGTGCCATAGTGCATGGAATATTGTGGCGAGTCCATGACAACCACGACCGTAATCGCCGGATCGTTGACGGGTGCAAAACCCGCAAAGGAAGCGATGTATTTCGTCTTGGAGTAAGTATGGGTTCGGGGGTCAATCTTCTGCGCAGTTCCCGTTTTTCCCGCCGCGCTGTACCCATTCAGCTGCGCCGGAATGCCGGTTCCGTGGAGCACCACGGCTTGCATCATCTTGCGCATTTCCGCGGCGGTCATGGTGGAGATGACACGATGCGCGCCAGCAGGCAAAGGGTCCGGCAGTTCGTGGCCGGGATGGAATGCCTCCGGCATCAGCTTGCCTCCCTTGGCCTCGCTCGAGCTCTGCAGGATGATGTGCGGCGGCAGGTACATCCCTCCATTGGCAATCATGGAAACCATGCTCACCAATTGAATGGGGGTCACGCCAACTTCCTGGCCCATCGGGATGGAGCCGATCGTCGTGGGATTCCACCGCATGGGCGGCTTCAACAGACCGCGCGTCTCTGCAGGCAGTTCAATCCCGGTGCGTCCTCCGAACCCGGCGGCGCGAATGTACTGGTAGAAGCGATCCTTACCCAGGCGTTCTGCCAACTCGATCGCGGCAACATCGCTCGACTGCTCCAGGGCCTCCGTTGCGGAGATCACGTTGTGGTAACGGCTCTCGTACCTAATGGCGTCGCGGTCATCGTGGACCATTCTGCCCGCAACGTTGATCTGGCCTCCCAGGCAGTTGATCATTGAGTCCGGCGTAATGACATGCTCATTCAGCGCGGCGGAATAGGTCACCAGCTTGAATACCGAGCCCGGCTCATACACGCCGCTGACAGCATTGTCGCGCAGCAAATCGGATGGAACGTGCCTAACAGAGTTTGGATTGAATGTCGGTCGAATTGCCAGCGCAAGGATCTGCCCGCTGGATGGATCCTGAACGACTATGGTGCCGTTCGCAGCTTTGGTCCGCTCCATTGCATGATCGAGCGCTTGCTCCGCGATGAACTGGATGTGCTCGTCCAGGGTGAGGACAAGGTTTTCTCCCGCCTGCGGATCACGCTGCACGCTGCCGAGCGCCTGCCTGCGCGCGTCGACCGCCGTTAGTACGCGGCCCGGCTTGCCGTGCAATATCCTGTCATAGCGATATTCCAGGCCACCTAGCCCGTTGTCGTCCAGACTAACGTATCCAAGAATCTGCGCGGCCAGGTTGTTATCCGGGTAGGACCGCTTGAATTCCTTCTGCAGGTAGACACCCCTCAGATTCAGCGCCCGCACGCGTGTCGCTACGCCGGAGTCCACCTTGCGCGCAACCCACGCAAAATTGCGAGAGGCCCGGAGACGAGCGCCGATCTGCGCCGCAGTCGTGTAGCGGTCCTTGGGGTCGCCATGGACAACGGCGGCAAGCTTTTTCGCTGTAGCCTGCTTGTCGGCGATTTCGCTCGGCACGGCGTAAACGGAATCGACCAGGGCGGTCATTGCGAGCTCGCGCAGATTGCGATCGTATAACACGCCCCGTCGCGGAGCTATTTGAAAGGCGCGCTGCTGCTGACGAATTTCGCGCGTCGCATAGTCCGCATGACGAAAAACCTGCAGCCAGATCAGCCGGCCTGCGATAATCGCGGCCCAGACGAGGAATGCGGTCGCTAAAATGACAAAACGCAGCCGGGGAATGGGAGCGGAGAGCGGCTGCGTGGATTTTCGGCTCATGCCGTTGTTCAGTCCTGCACGTTTGGATGGGCTTTGCACATACAGTCTACCGGCTACTGCCGGAAGTTTGGCATGGCCGGTTCCCTTACCTGTGCAAGAACGGGCGCGTCAGGATTGCCGTCCATCATTCCTGGAGCAATTGTCTGTCCAGGTTGCGGAGCCTGCATCCCGATCTGGTGCGCCAGACGGTCAATTCGCTCCGAGCGGGTCAGTTGCGCTTCCGTCAGGCCCAACTGGTGATTTTCATCCTGAAGGTGTTGCAACTGTGCCCGTTCGGTCTCAATGCGATAGCCATACTCGATTGAGCTGAAGTGCTGCCAGCTGTAGAGCATGAGGAAAGCGAAAAAGAAAGCCGCAGCAACGGAAAAACTGCGCATCTCGCGTTTGCGGACCGGGTCGTCGGCTTTCACCAGACGAGAGTTATCCAGACGCTTTTCGAAAAAGACTTCAGGCGTGGGTCCGCGACGGGCGCGCTGTTGTGCCGCAAACAACCAGCGGTTGTGTTCCATTGCCGTTTCGGCGCTCCAATGACCCTTCTCCCGAAAACCCTCCAGTACGACGCGCGCTGCTGCCATAAGGTTCCCTTTACTTTGCTTCTGCTGTAGACGTTCTAAAAAAATGCGGCGAAGTGTGACCTACATGACTCCGCTGATTGCGGCGGCGATGGCTACGCAGGCAGCCACGGTCAGGATGCCAAAAATAACAGCGCCCGACACTTCCATGTGATTGTCAAAAAAGTCGTATATGTGCGACATAACTGTGCCTCCTCGAATGTTTGGTCGACGTGGACGGAAAGGCAGTCCCCCAACTGGGCTCTCCGCTGCTGCGATCGGCCGCGTACCTTTGCACGGGCCTCAATCCTTGTGTGTCCCACATTTCCGGGTCCTTGCTTCTCAGGCAATCCCTCACTTCTTCGGGCCAGGCTCGTTGAGCTTGGAGGGATTGGGGACGTTCTATATGCGCTGTTCTTTCGCCTGAAAGAAGGGTGGGACAAACCCGGCCCGATCCTGCCCGGCGCTGC
>DASSZI010000049.1:0-25469 GCA_035713565.1 Acidobacteriaceae bacterium | reverse complement strand
GACTTTATTGGATACAAGTTCGAGGCTGCGCAGGAGATTGCCAACGAATACGACCAGGCTTATCGAGAACAAAACGATCCGGCGCAGCAACACGACGTTTACCATCAGCTGGGCATTATTTCCGGAGCGAATGGCCAATGCCAGGACATGCGGGATGGCTATGGATTGACCCGCGATCTGTACCGTGCAGCGTGGCTCCAGGAGAATCGACCCTACTGGCTCGACAATGTGTCCGCGCAATACGATATGGCGATGCAGCTATGGATCCAGCGGGCCGGGCGCTTTTACGATGCCGCGCGGCAGTTCCACCGGACACACGTGCTGCCTAAGCCGGAAGAAATCGGCCTGCCTGCGCTGCCCGCGCCAGACACTGCGGCTGCGGGTACCAATGGAGGCGCTAGTCGTTGATCCAACAAATCGCCGCCGCTTCCCATCTTGACAAATGTCTTAGCAGCCGGACCCGGATCAACTAGCTTGGCCACCTCAACCTATACTCCTGGGCTGGTTGCATTCCATCCGCTCATTCACTGGCCCGATCTGCTGGCCATCGGCGTGTATCTCGCCGGAATTACCTGGTTCGGGCTTCGTTTTCGCCGCCCAGGGCGAACGCTTCAAAGTTATTTTCTCGCCGACCGCAATGTGCCATGGTGGGCTATTATGCTCTCGATCGTTTCCGCGGAGACGAGCACGCTTACCATCATCAGCGTTCCGGGTCTGGCATTTGCAGGGAATTTCGGATTTTTGCAACTGGTCTTTGGATATCTGTTGGGCCGCGTGGTCGTGTGCTTTCTGTTTCTGCCGCGATACTTCCGCGGCGAACTGTTGACGGCTTATCAGCTGATTGGCAGCCGATTCGGTCCGCGGCTCCATCGCGTGACAGCATTTCTGTTTCTCGGCACGCGCGCCGCCGCCGAGGGGGTGCGCATATTTGCCGTCGCAATCGTGATCCACCTGGCGCTTGGTACGGGCGACATTGCTTCCATCCTGATCATTTCCCTGCTCACCTTGCTCTACACGTTCGAGGGCGGACTCGCCGCCGTCATCTGGACCGATGTCGTGCAGATGGGGATCTACGCCGCAGGGATCGGGCTTGCGTTATGGACTCTGCTTTATCGCATTCCCGGCGGCTGGCCGGAATTGCACGGCGTTGCTGCGGCTGCAGGGCGATTCAGCACTTTCGATTTCTCTTTGAACCTGACCACCACCTACACCTTCTGGGCCGGCCTGATTGGCGGATGCTTCCTGACAATGGCCAGCCATGGAACTGACCAGCTTATGGTGCAGCGCATGCTGGCCGCGCGCAATCTGCGGGACTCGCAGCGGGCACTCCTGTCAAGCGGCGTTCTCATTTTCTGCCAGTTCTCGCTGTTTCTGCTCATTGGCGCCGGGCTCTTCGTCTACTATGCGCAAGTGGCCCACGGTGCAAAGTTCGCCAGCGCAGACCAGGTGTTTCCGTCCTTTGTTGTTACAAAATTTCCAACCGGGTTTGCTGGGCTCATGATTGCGGCGATCCTTGCGGCGGCTATGTCGAACCTGAGCGCGGCTTTAAATTCCCTGTCATCCACCAGCGTGATCGATGTGTATTTACGCTTGTACCCGGCAGCAAGTGAATCGAGGCGAGCAGCAGTCTCCCGGATCAGTACGGCAGTCTGGGCACTTGTTTTGCTCGCGATCGCGATTTTGTCCCGCACCGGCGGTCACGTTGTGGAACTTGGACTGTCGATCGCGTCGGTAGCTTATGGCTCGCTGCTCGGTGTTTTTCTCTTAGGCGTGCTGACGACCACAGCCAACGAGGCGGGCGCGATCCTGGGCATGCTGTTTGGTTTTTGCTTCAACGTAATTCTCTGGATTCAACCGCACGCATGGAGTGTGAGCGTAGATGGACATTCCGTAACTTTTCCTAAAATTGCGTGGACTTGGTATGTGGTGTTCGGTTCTTTTCTTACGTTTGCGGTTGGCTACCTGAGCAGCCGATTCTTTCATCCCGATAAGCCAGAATTGCAGCAGGTCATTTCCTAGAGGGAGAAAATCCTCGCATGCCACACTTGGAACCAAAGATGGCGACTCAATGCTTTCCGAAATCACAATTTCTGAGACGGTGCACCAGTTTCCTGCTCCGAGGCGTGGGCGGCCTGCTTCTGACAGGTGCGTTGGCGGCCCAGGCGCAGCGCTCCGCCTCGCCTGACTTCAGCAGCATCGATCGCATTATGGCCAATGCGGTGGATGCCCATCTGGTGCCAGGGGCCGTGATTGTGGTCGGACACAACGGGAAGGTTGTCTTTCACAAGGCCTACGGGGAGCGCTCCCTGGAGCCGAACCGCGCGCCCATGACACAGGACACCGTCTTCGACATGGCCTCAATGACAAAAATTCTAGCGACTTCAACAGCGGCCATGGAGCTATACCAGCAGGGAAAATTCCGCCTGAACGATCCGGTTGCGAGATATCTGCCGGAGTTCGGAGCCAACGGCAAAGAAGATATCACGATCCGGCAAATCATGACGCATTACTCCGGGCTACCGCCAGATGTAGACCTGACGCAGGACTGGTGGGGCAAGCAGAAAGGACTGGACCTTGCATTTTCCTCAAAGCCCGATCACCCGCCAGGAACGCGTTTCCGCTACAGCGATATCAACTTCATCACGGTGGGAGCGCTGGTTGAAAGGCTTTCGGGAACGACCCTGGATGCTTTTGCGGCACAGAATATTTTTGCCCCGCTTGGTATGAACCATACGCGGTTTCTTCCGCCCGACGACTGGCGCGGCAATATTGCGCCCACGCAGTACGACGAACACCACCACATGCTGCTGGGGGTGGTGCATGATCCCACAGCCAGACGAATGGGCGGGGTTGCGGGACACGCCGGCCTGTTCAGTACGGCGGGGGATGTGGCCATCTATGCGCAAAGTTTACTGGACCAACTGCAGGGGCGGCCAAGCAAGTTCCCAGTCAATCGGCTCACGCTTGAGAAGATGACAACGCCCCAACAACCGGCGACAGGTGTGGCGCTCCGCGGTCTGGGGTGGGACATCGAAAGTCCGTTCTCAGGAAATCGCGGCGAGCTTTTTCCTGTAGGTGGTTTTGGGCATACCGGGTTTACGGGTACGGACCTATGGATTGATCCCTGGAGTGACAGCTATGTAATTTTTCTAAGCAATCGCGTGCATCCTAACGGCGGCAAGAACAGTGTGCCGCTCGAGGGAAAGATTGCCGACGCGGCGGCGCAGGCGCTGCACGTTCAAATTCCCGATACGGGGAAGAAGATTTCACGCCTTACCGGATACAACGAATCTCTGGCTGGAATGCGGCGCCAGGCCAGCCGAAATGGCGTTGTGCATACCGGAATTGATGTGCTGGAACAGGAGAATTTTGCGGTTCTTGCGGGGCTGCTCAATAAGCACGGCGGAAGACTACGGATGGGAGTACTGACCAATCAAACGGGGATTGATAGCAGTGGACGTCGCACCATAGACGTTCTGGCCAAGGAAGCACCCGCCAAAGTGCCCGGGTTAACCCTTACAACAATCTTCAGCCCTGAGCATGGGATCTTCGGCGCAAAGGATACGACAGACATCGCGAGCGGCCGCGACGAAAAGACCGGCCTGCCGGTTGTGAGCCTGTACGGAGCGACCGATGCACAGCGGCACCCTTCCGCGGAACAGATGCGGAAACTGGATGCCGTCGTGATTGATCTTCAGGATGCAGGGGTCCGTTTCTATACATATGAAACAGCGATGGCTTACTTCTTACAGGCTGCCGCCCATTCAGGCACGGACATCGTGGTTCTTGACCGGCCAGATCCGCTGAACGGATCCTTCGTTCAGGGGCCAGTCTCGGATGCTTCCCATCAAAGCTACACAAACTTTATGCCGCTGCCAGTCCGTCATGGCATGACCATGGGAGAACTGGCGCGGTATTTCAATGGGGAGGGTCACTTGGGAGCCTCGTTAACCGTGGTGCCGGTGCAGGGCTGGCAGCGCGGTGACTGGTACGATTCCACTTCGCTGCTCTGGATTGATCCGTCTCCCAATCTGCGCAACATGGACGAAGCCACCCTGTACCCGGGAGTCGGGATGATTGAGACCTCGAACATTTCGGTTGGCCGCGGTACGAACACACCGTTCCAATGGATTGGAGCTCCCTGGATCGATGGTCCGCAGCTCGCGGCGGCGTTGAATGGTCGATTTCCCACTGGCATTCGTTTTCTCCCGGTGCAGTTCACACCCGAGGCACCCTATCCTTATGCAGGCCAGCTTTGCCATGGGGTCGGTTTCCTTATCACCGACCGCAATGTATTCAACGCTCCGGAACTCGGCCTGGAACTTGCATCCATGTTGCACAAGCTCTACCCGGTGCAGTTTCATCTTGGCAAGATAGAAACACTGGTGGCCAACCGCGCTACTATGGATGCGCTGCAGCAAAGCGAAGATTCCCAATCCATTGCAGAGAGTTGGGACGAGCAGCTTCAGGCGTTCAAAGGTAAGCGCAAAGCCTACCTGCTCTACGGCGGCAAATAGTCTTTACTCTTGCGACGGGATTGGGGAGGACATACGAACTCGATGCGATGGAATCCTGGTCAGTCTGCGGAATTGTCAAAAGCACTTGTGACACTCGCATTCTTTTTTGCAGGCTCATTCGCGCTGCTGGCGCAAAGACAGCCTGCTA
This sequence comes from Acidobacteriaceae bacterium, assembly GCA_035713565.1. GTDB lineage: Bacteria > Acidobacteriota > Terriglobia > Terriglobales > Acidobacteriaceae > JAKAAZ01. The sequence continues at coordinate 20,804 of DASSZI010000049.1, read as the reverse complement.
AGGTGACGATTGCGAGCGGAATGCTGCAGGGCGTTCGCCTGGACTTCAACCCACGCGCGGCAGCGTTTCTCGGCATCCCCTATGCGGCGCAGCCCGTAGGCAGTTTGCGGTGGCGGCCCCCGCAAGTCCATGCAACGTGGCGAGGAGTGCGCGATGCAATCGCCTATGGTCCCGCGTGTCCGCAAGCTCCCAGCCCATGGCTGCCGGAGATGCTTGGACGCAAAGAGATGAAGACCTCAGAGGGATGCCTCTATCTGAATGTCTGGACGCCTGATTTGACCCGGAAGAACATGCCGGTGATGGTATGGGTGCACGGCGGGGGCAATGTGGAGGGCTCAGCGGAGTGGCCACCACTCGGCGAAACTCTCGCCAAACGTGGAGTGGTGGTCGTCGCAATCAACTACCGGCTGGGCATCTTCGGCTTCCTCGCATTGCCTTCGCTTTCCGCAGAGTCCAGGCACAAAGCCTCAGGGAATTACGGGCTTTTGGATCAGATCGCAGCGCTCCAGTGGGTGCGCCAAAACATCGTCCATTTCGGCGGTGACCCCCGAAATGTTACGGTGTTCGGCGCCTCGTCGGGTTCACTCGATTTATGCAATCTGATGGCCTCGCCCCTTGCCTCCGGATTCTACAAACGCATGATCCTGCAAAGCGGCGTATGTGTCGATGGCGTGTTTCCCACTCTGACTCAGGCGGAACTGAACGGCGTGCAATTTTCAAGGAAGCTTGGAGGCGGCGGTGAAGCTCCTCGTCCGGATGCGCTTCGCAGGCAGGCTGCTCAACGCATTCTGCAGGCGGCGGCTGCAGATCCACAGTTGGACTTGGAACCAACTGTCGATGGATGGGTTTTGCCGGAGCAACCCGCGATCGTATTTGAGCAGGGAAAACAGGCGGACGTTCCAGTGATCGTCGGCAGTAACGCGAATGAGATATCCATTTTCGCGAGTCCGCTGGTTGGCGGCAAATCGTACCGGCCCAAAACTCTGGCGCAGTATCGAGAATGGCTCCATCGGCAATTCGGCGAGCAGGCGAACGAAGTTTTCACAGCATATCCGGCGCGAACCGACAAAGAAGTTCCCTCCACGTTCAACCGCATGGATACCGCCTTTCAGTTTGGCTTCGGGGCGCGCCTGCTTGCGCAGGAAACTGAAAAGATCGGCCAACGAGCCTTCCTTTACTGCTTTACGTACGTAGGCACGGGAAAATTTGCGGACCTCGGCGCGTTCCATTCAGAAGAAAGCATGTTTCTCAGCAAAAAATATTGGACGAGTTGGACGGGGCGCCCCAACGATAACAAACTCTCCGACACAATGATCGATTATTGGGTGCAGTTCGCAAAAACTGGTAATCCCAACTCCACAGGAATGCCAGATTGGACGGCGTACAGAAGCAGCTCCGCTTCATGCCAGGAACTTGGCCCGCGAATCGGTCCGCAAGCCGTTCCTTATGCGGAGCAGATGCAAGTGTTTCAGCGGGTTCTTGCGGCACGTCTGCGAAACGTGCAGCCATAGCATCGCGGATTGAGGCTGCCGAAAAATTGCCTGCGGGAGGCCTGTATAGATACTCCGCAGCTTGCAAATCAATGCTGCTGAGGATTTGGTTTGGTTGGCAAAACCGCAAAGTGCGTTTCGAAAAAGCTGACCGTAGCTCGATCCGCGCGCAACCAGTCTGCCCAGCGAAGAAATCCGTGAATCTCGTTGGGAAACACGAGATCCTCCGCAGGTGTGCGTTGGCGCCGCAGGCGGTAGGACAACTCCACCGTCTGATCGAAGGGTACATTGCGGTCATCGTCACCCTGAATCAGCAGCACCGGCGAGCGCCACTTGTCGATGTCGGCATCCGGTGACGCCGCGAACGCTGTCGCGATCGCCTGCTTCCACTGTGGACTGGTTTCATACCAGTGCTCAGGCAGGCCTCCGCCTTTGGCGAGAACTGGGACCCAGTTGGAAATTCCGTGGAAGTCCACGCCTGCTTTAAACACATCGGAGTTTCGAGCAAGCGCAAGGCCGGTGAGATACCCGCCATAGGAACCGCCCCAGATGCCGATGCGATTGGCGTTGACGCCCCGGACATTCTGCAGATAACATGCACCGGCCAGTACGTCCTGGTATTCCGATGCTCCTGCTGGACCGGCATGGGCCGGATGCTGGAAAGCTCGTCCGTAGCCAACACCGAGTCGATAGTTGACTGACAAGACGGTAAAACCGTTGGCTGCAAGGTACTGGTTTACCGCGTAGGAGTTGCTGTAGTAGTCCATCGGGTGCCAGCCCAGCAACATCTGCCGCGGAGGACCTCCATGCACGAAGATGATGCCGGGCTGGTCTGTGCTTGCGGACCCGCTGCGAAATAGCTGCCCCTCGATCATGAGACCATCGGGTGATTTGAAGTGAATCAGCTTAGGAACGATCAGCGATTGGGCCGGATAGTCCTTCGCGCCGCCCGTATCCAGCACATGAGCATCTCCTGCCCGCTGCAGAACGGAAACAGCAGGCGGCTGCTGAGCGCCTGCTGCAATGTAGGCGACTTTGCCTGCCGCGAGCGCGACGGGAGACCATTCCAGAGTGTCACCGCTGGTCAGCTCCTTCGCCGCAGAACCATCAGTGCCGATTTGAAACAAGTGGCGCCGATCATTATCTCCATCCGTGCTTCCGGCATTCGCTGAGTAGAGAAGCTCGTGGTGGTCTGGGGTTGGCACCACGTCTTCCACCATAAACTTGCCCGGCGTAAGCAGGCGCGCCTGGCCGCCAGTTACCGCGACCGCATAAAGGTGCGGCCAACCATCCATTTCGGCGAGGAAAACCAGCTTGTTGCCGGACATCCAGAACAGCGGCTCACGTGCCCCCACTTCCGGCAGGGAGCCTTCCAGGGTATCCGGTGAACTCCAGACCTTTTGGCCTTCGCCGGAGACCGGATCTGCCGTCCACAAGGCGAATGGATGGGGCTGCTGCACGAGAAAATTCTCCGGCATGTTGCCTTGGCTGGGCTGACGCACAAATGCGATCGAACGGCTATCGGGCGACCATACCGGTTCCATGTCAAAACTCGTGGAAGGCGCGAGGTATAGCAGCGGCTGCTGGGCGGACCTATACACGCCGACAAAGCTGTGGTCGCCGCGTCCACTTACAAAAGCGAGTCGCATTCCATCCGGGGACCACACGGGCGAGCTATCTTTCCCGCGATCGAAGAAGAGCCGGTGCGCGTTGCCCACGCTGCCAGCCGGTCCGGGAAGGCCAACCATCCAGATCTGGCCCTCTTTTACAAAGGCGAGCTGCCCGGTGTTTGAAATTGCCGGGCTATCTCCTTGGGTCAACTGCACAGGAGTGCTGGTCGTCTTTGTCAGGGGGACAGACCAGAGTGTAACCTTCGGCTCTGACGGGTCATTGTCTGGATCGGGCGCAAGGTTTCCCTTGACAGGCCAGTCTGCGTCGTGGTCTCCGCCTCGCACATAGACCAAACTGGATCCATCCGGAGAGAAGGTCATCTGTGTAATCTCCTGTCCGTCATCCTGGGTATAGTGCGTTACCTGGCGCGGTGCCGCATCTGTGGGCGAAGCCAACCAGACGTTGCGTACACCCCGCACATTCTCGACCCAAGCGAATCGATTACCGTTTTTAGAAGCAGCTATTTCCGGAATGAACGGATATCCGAGCATCTGCTCGAGCGTTGGGCCACTCGCTGCAAAAGCCGGTGAAACCGTGGCGAAACACGCAGCCGCCAGAAGGATGGATCCAGCCAGAGAAGTACCGCGACGGAACACACTGAGCAATCGCATCCCCTAAATATAAAGCCGCAGGCCACCGGATTCGTGTCGATCAAAAACAGGTATGTGACTCTCTTGCGAACGCCGGATGCGAACCGCGTTAGTTGACCGGGTAATCCCTGCAGGCACCGGGTCCGCGCAGTTCGACAACAGATTCCGGCGCGGTGATACACTCCCGCCATGTCGCGTGGTTTTTTTATCACCTTTGAAGGACTGGATGGATCCGGCAAAACCACGCAGCTACGACTGCTGGCGCGCACACTGCAAGCTCGGGGGCTTCCCACTACGGTGACGCGGCAGCCCGGAGGCACGGAACTCGGCGATCAGATTCGCGCTTTGTTATTGAACTCGCAAACGCAGAACATCGCGCCGCTGGCTGAGATGGCGCTGATGTTCGCCGATCGCGCTCAATCCGTCCGGCAAATCATTGAGCCTGCTCTTGCCGGGGGCCACATCGTCCTTTGCGACCGGTTCACCGACTCGACAGAGGCATACCAAGGGGGCGGACGGGCGCTGGGCAGTCCATGCATTCTGGAACTGCATCGTGCAATTTGCGGCGATCTGTGGCCAGACCTCACGCTGCTGCTGCTGCCTGATCTCGATTCCTCGTTGAGTCGCGCACGACGGAGAAACGTTCACCACCTGATCGAGGGGGTAGACGAGAATCGGTTTGAAGCCGAGCAGCGTTCGTTTTACGAACGCGCTTTTGTCAAGTACCGCGAGATCGCGCAGCGGGAAGCAATGCGTGTCGTCACTATCGAGGCTGAGACGCCGGCAGAAGCTACTGTGGAAGCGATTGAACGGCGTATTCTGAAGGTAGTGGAAGAACGGCTAGCTCAATTCTCTGGTTGACCTTGCCGTCTGTTTTCAGCAAACCTTATCCCGTCCCATGGCCAGTCAAGCTCCGCCTGCAAGCACCTCAAAAACGGCTCCACAAAGACGGATTCACTCAGTGGGTGAGTTCCGGTTCCCGCCCGGCCTGCGGCGAAACCTGCCGTCGTATCTTTTCACTCGATTCTTCCGTCCTGGAAATCCGATTCTGTTGTTCGAGCACCTTGTCCAAACGTATGGTCCGGTGTCCCACTACAAACTTGGTGCCAGCCACATCGTGTTCGTGAATGACCCGGAGCTGATTCGGGAGATTCTGGTGACGCAGGCGTCGGCATTTATCAAAGAGCGGACGCAGCAGCGAATGAAGATTTTGCTCGGAGAAGGCCTGATCACCAGCGAGGGCGATTTTCACATGCGCCAGCGGCGCATTGCGGCCCCGGCATTTCATCGTCAGCGTATTCAGGGCTATGCGGAAATGATGGTCGAGCGAACCGCAGCCATGCGCGACCGCGTGCATGCGGGCGAAAGCTTCGACATGGCCGCCGCCATGATGGAGCTGACCCTTGCCGTTGTCGCGCGCACATTGTTCGCCACAGATGTTACGCAGGAGATCCGGCAGATTAACCACGAAGTGAATGTCATTATGAGGCTGTATAACTACCTGGTCGCGCTACCCCGCGCGGAGAGTTATCTCCACTTGCCTGTGCCGGGGCTGATTCGCTTTCGAAAGGCCCGCGCCCGGCTGGATTCTATTGTCTACCGCATGATCGCGGAGCGGCGTGCTGCGAACGTCGATCGCGGCGACCTGCTCTCCATGCTTCTGGCAAGCCGCGATGAAGAAGGAAGCGTCGAGCAGTCCAGCATGAGTGACCGCCAATTGCGCGACGAAGTGATCACTGTTTTCCTAGCTGGATACGAGACGGTTGCAAACGCACTTACCTGGACCTGGTATTTGCTTTCGCAAAATCCAGCGGCCGCAGAGCGAATGGAACAGGAAATTGACGCGCTCCTCGGCACAGGAAAAAGCGCCCGGCTGCCGACCCTGCAGGATCTTCCGCAGCTTCGCTATACCGAGATGGTGTTTGCGGAATCCATGCGCCTTTATCCGCCAGCGTGGGCCATGGGACGTCAATCCACGCAGGCGGTTGAACTCGGCCCCTACCGGCTGCCGGCCGGAACCTACTTCTTCTTTAGCCAGTACATCCTCCACCGAAGCGAGGAATATTATCCCGACCCCCTGCGTTTCAATCCTGAGCGATTTACACCGGAGCAGAAGGCTGCGCGTCCGCGGTTCGCATACTTCCCGTTTGGCGGTGGTTCGCGCCAGTGCATTGGAGAGGCGTTTGCCTGGATGGAAGGCGTGCTGATCCTGGCCACACTCTCGCAACAGTGGCGCTTTCGCATGCTGCCCGGACAAACGGTGGATGTGCAGCCTAAAATCACATTGCGACCGAAATACCCCATGCGTATGATTTCCGAACGGCGTTAGCCACCGGTCGGTTTCTGCTAGGCTCTTCCAAGTGAACTTTCGCAGCTTTATCGGCAATCCGGAAACAGTTCGGCAGCTTCAGGAGTCGGTGGGATCCAACCGTCTGGCCCATGCGATCCTGCTCACAGGCCCGCGCGGCGCAGGCAAATATACGCTGGCAATTGCGCTTGCCCAGACGTTGAACTGTACGAACCTGCAAACCTACAACGGGCTGCCTGATGCCTGTGATTCCTGCCACAATTGCACCCTGATCGCCTCTTCGCTGGACCTGGAAACGCGCATTGCGGAAGCCGTGGAGGCACGCGAGGATCTGCGGGAGGTGGACCGCAAGGAAACGCGCATCCTGGTCCAGACACATCCCGACGTTCTTGTTATGCCGCCCGATCCGCCGCAGAACCTTGTCAAGGTAGGCCAGGTGCGCTCCCTCATTCAAAACATTCAGCGAAGGCCCGGAGAAGGAAGGCGGAAAATCTACATTTTTCCCAAAAGCATTTTTATGAACGAGGCCGCGAATGCGCTGCTGAAAGTTCTGGAGGAGCCGCCGGAGTATGCGCACCTGCTTCTGCTGACGGAGAACCCTTCGGATCTGCTGCCAACCATCCGTTCGCGAACGGGAAAAATGAACTTGCACGCCATCTCCGGAGATCAGATGGAATCTCTGCTGGCGGAACGGCATCCCGACTGGAGCGTTGACCGCCGTAGTTTGGTCGCTCGGCTTGCCGAAGGAGCCATAGGGCGCGCACTTTCCTTCGACCCGGAAAATTACATGGCCAGCCGCAAGGACGCATTACTCCTGCTGCGCGGTGCCGCCGCTGAAACGGACCATTCGGCGCTGTTCCGCATGACGGAAAGCTATCGTGCGGGGGCGGAAGGGCAGCAGAAAACCCAGGACCTGCTGCGCGCGCTGTTCGCGCTCCTGGAAGACGTGATGCTGCTGCAGGCCGGGCAAAGCATGATGGTCAGAAACATCGATGTCCTGCCGGAACTCCGTTCTATTGCCGGAAATGTCTCCTTTGAATGGATCGAGCAAACTGCGCGGCGTATCGGAGACGTAGATTCGGGCATGCGACGCAATCTGCTGCGCTCGCTTTCCCTGGACGCACTCGCCAGTCAAATGCAACAGCGCTGAGCTGCGTTCGACGGGTTTATCAAGACAAAACAACTTTTTCTTGGAAAATGCTACTACTTCGGCTAACATCGAATCCAACCAGCTGAACTATTTTCTTCAGAACTTCCCGCCGCCCGGAGCAACACTCGGTGGCGTGTCTGAAAATTTAGCAATAGACCGGAATTGTCAATGCCTTTGGCCAAATCCAAGCTGCTCGAATCTGCTCCCCTTGTCGTCGCGCCACCGAGACATGCCCCGGAAAGCGATTTTTCCGGCCAACGCAGGCTGGTTAGACCCAGCCTTTCCATGCGGGCAGTTGCCGGACGCCAGACCGCGGTGTATGGGCATGGCGCCACACTGACGGCCAGGAGCGTTTCCAACAATGGCGCGCGGGAAGATAGTTCCCACGCGGAAGTTTTCTATTTCCAGAAGCAAATCCAGGCCCAGACCAGGATGGTCGTGGTGTTGGAGAATGGGGACAATCTGGAAGGCGTGATCGAGTGGTACGACCGCTATGCGATCAAGCTGCGCAATGTGGGCAACAACGGGCGCAACCGCATGCTGGTCTACAAAGATAGCATCCGCTACATCTACAAGGCCGGAGAGAACGCGCCGCAGACTATGTCCTAACCTGTAGCCAACTACGCGGGACGCGCCGCTTTCTGCAGGCGGTCCCGTATAGCCGATCCCAGGCCATTTTCGGGTGGCAGCGGGCACACAATCCTTTGCGCGCCGAGCGAATCCAGCCACCTCAACCCTGCAAACAGATTTTCCGCCAGTTGCCGGTCATCATTCCACTGCCCCCAATCATAACGATGTCCGACGAAATCCGTCGGCAACGGCCAGTTTGCGGGCAGCATTGCCCCGGTTTTTACGCTTGTGGCTAGCTGCCCCAATTCGTGCAGCCATAATTGCCGCTGGAGAAGCTCGGCATTGTTTCCCACTTCAATCAAAATCACCACGGCGCGAGGTGCGTAATGACGTATTCCAACTCCAGGAGAAGGGAGCGAGGATATCGTCAAGCTGTTTGGCCCGTCCGAGGAGAACGTCGGCTGATAAGCTATTACGGGCTCTGCGATAGCCCCAATCTCCGCGGCGGTAATTGCGCCAGGGCGGTAAATCGTCACTGAGCTCTCCCGCGCCTCCACGACCGTCGATTCCACCCCGCACCAAGCTGCTCCGCTGTCCAGCAGCAAATCGATCCGGCCGTCCAGGTCATCCAGAACGTGCTGGGCCGTCGTCGGGCTGGTGTAGCCAAATCGATTCGCGCTGGGGGCGGCGACCGGCACTCCGGCAAGCTCGATCAAAGCGTGAGCGACAGGATGGGATGGCATTCGCACTCCGACAAGGGCACGGCCAGCAGTCACAATCGCTGGCACCTCCTCGTTCCGGGGCAGCAGCAAGGTCAAAGGTCCCGGCCAGAAGGCGTCCATCAACCGCTGTGCCTTGGGCGAGACATCCGCGATAACCCGCTCCAACATCAGGACATTCGAGACGTGCACAATCAGAGGATCCCAGCCGGGCCGATCCTTCGCTCGAAAGATCTTTTCCACGGCGTCAGCTTCCAGCGCATTCGCGCCCAGTCCGTAGACCGTCTCCGTGGCAAACGCGACAGTTCCCCCGCCCCGCAGAACAGTCGCAGCCTGCCGGAGGGCGTGCTGCCCCTCGGGCGTGGCAATTTGGCCCACTGGCAGCGCAATACGAGATGTTCTGTAATCAGCCATCTCTGGTTGTTTTCATCCTAAATTGCAGGGGCCCTCCGTCGGTGAATCCCGCAGCATGCGAAACTGGCTTTATGTCCATTGAATCCCGCACAGGCCAGCTGGAAGTTGAAGTTAAAATCCGACTGACCGATCGGCCGGCTTTCGCGGCCAAGCTGCCCGAGCTTGGCTTTCGCCTGGTCACACCCGCAACGCTGGAGCGCAATACCTTATTAGATACGAAGGACAGCTCGCTGCGGGGCCGGAGGGAGATTCTCCGCATCCGACGCTACGGAGACAAATGGAAGCTGACCCATAAGGCCGACGCGACAGGTTCCACCAACTCGCAGCACAAAGTGCGCGTTGAGACGGAAACTGACATAGGCGACGGCCAGGCGCTCACGGCAGTTTTGGAACGGCTCGGCTATGGGCCGATGTTTGTTTACGAGAAACTGCGCGAAGAGTGGACGGATGGTAGCGGTACTGTGGTTCTCGACAGCACGCCAATCGGCGACTTCGCGGAACTGGAGGGAGAAGATTCCTGGATTGACAAAACGGCTGCCGTCCTGGGAGTCGCAGCGGATCAATACATTACCGCGAGTTATGCGCGGCTGTTTTCCGATTGGAAGAACACGACCAAGAGCCCGGCGAACAACATGACGTTTGAGGAAGTCAGAGCCACCACGTAAAACTGGCGTTTGCGTCAGGCTTCCGTGCCATGGCACTTCTTGAATTTTTTCCCGGAGCCGCAAGGGCAAGGATCGTTGCGGCCGACCTTCTCACCCGCGCGACGCTGGACAGTCGCGCCGACGGAGTCACCTCCCCCGGCCATGCGGGCTGCCTGGAGTTCCCGTTTTTTACGGCGTTGAAATTCCTCTTCAAGGGAGTCAATGGTGGTGGACGGAGCACGCGTGGGCACCGGAATGGCGGGTGTGGAACCAGCTTGCCTGGTCCCATTTGGCCTCACCCCGTTGGCGCCATTGCCGGGAAGCGTGCGAGCGGGCTCGGTTGTGTTTTCCGAGCCTCCGCGGAACACCACTTCCTGCGGTTGTGGTCGCGACGGAACGGCAATCTCCTGACCGTCGGGACCCATGATCTGCATACGGAACAGGAAGCGAACCGTGTCCTCCTGAAAACGGTTCATCATCGCCTCGAACGCTTCGAACGACTCCCGCTTATAGGAAATCAAGGGATCCTGCTGCCCGTAACCGCGCAGTCCGATTCCTTCCTTGAGCTGGTCCATAGCGAGCAGGTGGTCTTTCCAGAGGCCGTCCAGCACACTCAGCATGATCATGCGTTCGTGATATCGCATCGCGTCGGCCCCGATAATCTGCTCCTTAGCCGCGTACCGATGCTTCAGCCGCTCGAACAGCGTCTCTCCCAACTGATGACGGTTCAGTTCATTCAGGGGCACGCCTTCCGCAGATAGATCCAGGCCAAACTGCATCAGCACGGCATCCTGCAGGGCCTTGATGTCCCATTGGTCGGGATGGATTTTCTCTGGCGCGTGTTTGTCGAGAATCGTACTGAGAATGTTGGAAACGTAATCCTCAGTGATAAGTTCCCTCTGATCGACGCCTTCGAGCAGTTGCCGGCGCGTGCCATAGACTGCCTCGCGCTGCTTGTTCATCACGTCGTCATATTCCAGAACATGCTTGCGCGACTCGAAATTCTGACCCTCGACAGCTTTCTGCGTTGCCTCAATGCGGCGAGTGATCAACTTGGATTCAATCGGCACGCCTTCTTCCATGCCCAGGCGCTGAAGCAGGTTGGAAATCCACTCCTTGGCGAAGACGCGCATCAGGTCGTCTTCAAGTGAGAGAAAGAATCGCGAGGCTCCAGGATCTCCCTGTCGTCCAGCACGGCCACGCAGCTGGTTGTCTACGCGCCGGGACTCGTGCCGTTCCGTACCGAGGATGATCAAACCGCCCGCAGCCAGCACTTCCTCGCGCTCTTTGGCAATTTGAGCGGCATAACCGGCGTAAACTTCGCTCCAGTCACTTTCCGGGGTTTCGAACTCCTGGCTCTGATAGTAGAAACGCATCATACCGGCGGGTGCGGTAGGCGAAATCTGCCCTTCCGCCGCACTGACCGCGCGCGCACGGTTTCTCTTCACCAGTTCCTGGCGCGTCAAAAATTCGGGGTTTCCACCCAGCAGAATGTCTGTGCCACGTCCGGCCATATTCGTGGCGATGGTCACCATTCCAAGGTGGCCGGCCTGGGCAACGATTTCGGCTTCACGCTCGTGGAATTTGGCGTTGAGCACTACGTGCCGAATACCTTTGCGCTGCAGCATCTGGGAAAGCAGTTCGGATTTCTCAATGGACGTGGTTCCTACCAGCACCGGCTGTTTGCCCTCATTTAGCCGGACGATTTCGTCCGCGATGGCAAAGTATTTTTCCTTGGCTGTGCGAAAGACCACATCGGAATTGTCGATGCGTCGCATCGGCATGTTCGTGGGAATCACCACCACATCCAGTTTGTACACGCTCTCGAACTCGGCGGCCTCAGTGTCGGCTGTCCCGGTCATGCCGGCAAGCTTTTTGTAGAGCCGAAAATAGTTTTGGAAAGTGATGGTTGCGAGCGTCTGGTCCTCACGACGGATACTTACGCCTTCCTTGGCTTCGATCGACTGGTGCAGTCCATCGGACCAGCGTCGGCCAGGCATCAAGCGTCCCGTGAACTCATCGACAATGATAATTTCTCCGTCCTTGACCACGTAATGCACATCCCGCTTATAAAGCGCGTGGGCCTTGATCGCGGTTTCCACGTAGTGTTTCAGGTCCCAGTTCTCCGGGTCGGCAATGCTCTCAATGCCGAGCAGCTTTTCAATCTTGACCCATCCCTCGTCGGTGACGCCAATGGTGCGGTGCTTCTCATCGACCACATAATCGCCGGTCAGGATTTTGTTGTCGAGGGATTCGATCTCCTCGCCCAATTCCAATTGGGGAATGATGCGAACCACGCGGGCATACTTGTCCGTGGTCTGGTCCGTGGGTCCGCTGATGATGAGCGGCGTGCGCGCCTCGTCGATCAGAATGGAGTCCACTTCGTCGACTATGGCGAAATACTGCCCGCGCTGGACGCACTCGGGCAGTTCAAACTTCATGTTGTCGCGCAGGTAGTCGAAGCCAAACTCGTTGTTCGTCCCGTAGGTGATGTCGGCGGCATAGGCGGCCCTTCGCTGCGCGTCGTCCAGGTCATGCACGATTACGCCCACGGACAACCCAAGATAGTTGTGGATTTTACCCATCCACTCGGCGTCGCGCTTGGCCAGATAATCGTTCACGGTTACCACGTGAACGCCGTGTCCAGCAAGGGCGTTCAGATAGCAAGGCAGCGTGGCGACCAGGGTCTTGCCTTCACCCGTTTTCATTTCCGCAATCTTGCCTTGGTGCAGAACAATGCCGCCGATGAGCTGTACGTCGAAGTGGCGCATGTTCACCACGCGGCGACCAGCTTCCCGCACCACGGCGAACGCCTCCGGCAAAATTTCGTCGAGTGCGGCGCGTTCGGCCTTCAGGCGCTCCTCCGCATCCTCAATGCCAGAAATACGCGTCGCGATCCGGGCGCGGAACTCATCTGTCTTGGCACGCAGCTGCTCGGCCGAGAGCCGCTGCATCTCCGGCTCCAGCGCGTTAATCGCCGTCACCGTGGGCTGCATCCGCTTCACGATCCGTTCATTGCTGGTTCCGAAGACCTTCGTTAAAGCATTACCAATCAAGAGTAAAAACTCCAAGCTGCTTTAGTAGATTCCGCCTGCCAGTTCCATGACGCAAAAAGCCCTCGGGTTCGGCCCCCGCTCCATGAGAAGCGGACGGCGTACAGCCGGGGCTGGATAGATATATTGTACCGTGGTTTCTATTTCGCCCGAGGATGGGTCCTGTCATACACGGCTGCAATTTGCCCAGAAGTCAGGTGAGTGTAACGCTGCGTGGTGGAGAGCCGCGCATGGCCCAGAATTTCCTGAATCGCGCGCAAATCCGCGCCCTCTTCCAACATGTGAGTTCCAAAGGCGTGCCGCAGAGTGTGGGGGTGCACATCCGCTGCCATGCCATTGGCAATTGCAAGCCGCTTGACAATCCGCCCTACGCTGCGGGTTGTGAGCCGGCCCGTGGCGCGGAGCCTGACGTTAAGCAGAAGCGCATTGCTGGTACGCAGCGCGGCGGAAAGCCGATGCTGCCGCTGCGGCAGATATTCCCGGATTGCGGCTGCCGCCGCATCGCCCAGAGGGACATAGCGTTCTTTGCGGCCCTTGCCCCGCACCAGCAGGCACTCGTTACCCCATTGAACATCTTCAAGATTCAGCCCCACCAGTTCGGCATTGCGGATGCCACACCCATAGAGCAGTTCGAGAATGACGCGATCACGTTCTGGCCAAGCAGCCTCTGGCATTTCGGCTTCGGCCTGCGGCCGGACCAGACCCTCCAAAGCCTGATTCACCTGCTCTATGCCGGGTACGCGCGGCAGGTGCTTCGGCAGTTTGGGAGTGGCGACCAGCCTAGCCGGATTCTGGTCCACGTATCCCCGGCGAGCCAGCCACGCAAACCAGGAGCGGACCGCCGCCAGGGCCCGTGCCACGGATGGCTTGGAAAGGTTCTTTTCGTAAAGGGTTCCTAGATATTGCCGAATCAGTGGATGTTCGATTTGCGCCGGAGTGACGGCTGTACCGCAGCGTCTGGCGACAAACTTAGCAAAGGAATTCAGTTCCCTTCGATACGCGCGGACGGTGTGGTCCGATGCCGCTCGCTCTGAGGTGAGCACCGCAATGTATTCTGTAACGAGCCGCGAAACTTCCGGTGCGTCGGGCAATTCTCTTGATTCGTTCAATAAATTCTTCGAGCGCAGCTTCATGCGGGATTCGCCTGGTCAATGAAAATTCTCTTTCCCCTTGGATGATGCGCGCGGTGAACCGCCTTGAGCCTGCCCAGAGCCAGATGCGTGTAGATCTGGGTAGTGGCGATGTCGGCATGGCCAAGCAGGGTCTGCACGGTGCGCAGATCGGCTCCATGCTCCACCATGTGGGTAGCGCAGCTATGCCGCAGCATGTGCGGGCTCGCGCGCCCGTCCAGGCGCTTCACCAACGCCCAGACTGCCTGGCGGCTCAGCGGCTGGCCTCTTTTCGATAGAAATACCTGGCGGGCCGGGGTCTTTTTCAGCAGTGCTCCGCGGCCGTGCTCCAGATATTCCGCCAGCGCTTTCATTGCGGGCTGACCCAGCGGGACCAGGCGCTCTTTGTCACCTTTGCCGCGAACCAGCATTTGTCCCTGCTGCAGGGAAACATCTTCGACTGCCAGGCCAACCAGTTCAGAAACGCGCACGCCGCCCCCATACAGAAGCTCCAACATGGCACGGTTCCGCAACGCCTCCGGAGTGAATGCCTGATCCACGGTTAGTTGGCCCACGCGATCGATCATGGAGGCAACTTCCGCTTCCGGCAAAGACTTGGGCAACACCTTCCATCCAGCGGGGGTCTCCAGGTGGAGCGTTGGATCCTGCGACGTGCGTCTATCGAGCAGCAGCCACTTGTAAAAACCTCGTAGACAGGAAAGTTTGCGTGCCCGCGAACGCGCCTCCACCTGATGGCTCTGCAGGTGCGCAAGGAATGCCGCAACATTGTCATGGCTGGCCGTAACGAAAAGGACGTTACTCCTCTCCATGTGCTCTGCACACTGGAGAAGGTCGCGCCCATAAGCTTCGCAGGTGAGCGGACTTAGCCCTTTTTCGACCCTGAGATAGGTCAAGTAGCTCTCAATCAAATCGAGATTGGCGTGCGGTTCCAAGGTGGCGGGGTTACCTGAACAAATTATGCGGGAGCGTCGCAGCAATCCACGTATTTCTTTGCAGTGGAACCCATCTGGTCAGCTGGTTGCTCCTTCTCTCTCTATTCGATAAGGTTATATGTGCTCATGCAAGGCTCCAGGCTGCCAGCAACTCCGGTTCTCTCGTTCGATCAGTTTTTCGAGATGGTTCTCGCCGCTGAACCATCTGTCGCCGTTTTCGATTGTGACGGAACGCTGTGGGCGGGCGACGCCGGTTCCGAATTCATGCGCTGGTCGATGGATTCCGGCCTGCTTTCTCGTGAGGCCTGCGACTGGATGGATACCCGGTACCGCAGCTACCTCCGAGGCGAGGTATCGGAGCTCGCGATCTGCGGGGAGATGGTGCAGATCTACCGCGATCTTCGGGAATCTGAGCTGCGCACGGCCTCCCACCGCTTTTTCGAACTGGTCATACTCCCCCGCATATTTCCGGAGATGCAGCGTCTATGTGAAGCTTTGCGCGGACGGAACGTCGAGCTTTGGGCCGTAAGTTCAACGAACAGTTGGTTGATTCAGGAAGGTGTGCAAGCATTCGGTATTTCGCCCGAGCATGTTCTCGCTGCGGGAATACGAGTGACAAACGGGCTGATCACAGAGGAGTTGCTGGATGTCCCTACCGGCGAAGGAAAAGCGGAATCCCTCCGGCGCAAGGGACTGCCGCACCCCGATGCCGTATTCGGCAATTCCATCCACGACGCCGCCATGCTCACGATTGCGAAGCACCCGTTCGCTATCAATCCAACTCCGCAGTTGAGCGAGTATGCCGCCGCCCGCGAGTGGCCCATCTATCAGCCTAAGCTTCCCCATCCCTGAAGAGAGATCTCGATCGTTCGAGCTGCGGGCATGCTGAAGCGGTCTGGAAAATGTGATCGTCTGCAGCTGCCTATGGAAGCCCTGCCCAAGCCGGGAACGTGACGGCGTACAATTATATGCAAAGGACGCTACGGTACTGCTCCAACGCAGCCGAATGCGCGGCGTACGAGGTAGAGTTTCGCATGACGAAAGTGTGCTGGACAGCGGGGACACGTTTTTTAAGAAATCGACGGCGAACGGCAATAATGTTGGGATCCGCCATGCTATGGTCCGTAGCGAGCATGGCCCAGGGTACTCCAGCGGGGAACTCCGCACCTGCGCAAACGACGGTGACCGCGTCGGATGCTGCGGCAGGCGCACCCACGGGTGAGGCCCCGGGTGTGACGGGAAAACGAGGGCAGTCCTACTACCATTTTGCCCTTGGGCATCTGTATGAAAACTCCGCCGAGCAGTTTGGCAGACCCGATCTTGCGACTCAGGCGATTGAACAATACAAGCTGGCGATCACGCGCGATCCCAACTCGGTTTTTCTGCAGAACAGTCTGGCGGAAACTTATTTCAAGCTGGGCAGAATCCGCGAAGCTGTTGAGACGGCGCAGCGAATCCTCAAGGCCCATCCTAATAACCTGACCGCGCACAAGCTTCTGGGGCGCGTCTACCTGCGATCGATGGGCGACCCCGATGCAGGGCAGCAACCAGGCCCGATGCTCGGTCTTGCCATCCAGGAGTTTCAGACGATTGTGAAGCTTGAGCCGAACAAGGTGGAGGACCACCTGCTGCTTGGCCAGCTTTATACGCTTAAACACGACAATGCGGACGCAAAGAGCCAGTTTGAGCAGGCCCGCCAGATCAATCCCGGTTCAGAAGATGTCGTCTTAAATCTAGCGCGTCTTTACAACGAGCAGGGAAATATGCCGCAGTCGTTGCAGGTGCTCCAGAGTGTTCCGGAGGGTGACCGTACCCCCAAAATCAATCTGGCTCTTGGCGCGGCCTATGACCAACTGAAAGATCACAAGCGAGCAATCAACGCGTATCAAAGCGTTCTGGACGCCCAGCCGGACAACCTGGATGCGCAGCGAGCACTCGCGGAAGATCTGCTCACCCAGAATAAGCCCGATGCAGCTCTCAAGCTTTTTCAGGGAATCACCACGCAGGATCCTGAGGATGTGCGCTCCTTCCTCCGCCTAGCGGAACTGGAGCGCACCACAGGCCACGTGAATAAAGCCGAGGCCGCGCTGCAGCACGCCAAAACGCTTGATCCCGACTCCGTGGAGGTGCATTACAACGAAGCCATGCTTGCGGAAGCGCAGGGCCATCTGCGAAAAGCGGCCACGATACTGCAGCAACTTGCAGAGGCGACGCAGCACGCGAACCAGCAGTACACGCCGGACGAGAAAAACAATCGCGCCATTTTTCTAGACCGGTTGGCAACCGTCTACCGGGAGCAGAACAAAACGCAAGAGGCTGTGGAAGTCTATAAGCAGATGATCTCCATGGGAGGAAGCGCGGCGGAACGCGGGTACCAGGGCGAAGTGGACGCATATCGTGACGCCAAAATGCTGCCACAGGCCTCCGCAGCGGCGCAGGCAGCGGCCCAGGCATTGCCCAAGAACGTTGACCTTCAGTTGACACTTGCGGGTCAGATGGCGGATTCGGGTAAGCCGAAAGAGGGAATCGCACTTGCGAAAGCCCAGTTGAACGGCTCCAACCAGGATCGCGTTGTGTGGCTGACGCTGGCGCAGATTTACACCCGAGTACACAAGTGGAAAGATGCGTCCTTTGCCATCGACCAGGCGCAAAAGCTGAATACCAGCAAGCAGGACATGGGATTGATCTATTTCCTTCGCGGAGCACTGCAGGAGCGTGAAAAGCACGTGGATGCGGCGGAACAGGAATTCCGCCAGGCGCTCTCCGTAGATCCGGAGAATGCTCTAGCTCTGAATTATCTGGGTTACATGCTGGCCGATCACAATATGAAGCTCGATGAGGCTCTCAAGCTTGTGCAGCACGCAGTGAAGCTGGAGCCGCAGAATGGCGCTTATCTGGATTCTTTGGGATGGGTGCACTACAAACTGGGCCAGTATGCAATGGCGGAACAAGTGCTACAGAAGGCGATCACCTTGATTCCTACAGATCCTACGGTCCATGACCATTTAGGGGTAGTTTACGCGTCGACAGGGCATTTGCATGAAGCGGTCGCGCAATGGGAAAGTTCGTTGCAAGACTATGCCAATTCACCGGCACCGGACGCGGAGCCTACCGATGTAAACAAGGTTCGCAAACGCCTGGACAAAGCTAAAGTCAAACTGGCGAAAGAGGATGCCCACACGGCTGGACCTACCCAACCCTAGTTCGCGTCCACTCCGCTGCCATTTATGCGTGAACATTCGCTCGCTTGTTGTGCGGTGTCCGGGGATGCAGCCGACCCTCTTACCGCACGGACTTATCCCGAAGCAACCCACCTGTATCGGCGTGCCTTCCAGCGGGATCGCGACCGCGTGGTCCATACGCGGGCCTTTCGCAGGCTGGCGGGTAAGACGCAGGTCTTCACCCATCGGTACTCCGACCATTTTCGCAGTCGTCTGACGCATACGATTGAGGTGACACAGATTGCGCGCACCGTGGCCAGTGCGCTGGGTCTGAATGAGGATTTGGCGGAGACGCTTGCCCTGGTCCATGACATAGGCCACCCGCCCTTTGGTCATGCTGGGGAGCAGGCGCTTGACAGGCTTCTGCAGCAGTATGGATTGCGTTTCGATCATAATCTGCACGCGCTGCGCACCGTCGAGTATTTTGAACAGCGGTACGTCGGTTTTCGGGGACTAAACCTGACGATGGGCGTGCGCGAAGGCATCATCAAGCATTCGCGCGACTATTCTGCCCGCGAGCATCCCGAACTCGCCGAATATTTCCTCGATCAGCGGCCTCCGCTGGAGGCACAGATCATCGACCTCGCTGACGAGATCGCGTATCTAATCGCCGACATTGACGATGGATTTGAGGCTGAAATCCTTTCACTGGAGCAAATCCGCAGGAATGTTCCGGTGTTTTCCCAACTGTACGGGCAATTGAAAGCGGGCCACCGTGAGTCCGCACCGAAGCTCCTGTTTCAGGAATCCCTCAAGCGAATGATGAACTGTTTCATCGGAGATCTCATCGTCGCGACACGCCAGCGTACGCTGGATGAGGAAATTCGATCCCTTCATGAGGTCCGAAACTTTGCGGGCCGG
This sequence comes from Acidobacteriaceae bacterium, assembly GCA_035713565.1. Lineage (GTDB taxonomy): Bacteria > Acidobacteriota > Terriglobia > Terriglobales > Acidobacteriaceae > JAKAAZ01. Next base: position 2,051 of record DASSZI010000049.1, on the reverse strand, counting down.
CTGGTTGCCTTCTCTCCAACGATGGAAACTCTCCGCCGTGAGGCGAAACAGTACCTTTCACAGAATCTGTATCACTCCGAGGATCTGGAGCGCGATCATCAGATGGCAGGCGAGGTCATCTCCGGGCTCTTTGCGCACTGGATGGAACACCCGGACCAATTGCCGGCGGCGCATGAGAGTCAGATCAGTGCTGAGGGGGCACCTCGAGTGATCGCCGACTACATTGCAGGTATGACCGACCAGTACATCTCCGAGCAATGGCGGAGAGTCAGCGGACCGGATTAACTTAAGCCGGCTTTCCATTCCCCGGAACAGGCAATTGCGGACGGTCATGACCGTCCGGGACAGGCTTGGCACTCTGGATCCATGCCGTATAGATCATGTCGCGCAGCATGGTGGCGCCCGCCGCCATGCGCTCCGCAGTGAATGTTCTGGATTCTGCGGTACCGTGGCCGTTGAAGCCACCTTGTTTCTCCAGCCGGTAGGTTTCCGCCACCTGGCGATGCGTAGAGCGAAGATATCCAAGAAGATCCTGGAAGGAAGATTCCAGCAAACGTGGCGCGCCCGGAACAAGAGGCTGGATATCGCTGGCTTTGATGTTTCTTTCTACAAACTCACTTTCGAATTGGCTGTGAATGCCGTGGCTGCGTGTGAATCCTTCTGGATTGTCCAGCTCTGCCCACCCGTTGTAGTTGACGGTCGTGTGGAGCGGTTGCGAACCATCGGCTACATAGTGCCCAAGCCAGCCTGCGTCGTAAATGATCGCCTGCTCGACGGCGTAGGTGTCGCGGTGGTCGGCCACGCGGCTGCGGTAGTGGCGCATGTCCGCCTGCAGACGCTCAAACACTTCGTTAGCCTGCCAGGGCAGGAGACCCACAGTTTGTGGAGCCAGCCTGGCAGCCGACTGCGGATGCAGGAGCTGAGCCGCATAGAGATCGCGAAGAAAATCGAAACGTTGCGGCGGCAGTCCCTCTGGGGCGGCCATGTCGGCGAGCTCGAGGTCGAGGAAATGCTCCGGAGCCTGCGCCGCGCTTAGTTCTGGTTCCGCCGGGGAGCGCCACCGGTCCGGCTCTGGACCCAGATACTCAATCTCATCCAGAGCCTGCGGCGTGCGAAGAAATGCCGGCATGTCCGGCGGGAGCATCTGCGCTGCAACCCGGTTGATCATCTTGTGTCCGGCTTTGCCCCAGCCAAAACAGGCAGATCCAGGGACGAATAAGAGAAAACCGAGCGCGAGGTAACTGACGTGGAGCAGCAGCGGTCGTTTCATGTGGACCAGTATAGGAGCACGGTCCGCGTGGAGCACCGGGACAGCAGGCTGCAACCAGGGAATACGGTAAACGCTTAGGCCTCAGACCTGGGAGGACTAGTGTTGGATGCGTTCGATAGGTTTGAAGAGGTCGAGGCAATTGAAAGACGAGCGTGGATGTTTTGTTATTCTTGATAAGTATGCGAACCAAGAGCGAATTACTCCAGCACACTATCGAACATATCGACATCAAGCAGCACGACGTCCGTGCGCTGGTGGATGCAATGCAGCACATGGCCTACTCTTCGCGCGATCTGGCGCGGGCGGCCTCCATTTACGAGCGGATGCTTCGCGACCAGGATTGCGGCGTTATTTTGTGTCTGGCTGGATCCCTTATCAGCGCTGGGTTGAAGCAGGTGTTCGTCGACCTGATCCGCAACAACATGGTGGACGCTGTCGTCTCCACCGGCGCAAACATCGTCGATCAGGATTTTTTTGAGGCTCTGGGCTTCCGCCACTACCTTGCCGAGGATGAGTTCAAGTCCGGCACACAGGACGGCGTTCTGCGCGAACTCATGATCGATCGCATCTACGATACGTTGATTGATGAAGAAGAACTACGCATTTGCGATGAGACGACGCGGGTGATTGCCGATTCCCTGCCGACACGCCCGCACAGTTCCCGCGAGTTTATCCGGGCCATGGGTGCATACCTGGTGAAACAAGGAAAGACGCCCTCGCAAGGCGGCGCAGATTCGATTGTGCTGGCCGCTTATGAGAAAGATGTTCCGATTTTCTGTCC
>DASSZI010000048.1:0-9480 GCA_035713565.1 Acidobacteriaceae bacterium | reverse complement strand
ATCCGTAAAATGCGAGATTTTTTCCAGCAGACGCGCCAGTTCCAGAATTGCCGAATGGCCTTTCTCAAAATCCACTCCACTGTGCGCCGCCACACCCTGAACCTGGACCGTGTAGTGTCCCACCCCTTTCCGTGCTGTCTTGTATGCGCCTTCCGTGCCTTGCGCGGGTTCCAGCACGAACACGGCAGAGCATTCTGCGGCAGTCTTCTCCGTAATGGCGCGCGAGCATGGACTGCCGACCTCTTCCTCCGAGTTCAGCAATAGAATCACCGGAGACGTCAGTTTCGAGGCTTCCAGCAGCATGCCCAGCGCATGGACGGCCATCACCACGCCAGCTTTCATGTCATAGACGCCGGGGCCAAACGCGCGGCCTCGGTCCACACGATAGGGCATCCCTCTCAGCGTTCCCATGGGCCAGACCGTATCCAGATGACCGAGCAGCAGGAGCGGTCTGGTTGATCGCGGACGCCCTCCGCCAAACCGGACCTCCAGAACGTCTCCGAACTGCTTCTGGCGGTGTCGGCGAACCTTTCCTCCGAGACCCTGCAGTCGGTTCGCTGCAAACTCACTGGCACGATCCACTGCGTCTTTGTTGTCGCTGGGAGATTCGATGGCCACCAGGGTCTCAAGATCCTTCAGCATTTCCATCTGTCGGGCGACTGCGGCTTGCATCCAGCCTGCAACAGGTTTTTCGGGGGTACCTCTAGCCTTGGGCATACATTTCAAACTAGCGAAACCAAAGGATTGCCGCCAGCTTTTTCCCGCGTCAAACCAGGGTCTGTGTCTTTTCTGCGACAGGCCTACAATGCGGCCTCACCACAGAGTGTTGCATGTTAGACACATTGCACGGTTTGAGAACCCTTATAAGATACAGAGTTGTACACGTAGGGGAGGGTTCGCATCGCGCGTAACCTGCAATACGAGCAGACCCTAGCGAGCCCGGTTGAGTTTGCCGGTATTGGGCTTCACAGCGGGGCCCCGGTTCGATTGAAGATGCTGCCCGCACCCGCCGGCGCAGGAGTTTTGTTTCGTCGTACCGACCTGGAAAACTTTGAAATTCCCGCTAATGGCCGCAACGTAGCCAAAGTCAGCTATGCGACCAGCCTCATGCGCCATGGCGTTTTGATCTCCACTACCGAGCATCTGCTCTCGGCTCTTATCGGCTACGGGGTGGACAACGTGATTGTCGAACTCGACAATCTGGAGCTGCCGATCCTGGATGGAAGCGCGCTCCCTTACATTGAGGCGTTCCAGTCCGCCGGGTTGCAGACGCAGCGCCGCCGCCGCGAATACATCCGCGTTCGCAAAACCATTGAAGTGCGCGAGAATAGCAAATTCATCGCTTTGTACCCGGGAGAGGGCTATAGCGTCTCCTATGCCATCGACTTCCCCGCACCCATCGGCAAACAGTCTTTCCAACTGGATCTGAATACTGGCGCGTATGCATCCGAGCTTGCTTCGGCGCGCACCTTCGGCTTTCGCGAGGATGAGGCCATGCTGCGCAACATGGGACTGATCCGCGGCGCGTCGGAACAGAACGCAATCATCCTTACCCACGAAGGTGTGCAAAACGGTCCATTGCGCTTTAGCAATGAGTTTGTCCGGCACAAGGTGCTGGACCTGATCGGCGATTTGGCACTGGCGGGCCGAAGAATCCAGGGCCATGTGGTTGCCGAGCGCGCCGGACACGCAATGCACACCGCCCTGGTCTCGCGGCTGATGCAGGATCGCTCCGCCTGGGAGCTGGTGCATTTGCCTGCAGAGCATACTCTGACGATGCCTCCGGCCGCACTGACTGCCTGATCCAAATGGCTAATGCGCGTCCCTCTCTTCATATCGCCTACATCGCCCTTGGCTCTAATTTGGGCGACCGAGTCGCCAATTTGCGTGCAGCGATTGCCGCCCTGGAAAAGTTGGGCGTCGTCTCCCGGGTCTCCTCGTTCTATGAAACCGCTCCGGTGGGCAGCGTGTCGCAACCGGACTTCGTCAATGCGGTCATCGAGCTGCACACACTGCTTCAACCTGAGGCTTTGATGACCGACCTGCTTCGCCTGGAGGTGCTGCAGGGCCGCGACCGGGCAAGTTCCCCGCCGAAAGGTCCCCGCACGCTGGATCTTGATCTGCTCTCCTTCGATCATCTCGTGATGGACACACCTCTGCTCACCTTGCCCCATCCGGCCATCGGCCAGCGGGCCTTCGTGCTGGTTCCGTTGGCGGAAATCGCTCAGCAGTGGAGCCATCCGGTCAGCGGAACGCCTGTCGCGCAGTTGATTGCAAACCTGTCGCAGGAATTCATTTCAGGCCACGGTATCGTCCGCAAAATGGAGGAAGCGCGGCTACCGACGAGGTGACGTAACTTCGGTTGTGTAAAAGCGAGAGGGTGTAAGTTGGCTTTGGCCTGACGAGCTGAAGCCGAACACAAGGACTTCTGTGGCGATTGTGCCCTCATCCACCTTCCAGAGCTTGGCTTCACTTCTTCGCTTCAGGCTCAAACCAAGACGAGGAGCGGTGCGCCGCGCCATTCCGACCGATCAGCGAATCGTCGTTTGGGTGCCGTTAATGTGGGTGCCAAACTAGCCTTTCCGGGAATGTCGCTGGGCATCAGGAGAAAGTTTTGCAGTGCATTTGGCCGGGCGACACCCGGTTTAGACGTGCCGCGCTTGCTGGTTACTTCTGCTCGCCGATGAATTTTACTATCTACCCTGAATCACCGGCTGGCGGACCGGACGTTGATAGCCGAAATGCTGTTTCAGTTCTAACAACCGACTTTATAGAAGTTGTAGCTCAGCCACGGGAGGATCACGGTCGCTGTGAATGACACTATCGCCATGACCACTGACGTTGAATGGATTAGAGACAGCCTTCGGGATAAGCGAGGCAAATTATTCATAACTTTCCAGGCAAATTGAAGACATGTCAATGGAAAACATAAATCGGTGACATCAAGCTGCTCGTGTTGCCCATCGTCGGATTTTCGAACGTGGGATTTCTCACTCCGCCCGCAGCGCCTCCATCGGATCCGTGGACGCTGCACGTTTTGCCGGCAAAGCAGCTGCGGTCAACGAAAGTATCAGTATGACGACTGCGGCGGCGGTGAGTACCAGTGGATCGAACGGGCTAACCTGAAACAAAAATGAGCGCAGAAGTTGCGAGGCGGCAATCGCGCCCGCCAGCCCGATGGCGGACCCGACGCAAGAGAGCCGCACAGCGGAACCGAGAACCAATTGGATAATGCCGGATCGTGACGATCCCAGCGCAATGCGGATCGCCATCTCCTGCGTGCGCAGCGCCACGGAAAACGCAATCACGCTGTAGATGCCCAGTACAGCGAGCAGCGCCGCGATCATGCCAAACGCGCTGATGATCGTTGTGTTGAACCGGCGCGGCGCTTCGCTGTCGGAGACGGCCCGGTCCATCGTCTGCACCTGGGTGACGGCAAGCTGCGGATCGAGAGAATGGAACACAGCTCGCAGGGAATTTTCCATCTGCTCCGGAGGCACCGCCGTGCGCAGCGCGACGGACATCCCATTGCCAAACAAATTGGCCGGCGAGCCCAGTTCTCCAAGCGACGCGTTTCCCTGTTCGACCGGCTGGTAAAACTGCGCGCGGGTGTCTCCATCCGGTGAGTTCAGTTTCACGTCGCCGATTTCGCCCACGACGGTCATCCATGGTGTTTTCAATTTATCGGTTCCAATCCGGATTCGCTTGCCGATTGGGTCCTGGTGCGGCCAGTAATGTTCGGCCAGTTTGCGGTTCACGATGACGACCAATGGCGCCATGGCGTTGTCCGCTTGGGTGAAATCGCGTCCGCGTAACAGAGGAATTCCTACGGCGCGAAAATAATCGCCTGCGATCCGAGTTTCTGTGGCGATATTGACGAGCGTGCCCTGGGGCGGCACAAACCCTTCGGCCACAAAGCCATTGTTGTTCACATTGCCGGACATGGGGAGCGCCTCCGCCAGCCCGACCGATTGGGCTCCGGGAAGCTGCTGCAACCTGCGCAGCAGTTCATGGTTGAAGGTATCGACCGAGACCTGAGTGGCGTATTGCTTCTGCGGCAAGCCATAGGACGCGGTCAGGGTATGCGCAGGGCGGAACCCAAGATCGACGTCCCGCATTTTTTGAAAACTGCGCAGCAGCAGACCGGAAGCGATCAGCAGCACCAGCGCCACGGCAATCTCGGAAACCACCAGCATGGAGCGCAGGCGTGCATGTCCGCCGCCAATGCTCCCGGTCCGTCCACCCTCCTTCAGCGCTTCATTCATGTTGGTTTGAATGGCGGCGAAAGCGGGCGCAAGTCCGCAGAAAACGCCCGTCCCGACCGCTAAAAACAGAGCGAATGCGACCACCACCCAGTCCAGGTGGATGTCGGAAATCCGCGGCAGGGTTTCCGGCAACAAGCTCACCGAAACGCGAATGATGATTCCCGCCATCCCGATGCCGAGCAATCCGCCGGAGACGCTCAGCGCAAGGCTCTCCAGAATGGCTTGCCGCATCAGCGTTCCAGCGCTCGAGCCCAGCGCCAGGCGAACGGCAGTTTCCCGGCGGCGGCGGATGGCCCGCACCAGCAGGAGTCCAGCTAGGTTGGCGCAGGCAATCAGCAGCACGACTAAAACAGCCAGGAACAAAATGCGGAGCAGCGGGCGGGCCTGCGCAACGGTGGACGCCTGCAGCGGTTGAATCACGGCGTCGATATGCAGGCTTTGCATATATGCCGGATAGCCGCGCATGATCTCGCTTGCAACACGGTTCGCATCCGCCCGCGCCTGCGCTGGCGCGATGCCGGGCTTCAGACGGGCAATCATCTGGAAGTTCCACGACGCGGCACCCTGGGTCAACTCCGTTGCAGTCAGACTCATGGGCTCCCAGAGTTCGCTGCGGTTCAGGTGGCCCGGCAATAACGGAAACTCAAAATTGCGCGGCATCACTCCGATGACAATGTAGGGTTTGCGATCCAGCAGCAGCTTTTTGCCGAGAATATTCGGGTCGGCGTGGAAGCGGCCCTTCCACGTCGCATAGCTCAGGACAACGACCTGCGCGCTGTGATCGTCCTCCTGCTGCGTGAAAAATCGTCCCATCAGCGGAGCGACGCCGAGCGTGGGAAACACTCCGGCGCTGAGGCGCGCTGCGTTGATTTGGACAGGCTGCACATCGCCGGATAACTCGTGTCCAGTGGGCTGATAGCCGCCCATGCCGCTGAATGCCCTGGTGTCCCCCGTGTAAGCGAGGATGTCCGGGGCAGTGACTCCGGCGTTGGCACCAACGTCTACCCCCTGCAAATGCTCGCCGAGCACCACCAGCCGGCTGGGATCGTGGAACGGCAATGGCCGCAGCAGCACGCCGTCCACCACAGAAAAGATCGCCGTGGTCGCGCCAATGCCGAGCGCCAGCGTCAGGACGGCGGTGAGGGTAAACCCCGGCGACTTGCGAAGCTGCCGGATTGCGTAACGAAGATCGTTCCAGATTGTCATTGCGTAACCCTCCAATGGTCGGGTGATTCATGCCTCAACAACTCGGTGTCATCCTGAGCAACGCGAAGCATCCAACTTCCAACAATGCGGGGGCGGGTGCCGGGACGGGTGCGGGTGCCCCAGGTCTCGCTTCTGAGACCTGGGATCACTCCTCGCGCAATATCTTCGCCGGATCAATGCGCGCAATCCTTCGCGTGGGCAGGAACGTCGCCGCCATCGCCACAGCGCCCAGCACGAGACACGTTCCTACGAGTGTCAGGGGATCGTACGTGCCAATCCCGTAGACGAAACTCTTCAGCGCCCGCAGCGCCACCATGGAGCCGCCCAGTCCCACGGCAAGGCCGAGCACAGTTGCGAACACGCCCGAGCGGCCAATCTCCACCATCGCCTGATGGATCGACGACCCCAGCGCTAGGCGGATGCCGATCTCGCGCGTGCGCTGCACAACCAGATTCGCGATCAACCCATAGACGCCGATGGCGGAGAGCAGCAGCGCCAGCCCAGCCAGCGCGCCGAGCAGCATCACCTCCACGCGCTGCATGGCGAGGGCGTGCTGCTCCAGGTCGCTCATGCTGTAGAAGCCGGAGAATGGCAGCGAAGGGTCGGCCTGCGCCAGCGCTTTTTGCATCGCTTCGGGGATGCCTCCGACCGGGCCATGCGTGCGCACGATCCAGCTCGGCTGGAACCAGACATGCACCATGCTGAGGAGTCCTTGGTCCACCTGCGTCGCCGGAACATAGATCGTGGGTTCGCTGTCTAATGGCGCATTCTGTGCAAGGCCAGGCTGCTTCATCACATCCGCCACAACTCCCACGATGGCGAGTGGCTGCCAGCTTTTTCCGTCGGTCGTGCTGCTTAGATTACGGCCTACGGGATTGACATCGCCGAGATATTTTCGGGCGAATGCCTGATTCACTACCGCTACTGGCTGGCTCCGTGTGGTGTCGCTGTCGGCAATGTATCGCCCGGCCAGTAGATGCATGCGCAGTACATCGAAATATCCCGGGGTGACATAGGTTTCATTCGTTCCAAGAATCTGTCCGGCGTTTTTGCCATCCGCGATTTTCACGCCATCGTTCAGTCCGCGCTCATACGGCAGACTCAGCCCAACGGCAGCACTCTCTACACCGGGAATGCGCCGCATCGCGTCGACGCTCGTCGTCAGCAGATGCTGAAAGGCCACTGGATCGTGATAGCGCACATCGTCAAGGGAAACTTTGCCTGTCATCACGTTGTTGGCGTCAAAGCCCGGTGGCAGTGTCTCCAGATAGATCAACGAATGAATCAGCAGGCCAGATGCGGAGACCAGCACCACCGTCAGCGCAATCTCTCCGGCGATGAGCAGCGTGCGGGTGGTGCGGTTTACAGGATTGGACAGCGCCCGGTTCGCTCCGGCGTTCATCGCCGACCGCAAATCGATGCGTCGCATCTCCAGTGCTGGAAGCATCCCGAACAGCACGCTGGTTGCGAGCGATACCACCAACGTGAATAGCAGCACGCGGAAGTCCAGGCCGAAGTTGGCAACCGGCAGCAGACCTTCTGGAATCAGGTGTTCCAGCGACACAAGCCCGAGCTCGGCGACGCCCAATCCGGCAACACCGCCGAGCATTGCCAGAAGCATGTTCTCCGTCCAAAGCTGGCGCACCAGCGCGAAGCGGCTTGCGCCCAAAGCCATGCGCATGACCATTTCTCCGCTCCGCCGGGCGGCACGCACCAGCGCCAGGCCTGCCAGATTCGCGCAGGCAATCAGCAAAATGAATCCCACCGCAACCATCAACCCGAAGACAGCGGGACGCAGCGGAGCGGCCTGGCTCTGCTGCAGCGGCAAAGCTTCCAAGTGGAACGCAGCGCCGGGATTGCGGTCCTGCTGGCGTACCAGATACCCTGGCCGCACGCGGCCAAGCTGCGCGTCGGCCTGTGCCCAGGTGCTGCCCCGTTTCAGCCGCAGCAGGACGCCGTAATTTGTCCCTTGACCTTCGCCGGTCGTGTTCGGCTGCAGCGGCGTCCACAGATCCACCGCCTGCGCGACTCCTTCGTTCAGCGGAGCCTGCGCCCCACGCGCCAGCACGCCGACAACCGTATACGGCGCACCCTTCAGCCGGATCGTCCGGCCCACGAGGTGCGTGTCGGAATGAAACGTAGTCCGCCAGAGGTGGTTGCTCAGGATGACCACAGCAGGCCCGTTCGGGCGGTCTTCCTCGCGGGTGAAGCTGCGGCCCATTTGCGGCGGGATCCCCAGTACATCGAAGTATTTCGAGGACACGCGCAACTGCTGCACAAACTGCACGCTCGTTCCCGCCTGGAGGTTGACGCCAGCTTCCATGCCTTCGGCGGCCGCCACGACCGCCGGAACGCTGTCCCGCACGGCCAGGTAGGTCGCGCCATCGGCGCTGTCATCGTCCTCCACGCCTTTTGGGGAATTCCAATGCGTAATGAGCGCGCCCAGCCGCTGCGGTTCCGGAAACGGCAGCGGCCGCAGCATCAGCGCATTGACCACGCTGAAGATTGCCGTGTTGGCCCCGATGCCGAGCGCCAGGGTCAGGACGGCGGTGATGGTAAATCCCGGCGACTTGCGCAACTGCCGCAATGCGTATCGAACATCGTTGATCAGGTTCTGCATGGGCATCTCCCTTGGCGCGAAGGCTTCCTCAGAGAGATGTACTGCATTTTCTTCGCCAGAGTTCCCAATGGGCATACATTGAAAACAAACGACGATAAACTGCCCAAGCGGAGAGAAACTGTCCGTTTTCCGAAAGTGCTGTCCGAAAATGGACACTGGGGAAAGCGGGGTTAATACCCTGGCGTTCTGCTCTCTGCATCATCTAAGTCATGGCATTCGGCTTTTCGACGCAATGCAACAAAGATCAATCCAGGAGGTTGCCAATCATGGCAGCTTGGCAAGAATCGCAGCTACCAAAAAGCATGCGACGTACCGGTCTTCCCTTTTCGCTGGCATTTTTTTCGATCAGCATCGCCCTTGGCTCTTTGGCCCAAAGCGGGCAGCAAACTCCACCTGCCGCAGCGCTTTCGGCCGAACAACTGGTCAAACAGGTGGTCGATAACGAATTGTATGTCGATAAAAACGATCACTCGCACTGGATGTACCTCGATTCCGACAAATACCCCATGAAAAGCACGCTGAAGCTGGTTGTGGAGACAGCGGAGGCGACCGTTTCCCGCACGATCGAACTGAACGGGCACCCCCTAGACGCTCGGGAACGTGCAGCGGACCAGGCCAAAATGGAGAAGGTCCTCAACGATCCAGCGGTGCGGGCCAAACAGCGGAAGACCGCCGAACATGACGATCAGCAAGGCAGAGCGCTGACCAGGATGGTGGCGCATGCCTTCCTTTGGAAAAAGGTCAGCGAATCCAACGGACGGGTCATTCTCCATTTTGAGCCGAACCCTGGATTCCAACCGCCGACGTTTGAGTCGCGGGTATTTGCCGCAATGACTGGAGAAATGGAGGTGGACACGGCGCAGAAGCGGCTAGTCTCCTTGAGCGGCAAACTTATTCAACCCGTAGAGTTCGGCTGGGGATTTCTAGGAAAACTGCAGCCCGGAGGTACCTTCCGCGTAGTTCGGACCGAGGTCGCTCCTCACGAGTGGGAAATTACGGAAACGCACGTCCACATCAACGGCCACGCGTTCCTGATCAAGAGTATCGACGAGCAGGAAGACGAGATCACCAGCCACTACAAGCGCGTCCCGGCAGGCCTAACTCTGCGCCACGCGATCGACATGCTGAATGATGGCACGATTGCCAAGCAGTTGGGAGTGACGCTCCCGAAGTAGCACGCGGCGGATGAAGGCGGGCTGTGTATTTCTTGTCTGCGGAAATCCCTTTCGTAGCGTGCGAAGAACGCAGTTTGCACAGTACAGAGCTGAAATTCACATTCGCCTGGAGCGGCGATGTGAAAAATGTGGAGATCGGGTCGTCAAAATGGCGCCGATCTCCCCGCCCGGGAGGTCTTTTCCCCTTTTGCTCTTCGAGGGGTGCCAGTTTTCT
>DASSZI010000047.1:0-4535 GCA_035713565.1 Acidobacteriaceae bacterium | reverse complement strand
GACCTCTTCGGCCTGATGACCGACGACCACAAAGATTTGCTCTGGAGGCGTGCTGGTCAAGGCGGCATCCACGACGTGCTGCAGCAGAGGCTTGCCTCCGATCTCATGCAGCACCTTGGCGCGTTTCGATCTGAGCCGTGTCCCCTTGCCCGCGGCGAGGATTGCGATGGCGGAACCAATGACATTCTTCACCCCATCATCGTCTCACAGGCGGCTGGTTCTCTCATCCCGCAATTCGGCAGCATCTAAGGAGCGAGCGCAGCATCCAATCAGTTAGAAAAGGAGAAGACCTGATGGCAACAATCGCTTATGAAATCGATCCGGCTCATTCCTCTGTCCATTTCAGTGTGCGTCACATGATGCTGTCGAATGTGCGGGGGGAATTTGGAAAAGTCAGAGGCACGGTGAAGTTCGACCCTCAGAATCCAGAAAGCTCGTCCGCGGAAGCCACAATTGATGCGCAGTCTATCAATACAAGGGATGTCCAGCGCGACAACCACCTGAAAAGTGCGGATTTCCTGGACGTGGAGAAATTCCCCACAATCACATTTCGCAGTAAGAAGGTTCAGATTACCTCGTCCGACGGCGGGAAGGTTACCGGCGATCTCACGATGCACGGGGTCACGCGAGAAGTGACTCTGAATGTGGAGGGCCCCACGCAGGAGGTTAAGGATCCATGGGGTAAGCAAAGGATCGGCGCGTCGGCAACTGCCCGGCTGAACCGGAAGGACTTTGGGTTGACCTGGAACGCGGCACTGGAAGCCGGAGGTGTAATGGTTGGGGACGAAGTCAAGATTGAGATGGATCTCGAGTTGACGCGTGCCTGAATCGCTCGGCTGAAACGCATGGCGGCCCATCCTGAAGTGGTGGGCCGCGTCGGATTCCTCTCGCAGCTACTCCACCCAGCGGCGAAAGATCAGGGAGCCATTGGTGCCCCCAAACCCGAATGAGTTTGAAAGCGCGAAGTTGACCTGGTGGGAAACAGGCTTGTTCGGGATGTAGTCCAATGTGCAGGCCGGATCGACCTCCACCAGATTGGTGGTGGGCGGAAGCTTGCCTTCCTGCATGGCGATGATCGTGATGCCTGCCTCCAGGCCGCCGGCGCCACCCAGAAGATGACCCGTCATCGACTTAGTTGAGCTGATTTTGAGCTTATGGCTCGTCGCGTGCTCGCCAAAGACATTGGCGATTGCCGCCGACTCCAGCGCATCTCCCAGCGGAGTAGACGTAGCGTGGGCGTTGACGTATTCAATCTCATGCGGATGAATATTCGCGCTCTTGATGGCATTGCGCATGGCGCGCGCGCAGCCCTCGCCTTCGGGAGCCATTCCGGACATGTGGTACGCATCCGCGCTCATTCCATACCCGATGATTTCGGCCAGAATCTTTGCGCCACGCGCTTTGGCGTGTTCGAGTTCTTCCAGGATGAGAATGCCCGCGCCTTCGCCGATGACAAAGCCGTCGCGATCCTTGTCGAACGGACGGCAGGCGTGGGTAGGATCATCATTACGGGTGGAAAGGGCGCGCATGGAGGCGAATCCGCCGACTCCCATGGGGGTGATCGCGGCCTCAGCTCCTCCGGCGATCATCACGTCGGCATCGTCGCGCTCTACAATCCGGTAGGCATCCCCGATGGAGTGAGCGCTGGTGGTGCAGGCTGTCGCGGTTGCCTCATTCGGGCCCTTGGCGCCGTGCCGGATGCTGACCTGCCCAGCCGCAAGATTGACGATGGCGGCAGGGATGAAAAAGGGAGAGATTTTGCGAGGACCGCCGGCCAGCATGGCGCTGTGTTCACGCTCGATGATGTCAAAGCCGCCAATACCCGAGCCGATGTGGACGCCCACCCGCTCTGCATTTTCCGGCGTGATTTTCAACCCGGAGGATTCAATGGCTTCCTGTGCGGCGGCGAGCGCAAAATGGATGAAGCGCCCCATCTTGCGCGCTTCCTTCTTCTCAATGAAATGATGCGGGTCGAAATTCTTGACCTCCGCCGCAAAAGTGACAGAGAAACCCGTCGTATCGAAGGCCCCGATGGGCGCCATCCCGCTTTTGCCGAGCAACAGATTGTCCCAGACTTCCGGGGCGGTGTTTCCCACTCCGCAGATGAGACCAATCCCCGTGACAACAACGCGCCGCTTCAAGACTAGTTGCCGCCTTTACCGTTCTTTTTGATGTAGTCCACCGCATCCTGAACGGTCTTGATCTTCTCCGCTTCTTCGTCCGGAATCTCCAGATCGAAGGCTTCTTCAAACTGCATGACCAACTCGACAACGTCGAGCGAGTCCGCTCCCAGGTCTTCCTGAAAAGATGCCGTTGGGGTCACTTCCGCCTCATCCACCTGCAACTGCTCGACAATAATCTGTTTCACTTTTTCTTCAACGGCCATCTCGTTCTCCTAGGTCCTGTTTGTTGAAATCACGAATGTTTGCTCAAGTACAAGCGAGGCAATCCGGAGAACGCGTCTCCGCCATGCCTGCGTTGCCCAAATCCCGTATACCGACACCTCATCAAGAGTATAAGCAAACGGCCATGGATGCACGCGGATCCTTCGCCGGCCGTCGCAACTCGAAATTTGAGTGTACTGAGGGCGTTTGCCGGTGTAAAGCTGGTGGGCTGAACGGTACAGTTAAACAGAGGCAAATCCAGATGGACGGAATGATGGGAGTGGGAATAGCGCTGGCGGCCATACTGGGGCTGCTGGTGGCATGGTGGCTGGGTGGCCGCGCGGGAAACGGAGCGCTGCATTCCGCCATTGCCGGCAAAGACGCGGAGTTGGCCGGCAAAACGTCGGCGCTGGCTGCGGCGAGCGCGGAAGCATTGCGCTTGAATCTGGAGGTAAAAGAACTTAAAGAGGAGATCGTGCGTCTTCGCCAGGAGAAAGACGGACTGACCGCAGACCAGGCCAGATGGAAGCAAAGCGCCGAGGGACTGACCGAGCGCAACTTTAAGCAGGAGAAAGAGCTGGTTCTACTGCGCGAAGACAAGTCTGCGCTGGAGATTGCAAAGACACAGGCCGAAGCGCAGTTGAAAGCCGCTCAGCAATCGCTGGAAAACGAACGGGCCTCGTTGGTACGAATCAAGGAAGAGATGAAGGCGACGTTCACAGTGCTAGCCGGAGAAATTCTTGACCAAAAATCGAAGAGCTTCTCGGCAGGTAGCAAGGAGGATCTGGGAACTCTGCTTGACCCGCTCAAGACGCAGATCAAGGAGTTCCGCGAGAAGGTGGAGCAGGCGCAGAGCGATTCGAATACCGGGGTGACAAAGCTGGAGACGCTCATCGGCGTGCTGGCCACTCAGAGCAAAGAGATAAGCAATAAGGCCGAGAACTTGACCACGGCGCTACGCGGCTCGGCCAAGGCCCAGGGCGATTGGGGCGAGTTCATCCTGCGCGATCTGCTGGACAAGGCGGGGCTGCGCGAGGGCGAGCAGTACAGTTTTCAGCAGTGCTTCTCGGGTGTCGCGGGCGAGGATGGGGAGAGAACGAAATCCGCCCGAACCGATGTGATCGTTTTTTTGCCCGGCAGACGCTGTCTGATAATCGACTCCAAGGTCTCGCTCACCGCATATACGAATTGTGTAAACGCTGGGGAAGATGGCGCGCGCAACGCGGCGCTCAAGCAGCACCTGGCTAGCGTGCGCGGGCACGTGAACGGATTGGGGAAGTCAGTCTACCATCTGCTCCCGGGTATCGAGACGCCGGACTTCGTAGTGATGTTTGTGCCCGTGGAGCCCGCGTTTTTGCTCGCGCTGCAGAACGATGGCGACCTCTGGGCCAACGCTTATCAGCAGGGAGTTCTACTGGCGGGGCCGACCACGCTGCTCTACATCATTCGTATCGTCAACGTTCTATGGCAGCAAGAATTGCAGGCCCGAAATGTGAGGGAAGTGATGGACCGCGGGACAAAGCTCTATGAAAAGTTCGTCGGCTTCGTTAATGACCTTGAGGAGGTCGGCAAAAGCCTGCGCGGTGCAAGTGACTGCTATGATGCCGCTCGCAAGAAGCTCAGCGAAGGGGACGGTAATCTGGTGCGGCAGGTGGAAATGTTGAAAAAACTTGGTGTGCGCACGACAAAGAGTTTGCCCCGTACTCTGCTGGACCGGTCAGAGGCAGGGGAGATCAGCTTGGCCCTGGCTGCCGCAGAAGAACTGTCGGAAGGATAATGCCCGCACGCAAAGAGCAACACCGCATGGGTCGCGTGGGATGGCTGCGCGCGGCTGTTCTGGGTGCGAATGATGGCATTCTATCGACGGCCAGCCTGGTGCTCGGCGTGGCGACGGCACGCGCTACCCATGGCAACATTCTGGTTGCGGGTGTCGCCGGAATGGTGGCGGGAGCCATGTCGATGGCGGCCGGTGAGTTTGTTTCCGTCCACTCCCAGGCAGATGCAGAAAGCGCGGAACTGGATCGCGAGCGCGCGGAGCTGAAAACCGACGACAAAGGGGAGCACAAGGAACTGGCGGCGATCTACGTGGCGCGAGGCCTCGATCCTTCCTTGGCAAAACAGGTTGCGCAGCAATTAATGGCCCATGATGCA
>DASSZI010000046.1:0-15201 GCA_035713565.1 Acidobacteriaceae bacterium | reverse complement strand
CTCACATACGTTCAGCCTCAGGGTGCACACTCTATGCCCGCGTCATTTGCGGGGAGATATTGGAAAGGCGCTTTCGGGAGCGGCCTCGCTACATGCTAGCATCAAATCTTACAGATCAATGACAGACAATACCTTACAAATCATCCCCCTTGGCGGCCTGGGCGAGTTCGGCAAAAATTGCATGGCCCTGCGCTGGCAGGATGACATCTTCATCATCGACGCCGGCCTGATGTTTCCCGACGAAGAACTGCTCGGCGTTGACGTTGTCGTTCCGGATATCACTTACCTCGTCGAAAATCGCAAGCGCGTGCGCGGAATCGTGCTGACGCATGGCCATGAAGATCACATCGGCGGACTGCCGTGGATCCTGTCCGAGTTGCAGGTGCCCGTGTATGGCACGGAGTTCACCCTGGCCTATGTGGAAGGCAAGCTGGAAGAGCACAATCTGCTGGACGAAACCGAGATGATCGAGATGATTCCCGGCGAGGCCTTTTCGCTCGGAATCTTCAAAATAACTCCCGTTCGCGTTACCCATAGCCTGGTGGACTGCGTCGCCCTGGCCATCGAAACGCCCGCCGGTCTGGTAATTCACACCGGGGACTTCAAAATCGACCTGACCCCCCCGGATGGGCGCCCGTTCGACCTCCACGCTTTTGCGGAATATGGAAAAAGGGGCGTGCTGGCGCTGCTGCAGGACTCAACAAATGTAGATCGCCGCGGCCATACACCGAGCGAGCGGGCGGTTCGTTCGGATCTGGACGAAGTCTTTGCACGGACGAAAAAGCGACTGTTCTTTAGCTGCTTTTCGTCCTCCATCCATCGCTTGCGAATTGCAAGCGATCTCGCTGCGGCCCATGGACGCAAAATCGCCATCGCTGGCCGCTCGATGCAGAATTCCTTCGAAATTGCCCAGGACTTCAACTATCTGGATGTACCTGAAAGCCAATTTATTGCCACCGGGCAGGTGAAGGATTGCCCGCCGGAGAAAGTCTGCGTTCTGATCAGCGGCACGCAGGGCGAACCGATGTCGGCGCTTACGCGCGCTGCCGTGGACAATCACAGGCAGGTCAAAATCGACTCCGGCGACACCGTGGTGCTCAGCTCACGCGTCATCCCCGGCAATGAAAAAAGTATTTTCCGCATGATCGATCACCTGCACCGCCGCGATGCCCATGTGGTCTACGACGACGGCAATGCCGGGTTGATTCATGTGAGTGGACACGCGAGCCAGGACGAGCTACGCCTGATCCTGCACCTGCTCAAGCCCAAGTTTTTCATTCCAATTCACGGTGATTATCGCCACCTCAAACTCCATGCGGAAATGGCGGCAGAACTTGGGGTGGTGGAGAAGATCCATTTGCTGGAGAACGGCGACGTGCTGGAAGTGACGCGCGATTCCGCACGGAAAAACGGCCGAGTGGCAGCCGGAAGGGTCTGCATCGATGCAGGCTCCACCGCAGGCGTAGTGAATGACGTTGTGATCCGCGACCGCCGCCACTTGAGCGAAAGCGGCATTGTGCTTCCGATTCTCGCCATCAACCAGACCACTGGACAAATCGAGAGCATTCCGGAGATCGTGACACGCGGATTTGCAGGCGGAGAAGAGTCTTTGATCGAGCAGGCGCGGCAGGTTGTGGGCGCTACGCTGGAGAGCTCCAGCGCAGAGGAAAAGGCTGATTATGGCGTAATCAAGGAAAAAATCCGTCAGGATTTGAAGCGCTATATCCAGAAGAACACCAGCCTTCGGCCTTTGATCTTGCCAGTGATTCTCGAGATTTAGAGCCCGCACCAAAACACCCTACCCAAGCGAAACGGGTCTGGCTTTGGCCAGACCCGTTTCGCTTTCCATTGCCCTGCTGGTGGTTTTTACTGACACCCCACGAAGGATGCAGTCGCTGCCGTCGTTGTCTGTCCGGCTGCCACAGTCAATGGTCCGCCGGAAACTCCTGCAGTTGTCGAAGCCAGAGTACTGACTTTGATTTCTGACGGATTACAATCGGTCCCTCCGGTTGTGGGCGACGTGGCACGCATGTCCAGAGTGTCGTCCACGGAAGCCGCAGCAGACTGAGTGAACTGCGAACCGCTGGATGCATACACTCCCACGTTCGGCCAGACCCCTGGAACCTTGAGAGTGTAGGACACGCAATCGGTTCCCGCAGCGCAGTTGTTGCCCGGGGCCGTCGCATACACTCCGCTTGTCGGGTTCTCAGAAGGCAGTAGAGGAATCGTGACCATCGGGCCAGACGTCCCCGCCTGCTGCAGAACAGAAACGTCCACGTCTGCAACGGTCGGTGCAGGAGGCATTGCGCCACTCTGCGAGGTGATCTGTCCAGCAATCGTTGCTTGCGTGGAACTCGCGACCAGCGGAATGTTCCCTGCAGCATCGCCCGGCTGTACTCCGGTTTCCACACCAGCGGAATACGCGACGCCCGCACCATCCACTCCTACAGCAACGATGTCGTAGGTTCCCGCTGGTAGCGGGCAGAACACGAAACCGCCAGTGGAGGGATCAGCCGTTGTGCTCATCACGATTCTGTCCACGCCGCTCGCATCGGTCTGCTCTGCTGCCACAATCACCGTACCCCCAGGAAGCGGTTTACCGTTGGAGGAACTGACGATCGTTCCGTTGATTGAGCTGGAAGCCGTGGATACTTCGCCCGCGTGCAGCACGGGTTTCAAACGAAATTTTCCGTTTCCTTCTTCAACGATGGAAGAACACGTGTTGAAATCAATGTCCAGGTCTTCAGTTTTCCCGGTGCCAACATTCAGACCACCGCTGGCGATCTGCCCGGAGGGAATTTTCAGCCCCGTCTGAGCCTCGCTGGAGAGCTCCAGATCGTGCATGCTTCCGTCGCTGAGCACAACGCAGTTCGCATACGTCCCGCACGCATTATTCTGCACCGAGGAAGCAGAGGAGTCGGGAGCCAGCATAATGCGGATCTGCTGATAATCGCCTGCCGGAATCTCCTGCGTCGACCCGAGGCTTGCGAGGAAGCAATTGTTATTTGCCTGCCCCAGCAAGTCAACCTGTTTAGGCGAGCCGTTCTTCAGGCTTGGAGTGAGATCGACGAAACTGGAATCGCCGGATTGGGCATCACCATTGGTGCTGGCTTCCACGTCCGAAATTGCTACGTAGACGTGGGCGAACTGACCGTTAGGCGCTTGACACGCAGCAGGATCGCTGACTGTCGTGTTGACCGTCGAGCTCTGCGAGCTTGCCACAGGTGCAGGGGTGGAATTGGAGCTACACCCAAATATCAGCAGCACTGAGAAGACCGCCGAGGCGGTAAGGATCTTTGTTTTCATCATTCCCTCGCAATCGAGTCTGCTACGGACCGAAACGGGCAGAAAAGCCACACACCGGGGTGTCGCCATCTCTCCTCTGCCATCCATCGATTGTCCGTAACTTTAGTAATACGATATAAACACCCAAATTTTCCTGTGTAAAGTAAATTCTTCATACCTTCCGCAGATGATTTGAAACTAAAGTAACCAGTTCCTGTAAACGACAGGGAAAACACGACCTACGCGAACCCTCTTCTGCCTGCTTATCCGTCAGGCTGCGTTCCTTTGATACAACTGAAAGGTGATTGCTTACTCAGGGCGAGCAGAGCTACCTCCGCAGCGAGCCAGAAAAGCAATTCAGGTATTCATCCTTGCCTTGTTAGCCCTCCTTCTGCTTGTTCTCGCCTGGCCCAAGCTGCGTACCTATGCTCAAGCTCTAGCAATCCTCGAACAGTTGAAGGGCAAGCCGGTCCCTCGCCTTCTGCGGTCGTCCGCCGGAATGCCATTGCGCGACAGCAACTTGACGCTTGCGTCCTCTGCAGGCCCAATCCGGGTCCGCCTCTACACTCCCTCCCCCAGCGCGCCTGGAATGGTGTTGGTACCGGGCGTCCATCATCTGGGCATCGACGAACCACGCCTGGTAGAATTTGCCCGCTCGATAGCGGCCTGCGGTTTACGCGTGATGACTCCGGAGCTGCCTGACAGCCGAGATTATCGAATCCAGCCCTCCGATGTGCAGGCAATCGGAACCGCTGCACAATGGCTTCACAAAGCAACAGGGCGACGCGTCGGCCTGTTAGGAATCAGCTTTTCCGGAGGTCTGGCGCTGATGACCGCCGCGCAAGCTGCCTATGCGCGCGACGTCTCGTTTGTATTCTCCGTTGGAGCGCATGACAATCTTTTCCGGGTTGCGAGCTTCTATACCAGCGGTGCCGATCCGTTGCCCGGTGGGAATGTGGAGCGCGCGACGCCAAACCCCTATGGGCCCATGATTCTGGAATACGAGCACTTGGAAGACTTTGTACCGACAGCCGACGTCCCATCCCTCCGCCCTGTTCTTCGTGCTCACCTCCATCAAAACGCCGAGGTGGAGAAGCAGCGGCTCATGACGCTGAGCCATGCTCAGAAAGCCGAATATCGGCGCCTCATCGATACGGCGAATCAGGATTGGGCAGTTTCCGTATCCAACAAGAGACACTTCGCGGAGATGTCTGCTGTTTCTCCGCACAACCATTTGGAAGGACTGCGTGCTCCGGTTTACCTTCTGCACGGCCGCGCCGACAATTTGATTCCCTTTGCAGAAGCGGAATGGCTCGCCAGAGATCTGCCACCCGGAACCCTTCAGGCGATGACAATCAGTCCTTTGATTGGCCACGTAGGAATCGTTCATGAAGAGTCCGGACCGCTGCAAAAATGGCAGTTGCTGCATTTGCTTGCTCAGGTAATGGAGCGCGCCGAAAACCCGCCGCATGAATAACACACAAGGAGATGCCATGCTCGTGGCGAATACGTCCGGCTTCCCTGCTCTGGCAGACGAACCGGCGCTGATTTCACTTCAGGACGTACGTGCAGCCCAGGTCCAAATCCGCGGCGTAGCGCGACGTACACCCATCATTGACGCAGAATTCCCAGGTCGCGCGCGCATTTTTCTCAAGGCTGAATCCATGCAGCCGATCGGCAGCTTCAAGCTGCGGGGTGCCTACAACAAGGCCGCACTGCTTACCAAAGCTGCGCAGGCGCGCGGCCTTCTTACCTACTCGAGCGGCAATCACGCACAGGGGGTAGCTTATGCTGCGCGCTCCCTCCAGACCAGGGCAATTATCGTGATGCCGTCAAACGCACCGCAGATCAAACGGAAAGGCACGGAAGCGCTCGGTGCGGAGATCATCACGGTCGGACCCGGAAGCCTGGAGCGAAAAACGAAAGCGGAAGAACTGGAACAATCGCATGGCTACGCGATGATTCCTCCCTACGATGATCCAGCAATCATTGCGGGGCAAGGCACATGCGGGCTGGAGATTCTCGAGGATTTGCCCGAGGTCGATTTGGTGCTGGCTCCCATTGGTGGTGGTGGCCTTTTGAGCGGAGTTGCCGCAGCCATCAAACTGCAGCATCCGGGGACGAAGGTCTGGGGCGTCGAGCCGGAAGCCGCAGCAGACGCGGCGGAAAGTCTTGCCGCGGGAAAAATTATCGCTTACTCACCGGAGCAGACGTCTCGCACGCTTGCGGATGGCTTGCGCACGCAGCATGTCGGTCAACTCAACTTCGCGCACTTGCGTGCATTCGTGGACGGAATTCTTACCGTGACAGAAGCGGAAATCGTAAGAGCGATGCGGGAATGCGTTAACTCCGCGCATCTGGTTGCGGAGCCAAGCGGGGCTGTTGCGCTGGCTGCGGCGCTTTACAAAACCGACGCATTGCGCGCCGCTTGCAATCTCACGGCGGACGCAGCAGTCTGCGTCATCATCAGTGGCGGCAATGTGGATCCGGGACTTCTAGCCGCAAGCCTGCAGGACTAGCACTCTCGTCACTCTCGTCAGCTCGCTGCAGTAGGCATTCCGTCTCTGGCCGTCCTGCCGCAAGCCTATCGCGTCTACAGAAAGTGTGCGGCTTTTTCGATCTGTTCTTCGTCCTATTCATAGACTGCGAAACACTCCTACAGATTGAAGGAAATTCATAGTGCCCTCACGATTCGTCCGGCTACTGCTCGTCTTGTCTTTGCCCCTTTTCCTGAGCGCGGGATGGGCGCAGAAATCTACCGGGACACTCCGCGGTCAGGTGATGGATCCTTCCGGAGCGATCATTCCCGGCGCGTCCGTCACTCTTTCCGGAAACGGCAAAAGCATGAATACCACCAGTCGTGGCGATGGAAACTACCAGTTCAACGCAGTTCCCCCGGGACAGTACACCATCCACACCTCGATCGATGGATTCACGCCATATGAAATGCAAGGCGTCTCCGTTTCCCCCGGCAAAACTAGCACCCTCAACATTCCCATGAGTATCGCCGTTCAACAGCAGGAGGTTCATGTTCAGGCGGAGGGCAACACCATCGATACCACTCCGGAGAGCAATGCAAATGCGCTGGTTATGAAAGGCAAGGATCTCGATGCACTCTCCGATGATCCGGATGAGTTGGCCAGCGAGATTCAGGCCCTGGCCGGACCCGGCGCAGGGCCCAACGGAGCACAGATTTATATCGACGGCTTCAGCGGCGGGGAGATCCCGCCGAAGTCCTCCATTCGCGAAATCCGAGTGAATCAGAACCCTTTTTCCGCCGAATATGACCGCCTCGGCTATGGGCGCATTGAAATCCTGACAAAGCCCGGGTCTGAGAAATTTCATGGCCATGTCTTCTCCCGCGGTAACTATTCCGGTTTCAACGCCCAGAACCCAATTCTGAACGCAAACCTTGCGCCCGGCCAGAAGATCATTCAGGAGCCGAGCTATTATTCGTACTTTGCCCACGCCAATGTTAGCGGCCCGATTAAGCCCGGCTCTTCGTATTTCGTAAGCGGCTTCTATCGCGACACGCAGAACGTGGAGGTGGTGAACGCCACCAATCCGACGACCATCACCGCAGCCCATCCAAACGGACTGACTCTGAATCAGGCAATCAGCAATCCCATGTCACGCACCGACGTGAATCCCCGTTTTGATCTTCAACTTGGGAAATCGAACACATTAACATTGCGTTACTCGCTGTATCGTGTGGTGGCGACCAACGACGGCGTAGGCCAGCTTGCCTTGCCGGAGCAGGCATACAACCTGCACAACGAGGAGAACCAAATTCAGGCGAGCGACAGCATGGTGCTCAGCAGGAACTTCGTCGACAATATCCGCTTTCAGTATCGCCACATTCGCAACAACCAGATCGCCCAGTTGACGTCTCCTACGGTCTCCGTTCAAGGTTCGTTTACTGATGGCGGCAGCAACGCTGGAACGCAGCGCGACAGCCAGGATGATTTTGAGTTGCAGGACTATTTGACCGGGCAGAAAGGCGCACATACGCTTAACTTCGGCACCCGGCTCCGCGTTTATGACGATGCCAATTACACCAACGCGGGAACGAACGGTTCCTACGTGTTTCAATCCAATGCGAACTATGTCGCGAAAACTCCCCAGCAGTATTCCGTCACCGTGGTAAACAAGTACACTGCCCGCGCTGTATTGTTTGATGCCGCGCTTTTTTATCAGGACGACTGGAAGATCAGCCCACGCTTCACCTTCAGCTACGGCGTTCGCTGGGAATCGCAGAACTATATCCACGATAAAAACGACTGGGCGCCCCGTGCTTATCTGGCCTATGCGCTGGGCCATGGCCGTCGGCACAAAACCGTCGTTCGCGCAGGCTACGGATGGTTTTATGAGCGGTTTACGGTGCCGAATGGCTCCTACGGTGCGCCTTACATCCTGCAGACTATCCACAACAATCTGCCGGCGAATCCGAACACTCCATCCAATCAGCAGATCTATACCGTAACTAATCCCGCCGGTTACACCGAGACAAGTCCTGGAAACGCCATCAAACCACCGAACCCGACATCCTCCAGTTCCGCGCCAACATATTGGACGCTGGATCCTAAATTCCATGCTGCCGTCGACATGCAGGCCGCAGTGGGCATCGACCGGCAGATCGCGAAAAACCTCACGGGCAACGTCACGTATCTGTACAGCCGAGGAGTCCATCAGTACTTGTCTAATAACGTGACCGCGCCGTTTTTCGACGGGGCCGCCAATGTGTATCCGACGGCACCGCTCGCGCCCCCCGCCAGAAACATTTATCAGTACCAATCCGGCGGAGTTTACCGGCAAGACCAGATCATCGCGACTATCAAGGCAAGCTTGCATCGCCTCAGCCTGTTCAGCTTCTACACCTATAGCAATGCGCTGGGAGATACCAGCACCGTGTTCCATTTCGCATCCAACGCCAGCGATCCTGGTCAGGACTACGGGCGGACGGCGTTCGATATTCACAATCGATTTCTCTTGCTGGCCAGCTACAACGGACCCCACGCTTTCACCGTCTCTCCGATGTTTGTCTACAATTCCGGCATTCCTTACAACGTGAAGATTGGCAGCGATCTGACGGGAAACAATCAATTCAATGCCCGGCCAACTTTTGCCAATCCTGCCTTGGGCTGCGCGGCCCCCCTGGTCCGGTTTGAAGGCTATTGTCTGAATCCCAACCCGATAGGAACAAAACAGCCAATCGTTCCCTATGGCCTGGGCACGGGCCCCTCCAACTACAGCCTGAACATGCGCGTCAGCAAAGTGATCGGCTTTGGCCCGCGTCTTGGCAAGCCCGGCTTCGGTGGCCCAGGCGGTTTCAACCATGGCGGCCCCGGATTAGGCGGACGCGGCCTGAGCGGCAACGCAGGCGGTCCCGGACGCATGGACGCGTCCGTACCTCGGAAGTACAGCATCACGCTCTCCGCGTTTGGAGAAAACATCCTGAACCACGAGAACCTCGGCGTGCCGAACGGGACTCTGGACTCCACCAGATTCTTCGGCAAATCTCAATCCCTGGCGCGCGGGTTCTTCAGCTCGCACACAGCCGGCAACCGCAGCATCTTCCTGCAGACGGCCATCAATTTTTAGGGATAGTGGCAGGCACACTGCGCCTGCATTTCACGTCGTGGATGAGTGTCTTGGCGATAATGCACTCATAGAGTCACGAAAGGGATGCAATGGATCGGCGAGCTTTTACTAGAACTGTTCTCGGATTGCCGCTTACCTCGTCTGCTCTTATGGGCCAACCTCCAGTTAAAGGCACTGAGCCTCCGTTTCCGCACGGCCTATGCACCTTCACCAGCACCGGGAAGGAAGAGCAGCCCTTTCTCAAAGACACAGAGGCGCAACTGGCCTGGCATACGGGGGCGGGCTATCTGGACCACATGTGGTTTGGAGGGGCTTTCAAAGACTACAAGCGAACCCGGATCCGGGTGTATGCGGACGGAGAGACAGTTCCCTCGATCGACATGGAACTCGGTCTGGGTGTAGGCGTCGGCTTCCAGGATCCCGCCGCTCCGTGGGGAAATCGTTTCGTAGGTGTGACAGGCGAGCCTAGCGGGATCTACTTCAACCATCGCATTCCATATTCGAGGAGCATTCGAGTGACCGCCGAATTGCCTCCTGGCGTTCCGCGCGACACGTTCTTGTGGTGGATCATCCGCGGGCTGGAGAATGGGCAGCTACAAATATGCGGTTTTCCGTTGCCCCAAACTGCGCGGCTGAAGCTGCACAAGGTCATCGATCGGGAAGTTCAGCCGCTGGAAGAATTCGAACTTGCGAAAGTAGCTGGCGCTGGACTCCTGTTTCAGGTGACGATGGCGGCCCAGAGCAACAACTTCGAGTTTTTGGAAGGACAGATGCGGGCATACTTTGGCCCGAAAACGAGGCGCGACACGAAGCCACAATTCCTTTCCTCAGGTCTGGAGGACTACTTTCTCGGGACCTATTACTTCAATCGTGGTCTCTACCATCTTCCCCAGGCCGGGTTGACCCACAAGGACGAAGCGACGAGTTCCTTTTCGGCGTATCGCTACCACGATGAAGATCCTGTCGTTTTCCGCGATGGCTTTCGGCTGACTTGTCGCTGCGGGGAACGGCGCGGCGAAAAAACGTTCGGGACAACAGGTCATCCACAGCCGACGAAATACACGACGTACTCCTGGGTCTACGAACTTTCGGGAGCCGTCTGAACTAAGCGAGACATCATGGGAGGCTGCGTGCCGACCAGCTTAACGCAATACAGGTGATATGTTGTTTCACATGAGATTTTCCTGGCTACTTCTCGTATCCGCAACCGCGTGCTTCGGCGCTGCGCCAATGGGATGGAATTCCTGGAATAGCTTCGCCAACACTGTGAATTCCCAAATAGTTCAGCAGCAGGCTAAAGCTTTGGCCTCGAACGGCATGAAAGAGGCTGGCTACGAGTACGTTGTCATCGACGAAGGATGGTGGCTGGGTCAACGCGATGCCGCTGGCAACATTGCCGTCAATCCCAAACAGTGGCCTGCCATTCAGCCCGGCCAGAAAGATGGCGACATGTCCAACATTGCGGCATACATTCACAGCCTGGGACTGAAGGCCGGCATCTACACCGACGCAGGTCGGGACGGGTGCAGTATGTACCCTGACTCCGGACCAAAGCTTCTGAATACTGGCAGCGAGGGTCACTATGATCAGGACTTCCTGCAGTTTTCGAAGTGGGGCTTCGATTACGTCAAGGTGGACTGGTGTGGAGGCGACAAGGAGAGGCTCTCTGGCGCGGTCCAGTATGCGCAGATTGCCCACGCCATTCAGAACGCTGAAAGAATTACTGGACGGAAATTATATTTTTCTATTTGCGAGTGGGGCAGCCAAAATCCCTGGTTCTGGGGTCCGGGCGTTGGAGGAATCGAAAGCACCATCTGGCGCACCGGCGGCGACATCATTCCCCCCGTCGTGGAGAGCCTGCATGATCCCGCACACGAAAAGCGGGTCATCACCGCCGAGAATGTCCTACATTCTTTCGACGCAGGGTTGCATCCGGAAGCGCAGCATACCGGCTATTACAACGACCTCGACATGATGGTCATGGGCATGCGCGGTATGACCAACTCGCTCGATCGCATCCACATGGGGCTGTGGGCAATTTCGAGCGCGCCGCTGATGGTTGGCTCAGACCTGACACGTCTATCTCCCGCTATCTTGTCGCTGCTGACCAATCGCGAAGCACTCGCAATTCACAATGATCCTTATGGATTGCAACCTATCAAAGTCGATGAGCCCAGTCCTGGGATCCAGATCTGGGTAAAGCCGATGGCGATCGCCGGACGGCGTGCGATCGTGATACTGAATCGCACGGACGCTTCAACGCAAGTCACGATTCCTTGGGACAAGCTGGGGTTCAAAGGCAGTCTAAAATCACTGCGCGACGTCTGGAACGGACGGAATATCGAAGCAGCGAACGTCCCGGTCTCCGTTCCGGCGCATGATCTTGCATTGATGGTCGCGGACGGTGAGGACAAAGCACCGGAAAAGTATTTGGCGAATCGCGACAGCATCCGCGGGATGAAGGCGACACGCGGTCCGACCTTTGCACAACTCCAATATGCAAACACCTCTGGTCACGTGGTCGTGGTCCGGGTCAAAAGCACATCAGGTCTGTTCACCGGTCTCGCTCTCCCGCCAACGGTCAGATCGGAAACTGGCTCGATTGGTCTCATTCTGCCCCACGGAACAGCCGACCTCTCGTTCGTTCAGCAGCCGTTAGCGATCCGCGAGTTGGACGTGTATTCCTGGTGATGAGCGAGGGGGGCCGAACTCGGATGCTCCCTCAAAACGGGCGTCAGTTGCGTCGGGGGATCCTTCCGAGATCGATCCTTTGACTTTGCGCGCTCCGCACCTGAAGGTCCCGCGCCTGCTCAACCGCGCGCACTGCACGCCGCAGCAGACTCGTGCGGCATTGGCGGAGAGCGCCGCTCGCTGCGTCGAAATGCTCGAGGAAGCGCTCGGCGGTTGTGGTGGCCGAATCGAGACGTTTCGCAGAGACGGCTGGGCAACGCCATGGCCGGTTGGTTTGGAAATGATGTGCTACATGCTTTGTCATGAAGCCCACCATCGCGGGCAGGTGTGTATGCTTGCGCATCAGCTTGGATTTCCCTTACCGAACGGAGCAGCTTACGACATGTCGAACTGGGAAAAGCTGTAGAAGGAGTGCGGACACTCGAGCCTGGCAGGAGTCCACAATGAAGGCCGAACCAAACAGCCTCAAGTGATCCTCGAACGCCAAGTCCTTCGCCTGCGGCTCAGGAGGAGAACCTCGTATCTCTGTATCTCCCGCCAAACCTGGACCTACGGACAATTCACGCGTTCCCAGATCGAGAGGAATCCGTTGACAACATACATAGTTGTCTATATAAAGACATCTTAGTATGGCAAAAACAGATGCCCTGCAGGGTTCTCTTGATTTGCTCGTTCTCAAAATTCTGTCGCGGCATCCCCGGCTTCATGGCTATGCCATTATGGCTGCCATAGCCAGTACATCCGGAGATGTGCTGCGCGCGGAAGAAGGCTCGATCTACCCCGCGCTGCATCGCATGGAAGAAGCAGGCTGGATTCGCGCGGAGTGGATCAAGAAGGAATCCGGTCGCCGCGCCCGGATTTACGAATTGACCGCAGCAGGTAAAAAGCAACTGGGCGTGGAAGAGTCGCGCTGGCAGTCAGTCAGCCTGGCGATCAACCGCGTTCTCCGGGAGGCATGACGTGTCTTTCTGGTCACGTATTTCGAATGCCGTGTGCGGAGAGCGACTGAACCGCGAAATTGAAGAAGAGCTACAGTTACATATCGAAGAAGCCATCGCCTCAGGACGCGACCCCGGGGAAGCACACCGTGCATTCGGCTCATCGCTGCATGCCCGCGAAGCAAGCCACAGCATTCGCGCCTTCGGATGGTTAGAGTCACTTCTTTCCGATGTAAGTTTCGGCTGGCGTCAGCTCCGCCGACACAGGATCACATCTGTGGCCGCTGTGCTTTCTCTTGCCCTCGGTATCGGCTCCTGTGTCGCCGCGTTTCGTCTTATCGACGCGTTACTTTGGCGTCCGCTACCCATTTCGCATTCCAGCAGGCTCTATGTCCTCTCCCGCAAAATGACGGGCCTATACGGCAAGCCTGCCGAGGAAGAGCACTGGTCTACGCCGGAGTTCAAGCGAATGCGCGATGCCGTCCACAACCAGGCCGACCTCATTGCCATCAGCGATGCCGACCGTACGGACATCACGTGGTTCAGCGAAGGCGATATGGAGAAGGCTCACGTTGCCTATGTCTCCGGCAACATGTTCCCGCTCTTCGGCCTTGAGCCTGCGCTCGGGCGCCTGCTTGCCCCCGCCGATGGCCGCGCCTTCGGGGTCAGCCCTTATGCGGTCCTCTCATGGAATTATTGGAATCACCGCTTCGGCCGCGATCCCGGCGTTCTTGGCCGCTCGCTCCATATCGGCGAACAATCCTTCCAGATCATCGGAGTGGGGCCGCGCGACTTTACTGGGACTGAGAAAGGAACTCTCACAGACATCTTCCTTCCGCTGAGCATGAACAGGTTCGCCACCCATGACAGCGTGGACTGGCATCGCACGTTCCTGATGTTGAAATCTGGGGTCAGCCCGGCCGCTGCTCTGGAGCCTCTTCGCCAGCACCTCTCCGCCGTCAATCGCGCCTTCGAGACTGATTGCACGACGTGCTTCCGCGGCGCGACCAGGGCGGCGAGAGACCGCTATCTCAAGCAGACGCTTGTCTTCTATCCCGCCGGCGCTGGTATCTCCGATCTCCAGAAGGACTACCGCCGGCTGCTTGGAGTTCTCGGTCTCCTGGTCGCGCTTGTCTTGCTCATCGCTTGCGTCAACGTTGCCAATATGATGACAACCCAGACCGCCGCCCGCACTCAGGAAATAGCTCTCCGAATTGCGATCGGCGCCGGCCGTGGTCGTCTCATTCAACTCATCCTGTCCCAAAGCGCACTGCTCGCCCTGGTGGCTTCCGTGTTTGGCGCACTTTTTGCGTCCTGGTCGGCACCATTTGTACTCAGCCAGATCAATCCGCCCGACGACCCTGCGCGCCTTGCCCTTCCCGCCGACTGGCGTGTGCTTCTCTTCGGCTTCGCGCTTATCGTCCTGGTCTTTCTTTTGCTCGGTTTGCTCCCTGCTTTCCGTGCCTCTGCCGTCAGTCCTGTCGCAGCCCTCAAAGGCGGTGAAGATCCGCATTCGCCGCGCCGCCTTCTGCATGGAGCCATCGCTCTTCAGGTCGCCTTCTGTTTTCTCGTCCTCTTTCTGTCATCGCTCTTTGTTGCATCCTTCCGGCGCCTGCAGAATCGGCCCCTCGGTTTCTCCACCGACCGTCTGCTCCTGCTTGAAACCGTTGCCGCGAAAGGCCAGCTCCCCACCGTCTGGAATCAAACTGCCCAGGCGCTCCGTGCCGTTCCCGGTGTCGAGTCGGTCGCCATCTCCGGGTGGCCGCTCCTTGGCCGCATCAAAATCAATAGCGACATCTCGATTGACGGCGCGCCTCCCAGTCCGACTCCCGCCTTTTATCTGAACGTTTCCCCTGGCTGGCTTTCGACGATGAAGATTCCCCTGATTTCCGGTCGCGATTTTCGCCCCCAGGACACCTCGCCGGGGGCCGCCATCGTCAATCAAACATTCGTCAAGACGTTCTTCCCCGGCCAGGACCCCATCGGCCGCACTTTTGAACGCGGTGTCAATCAGCCCCTCAACAAGATCGTCGGCGTGACTCCCGATGTCCCCGACCACTCCCTGCGCGAACCTAACCGCGCCGTCTTCTACGTTCCCTTGAATGCGACTGACAACAAATCCCGCCCCCAGGCTGTGGATTTCGGCACTTTTGTCATTCACACCAACGCCCGGAACCCGCTCGCCCTCGCCGGTACCCTGCGTCAGTTCATTAGGCAGCGGCATAACGGCCTTCGTGTCTCCAATATCACCACGCAACTCGATCTGATCCGCGATCAAACCATCCGCGAGCGACTGATCG
Source organism: Acidobacteriaceae bacterium (assembly GCA_035713565.1). Taxonomy (GTDB): domain Bacteria; phylum Acidobacteriota; class Terriglobia; order Terriglobales; family Acidobacteriaceae; genus JAKAAZ01. Next base: position 386 of record DASSZI010000046.1, on the reverse strand, counting down.
CCATGCTCGCCTCCTTCTTTGCCGCCGTCGCGCTGCTCCTCGCCGGAATCGGACTCTACGCTGTCCTCAACTACTCCGTCCTTCAGCGCCGCCGCGAGATTGGTATCCGCATGGCGCTTGGCTCGACACGTGCTGGCATTGTCCGCATCGTCACTCTCGATGTTTTCCTGATGATTGTGGTCGGAGGCTGCACGGGCGTGGCGCTCGGATTCGGCGCGACGCGCTTTGTCGAGTCGCTTTTCTATCAGGTCAAAGCAAGCGACACCGAGATGGTTGCGCTACCGGCGTGTGCCATCCTGCTGACGGCTCTCCTCGCCACGTTGCCCGCCGTGTTTCGCGCGGTGCGCACCGATCCTACCGAGATCCTGCGAGCGGAGTGAAAGCCG